>JAJXWH010000091.1 GCA_021781745.1 Bacillota bacterium | reverse complement strand
CCTTGGTATGGATTCTTACTCTCCATCCTTTCAACTGTCATCATCCCCATTAGGTAATCCTCCATTCGTTAGCTTTCGCTAACATTATTATATCTTACCCCGGGTCATATGACCTAATAGTATTATATCATATTTTATATGAATAAGTGGGAATTATTAAATTTAGATAAGCATTATGCTGCGGTTAGCTAAAAGCTAGAAATTGCATACTTAGATAGCAGATATGATATGGGAAGATACTTTATTCAAATTTTACTATAAAAAAAAGGATTAATTCAAAATACCTAGAATTTAGAATGGAAACTGTGAGAGATACTTTGTTAGATATGAGTATACTAATGAGTTGAATATTAAATTTGATAATGATAACAAAAAATTAGGGAAAGTATTGTATGCATTGTCAAAGTGCACTTCAGCACCAGTGTTCTCAATTAAGTATAAAATGAAAGATTATTCAGAAATGATGGGACTTTATTAGAAAGATCAGTAGCAGATGCCAAAAAGAAAGCACTTATAATATTAAAAGCAGCAGGAGTAACCATAGGAGAAGTTATAAACATTGATTGTAGCTGGAGTGATATAAATATATAAATGTTATATATTAAAGTATGGATTGCTGTGAGTCAAGCATTGAAACCATTGATTTAGAAGCAGAAGATTTATCTACAAATAATGCGGTAGCAGTCACTTGGGAGATTGCTTAAAAACAAAATAAAATCTGGTTGTTGCAAACGCATAAAAAAAGCCATACTACAAGGTACATAAACCAAGTAATACGGCGATTCACCAAAATAAATGGTGCCGCTGGCCGGATTCGAACCGGCACGATATCACTACCAGAGGATTTTGAGTCCACCACGTCTGCCAATTCCATCACAGCGGCATGTAAACTGACAAAAATTATTCTATCACGTCTTCGAAAATATTTCAATATATTTTTTTTTATTTAATATATTTTTTGGAAAGATATTTTACAGTAATATTATTTGTTGAAAAATATTCGCTATTATTTTTCCTAATTAAAGTCAATAAACGATTTTTATTCTTTTGTAGTGCAGATTTTGAAATAAAAGTACATAAAATGTGCATAAATTTTTAAATAAAGGTTGTGAGAAGCTAAATCATTTGCTAGAATAGGAGTAGGGAAAAAGTGCCCCAGCGGGTTATTTTGTGCCCAACTACATTTTTAGGACTTAGAAATAAGATTTTAGAATTTGTAATTATCTATTAATTAGGGAGGAGCAAAAATATATGATGTATTCAAAAGAAGTTGAAGAAATGTGTGTACTTGCTAAAGGTCCTAATCACGGATCAGCGCCAATTCCTGTAGAAGGAAAATGGGTTCAATCTAAAGAAGTTACTGATATATCAGGTTTAACTCACGGAATAGGTTGGTGTGCACCACAACAAGGAGCTTGTAAATTAACATTAAACGTTAAGGATGGTATTATCCAAGAAGCATTAGTTGAAACAATTGGATGTTCAGGAATGACTCATTCAGCTGCTATGGCTTCAGAAATATTACCAGGAAAGACTATATTAGAAGCATTAAACACAGACTTAGTTTGTGACGCTATAAACACAGCTATGAGAGAATTATTCTTACAAATCGTTTATGGAAGAACTCAAACTGCATTCTCAGAAGGTGGACTACCTATCGGAGCAGGTCTTGAAGATTTAGGAAAAGGACTAAGATCTCAAGTTGGTACTATGTATGGAACTTTAGCTAAAGGTCCTAGATACCTTGAAATGGCAGAAGGATATGTTACTGAAGTCGCTGTAGACGAAGATAAAGAAATCATTGGATATAAGTTTGTTAACTTAGGAAAAATGATGGAAAGTATCGCTAAAGGTATGGATGCTAATGAAGCATTAGAAAAAGCTAAGGGACAATACGGAAGAGTTGCTGACGCTGCTGAATTATTAGACCCAAGACATAAATAATTATTTGTAAAGGAGGATTTTTAAAATGGCATTATTTGAAAGTTATGAAAGAAGAATTAACCAAATCACTCCAGTACTAGAAAAGTACGGAATGAAGACTCTAGAAGATGCGAAGGCAGTTTGTGCTGAAGTTGGAGTAGATCCATACACAATAGTTAGAGAAACTCAACCAATCGCATTTGAAAACGCTGGATGGGCATACGTTTTAGGTGCTGCTATAGCAATAAAGAAAGGTTGCTCTAAAGCTGCTGATGCTGCTGAAGCAATCGGAGAAGGATTACAAGCATTCTGTATCCCAGGATCTGTTGCAGATGACAGAAAAGTTGGTTTAGGACACGGAAACTTAGGAGCTATGCTTTTAAGAGAAGAAACTAAATGTTTCGCATTCTTAGCAGGACACGAAAGTTTTGCTGCTGCTGAAGGTGCTATTAAAATAGCTGAAAAAGCTAACAGAGTAAGAAAAGAACCATTAAGAGTTATATTAAACGGTCTTGGAAAAGATGCTGCATTCATCATTTCAAGAATTAATGGATTCACATATGTTCAAACTCAATTTGACTACTACACTGGAGAAGTTAAAGTAGTTAAAGAAAAAGCATACTCAAACGGAGAAAGAGCAAAAGTAAGATGTTACGGTGCTGACGACGTTAGAGAAGGTGTTGCAATCATGCATAAAGAAGGCGTTGACGTATCAATCACTGGTAACTCAACTAACCCAACAAGATTCCAACATCCAGTTGCAGGAACATATAAGAAAGAATGTGTGGAACAAGGTAAGAAATACTTCTCAGTAGCATCAGGTGGTGGTACAGGAAGAACTCTTCACCCAGATAACATGGCTGCAGGTCCAGCTTCTTACGGTATGACTGATACTATGGGAAGAATGCACTCAGATGCACAATTCGCAGGATCTTCATCAGTTCCAGCTCACGTTGAAATGATGGGATTAATCGGAGCAGGTAACAACCCAATGGTTGGTATGACAGTTGCAGTTGCAGTTGCTGTTCAAGAAGCATTAACTAAGTAATTGATTTTATGTATATTAATAAAAAACATCCCCATCTAATAAAAAACATCCCCAAACTCATAAAAAAGTTCGGGAAAAATAGATAGGGCATACGCCCCGTATTAGGTCAGAAATGGCTTGATACGGGGCTTTTTAGCGTGTTCATTTTTTGGGGACTTTATTATGATTCTGGCATTTTATCTGATTTTTAGCCTGTTCATAAGTCGGAAAAAAGGGCGATTTTGGCGTGGCGGACTTTTTTGTGATACAGAAATTGGGAGGAGGCGGGAAGTGATGGATGGTGAGGAGGTAGAGGGTGTGGGAGGATTGGGGAGGTTTTTTATGAGGGAACAGTTTTACTAGCTTTATAAGGTTAGAATAGAAAACATAGATACTCACACTATATTAATTTAATTATTAATAGGTGTGGGGATTTTTTTATACATGATTTTAGTACCCACGACTTTAGGAAGAGAGGCTATTTTCATTATGATAAAAATGAATAGGAAATATATTGATAAAACTTTTGATGAATGTTTTCAAGATTTTTTATTAGAACATTGTACATTAAATTTAATTAGAATGAGTTGTCCTTTTTCTATGAAAAAAGAAGTACTAAGATGACTTTTAAATAGATAAAGATACAGTTTCTACTATTAAAGAAAGTAGAGAAAGTTTGAATAAGTTACCTAGTATTGTTAATATTGGGTGGTGATCCTAAGTATATCATTCCTTTGAAATTATTTCCTAAATATAGTATAATTATAAAAAATACTATTATAAGGGGATGAATAATAATGAAGAAAAAATTTATTAGAAAAATAATGTGTATCGGATTATTAAGTATTAGCATATTAGGAATTGGTTCGATAGGTGCAAATGCAGAATGGAAACAAGATAGCGTTGAATGGTGGTATGATGATGGTAATTCTTACGCTACAGGTTGGCAATACATAAATGGAAACTGGTATTACTTCTATTCAGATGGGTATATGGCCAAAAGTCAATTTATCGGAAGTTATTATTTAGGTGCAGATGGAGCATGGACAACTAATATACCTTCTTGGGTTAAGAGTACAGGTGTTATTAGTGATAATAGTAGAATGGTTTATGCAAGCATTAACGGCACTAAGTACCATACAAAACCTAATTGTAATGGAGATGCAACAAGAGAATTAACTTTAAACGAAGCTAAAAAACGTGGGTATATACCTGATAGTAAATGCTGGGGATTAAGCGGTAATTAATATATATTGGTAGATAAGGTGGTGCCTTATAAGCATAAAATTATGTACTTAAATGATTAACGAACCAGCACTTATCTTTGGTGGGATGGAATGCTTTTTTCGTTGGTCTCAAATATAAGGTTCTTTGGTAGATACTAGAGAGCCTTTATATTATTTTTTGTGTTTGAAAATAAGTAAAATATTCCTTTATAACTATATTATAATTGAAGATTGTAAACTGATGGATAAGAAAGTAAAAGATTTTGTGAAAATATGATAAAGATAGATAAACATATAAATTTATTAATATGTATAATGGTTAATATCTTTTTTTGTTAGTGTAGGTAATAAATTATACTATGTCACAGCAGAATAAAGTTGTGTTAAAAGTTGTGAAAATAATGAAGGACAACCCTTTGTTATTTCACAACTTTTTTTATTTTCTCTATATATTAAAATGCTTATGAAGAAGAGTGCTAAAAAGGTTATGCAAATAAGACTAGAGTAATTCTTATTTTTGCATAACTTTTATTTTTGTGATAGGTAAAGAATAAGCAAAGTAATAGTAGGATGTTGCAAACTAAAATGTTAGAATATTTATATAATGGAAATTTGTAAGTTGTTATTCCATGGAATAATATATTTAATATATTTAAATTATAGTTGTAAATAAAGAAGGAAAATAGGAATGGGAAGAATATTGAATTACTCGTATATTAAAGTAATTATAAATTATAGATTTATGAGAATGAATATTTAAATTAATAAGAGAGGATTAAATATAATGATTACAGATATAATTAAAAAAAGCCTTATTTCTATGGCTGCTCTTGACATTGTTTTTAGTGAAGAAGAATGGTTAAGGGTGTACAAATGGAATCCTAATTGGAATGAAAAAAGTTCTTTAGCAGTAGTTGATAATGGGGGAGGAGATACTATGCATATAGTATTTTCTAATGATGGATGTATTATTAAAGGCTTTGATCATGAATCAGAGTTATCGCCTCATGCTCAGGAAGAATTTGAAGTCTGGAAAGGAATTTATGAAGATGTTCCAAAGGCATTATTAGATTTGCTTTATGATGATGCCCTTGAAAAAGATGATGTGACATTTTGCATTTGGCAGGATAAGAATCAGAAGGAATGGAAAAAGGGAAAAGTAGAAATTCCAGAAGGTTGTAATGATGGTTCTGAATATATGCTTAGTAGAATATTTTCAGTGGAAGGTTATGTAGATTGGGCAAAAAGTTATTGGGAATTAGGAAATAGATTAACTATTGAAGAAGTTAAAAAGGTGTTTAACCATCAACCAATTACCGAAGAGATGGTAAAAAAATTAAATCCAGATAGAAATATAAAAGAGACAATGGAAGAACTTATGAAAATTGGATATCCAGTAGAACACAAGTTTTAATTAGGTTTATAAGAATTATATGTAGACAAAATTTATTATTAAAGATTGATATTATTATGTCAGGATGGAAATTAGAAGATGTTGAGAGTCCAAATAAGAAAAATTGTATAACATTTTACATAATGAAAACTACCTTTGGATTTATAAAGTTTTTGATGAATTAATGAATTTATAGGTAGAGTGTACTAGGTAGATGAATTGTTAAGGAGAGAAAAAATGGAAAAATGTTATTTTGAATTTGAGATTAATAATAATGATAGATTTGATAAATTACAAGAATTTTTTTATGCACTAAAAGAAGTGAAAGTAAAAGACAATATTATATCAAATGATTCAAAATGGATTGGCTATTTTGAAGAAGATGTTCTTATGAAATTCTGGTGGCCAACTTCTGATGAACTTAAGGAATATGAAAGATTATCGAAAGAAACTCCGATTAATGAACGACTTACATCTCCGAAGCTACAACATCCATGGGATCTTGAATCAATGATAGATGCATTCTCTAATGGTGAATATGACTTTGTATCTTGCGAACAAATATCAAATGGAAAAGGAAGAATTGAATTTAATCCGTGGTCTTGGCCTTATGGCGGTTCTGGTGCTTTTAGGACATTGATAGAATATCAAGGGTTCAAAATACTGAGCGAAGATGTTTAATTCGTTAGATAATTAATGGCATAACTAGAGTTTTAAAAATATAATTATAAAAGATTATATAGATTGTAAATATGGTTAGTGTATTTTATTAAAAGGGGAATTATTATGAAAATTGAAAAAGAGTGGGTTAAATATATCACTGAAATGAATATGATTTGCAAAAAATTTAATGAAACTGTAAATAGAAAAATAGCATCTGAAGTTAGTATTGATACATTAAGAAAGTGGGTATCTGATAATATTTCTAAAGATTTATGGCTTAAGGATTATGAAGAATTTTTAAAAGTACAAAATGGATTTGAATTTGATGGATTAATTTTCTATGGGACAACTGATTACGAAAGTAATTTAATAAGTGAAAATGAAGCATGGGATTTTAAAGGTGAATCTTTTGGACGTAAATATTTATTTTTAGGAGATGCTGATATTTCATGGTATGTTTACGATATTAGTGAGATGCGTTTTGCAGAACTTGATAAACCAAGTGGAGACATAATTGAAACATTTAAAGACTTTGATAGTATGATATTATCTGCACTTAAAACGAGAATTCAAATTTAATATTGATCCAACATTTTAAAATTTTTATAGATGTAAAATTGTAATGATTAATTACACAAGCATACTAAGGCGGAGCGTTTAAAAATTTGTTATTACTATAACATTATAAGTAATTTTCAGAATGATAATAACGTAAAGTTTTATTGCTATAGATAATGAATATGAATTTCTTGAAGATGAGCTTAAAGGAAGAAAAATCAGAATTTAAAATGGATTTATTATTTTGGTTCTTTTTATTGGAAAGTAGGTGATAATGGTGCCAGAATACTCACAACTTCAAACTTTTATAAAATATAATAAGCTCACTTTTAAAAATGATCTCGAAAAAATAAATGCATTCTTCTGCGAGTTAGGCTTCAATCAAGAATTAATGAATAACTGGATTAAAGAAATTGATTGGAAAGTAGATGATAACGGATTTGTATATGCTGATTGTAATTTAGATGCAAATATTATTAAATTTGAAAATTCACCAGAAATACATATTAGACCTAGTATACTTGGAATGTCTAAAGAGATATTTGATGACCTTAAGGATGATATATTAATCATTGAGATTTTATTTTATACTGAGGAAATATATGATTTTTGTAAAAAGAGGTATAAAGAATGGTTCTTATCAATTACAAACAATATTGTAGCCATATTAAAAAGGTACTTTTTTAAAGTTGGAATTTATTTGACTGATGAAGCAAGTGATATGAAGCCACTTAATGGATTTGCATTTGATGATTGGAGTGAAATTTTAATGTTTGATTTGGCAGTAATACCTGATAAATATGTAAATAGATATGGTGATTTACCCGCGAATTATTGTACATCTAAAATTGAAGGAGGTCTGTGCATTTATCGTAATTTTTAATAATAAGTTAAATCATTATTTTATTAAGATGTTGCCAATTAAACTGAAATAAAGTGAGTTGATAGATTTTCAGCAGTATTGAGCAGCAATAACTACATATTATAAATAATTTTTTTATTGGAGGAAGCATGAATAGAATTTATAAACCATTAGATTGCTTGTCTAATGCAAATATTATTAAAATATTAGAAAGTGATGATATAAATGAAATAATACGACTTCCTTTATCTGTTGGTATGAATCATCCTAATTGGAAATATGCTCAAGATCTATGTGTAGTATTATCCAAACATAAAGATGCAGGAGTTAGGGCTAATTCTGTACTAGGATTTGCATATATAGCACGTACAAAAGGTATTTTAGAAAAACATATAGTTAAGCCAATTGTATTAAAGGAATTGAATGAGAACAAAAAATATGAATGGAGAATTATAGATTCAATAAATGATATTAATTTATTCATGAAATGGAATATTTGTCAGAAAGCATTAAATAAAAGGAATCAGTAATTTACACTATTGGTAACTGCCAAACTAATTCTAATTTAGAGTTGGTACAACCTTGTATATTATTATATATTAAGTATTAGTATAATTAGAAAGGTATGATTTTATGTCCCTAAATATTGAAGTAGTTGCAAGAGGAACGTGGGTTTATGGTGGAAGTGTTGTTTGCAAACTTCGAATTGTTAAATCAGATATGATGTATGGTAGTGGAGATTATGAAGATGAGTCTGAATTAAGAGACGATAAAAAAGTTGAATGTTATCACATTGAGTATGAGTCTATGAATGAAAAGGGAGTTTTTAATTCAAGAAGTACTGGATTTCTAACTTTGTCCGAAGCGATGAAAAATGCAGAAGAAGTTACAAACCCCCAAATTAGTTGGGACATATAAGAACAATATTCTTAAAAGATGATTTTGGGGATAATGATGACATAAAAAGGAGTAAAAATGTTTATTAGATTATTCATAAAAACTACCTATGAGGATAAGGCTGAAATAGTCATTAAATATCTAATGTCATGTATTAATGAAGACAATATAAGGATATTAAAACAGAACTTTACTGGAAATTTGAAGATACTACAGTGGTTGAAGCTCGGTTAGAATTATATAGAAGAAAAACCAGAAATAATGAGGGATTAAGCAATGTGAAAGAGAGCTTAAATTTTAAACTGCATTCGCATCGGCAGCAGCCATGAGCAGAAAAATGAGGTTAATTTAGGCTCTTTGTGATACAACTTTATTTTGCTAATCGGGGGATATTATTTCTTTTTTTATATTCTGTTTTTACTGATACAATAATTACCTATTAAGGGTATAGAAAATTACATAATAATGGTATATAATTTGATTGTGATTTGTATAATAAAATTGAAATATTGTGAAAATAGGAGAATATAGTTTATGGAATATGGTAAGTATGTATTTGATGGATATGCAAAAGTAGAAATTAATAATAATATTAGTCAGAAGGATTTGGAAATAGCTGGTTTGCATGAAACTGCTCATAGAAATTTATCTGAAAATACACCATATGGAATGATAGTTTTTTTAATTAATGAAATATTACGCGATGATGATTTGCAGAAAGCTAAAAGGCAGAAACTTAAGAAAATTTCCAATATACTTGAGAAAAATATGTTACAAGTACAGGAGAGTTTTGCTGTTTTTACAGAATTAACATATTTGAAAAAATGTAGAAATAATGAATATAAACCCCGTTTGGTAGAATACAGAAGAAATCAGCATTATTATGACAGGTGCAGATTTAAAGATATAGAGGTTTTTATGAAATATGAGTATAAGGGTGTTAATCAAATGATGAGGGACTTGGCTTATGGTGCGATGAGCATAGATCTTGATGAAATTGATATATTAAATAATAAATTAGATAAAATAATGGAGAGCAGTAATAATATTTTGAAAATAAATCCTAACGTTAGATTTAGAAAACTAATTAAATATATTAAAGATCATAAAATTGAATTGAATGAATATAACTCTTCGTTGATAGAGAAAATATTTTCATCTTCAAATGTTCGTTATAGGAGTATGGATGATGAATTTATTAAGCAATGGTCTACTAAAAATATTCTGGAGCCATTAAATTTAAAATCTTTTGATGATTATATAACTATTAGTGAAGAAGATGATCCTGTGAAATATTTTGTTCAAGGTATTTCAGCATATGTTAGTGAAGCAAAATATGAAATAGAAAATTTAAAGACGTTAGAAGAGTTCATGGAAAAGGGGGTAAATCATCTAATATATATAGATAAATATTATAATAATCTATATTCGCTTTTGTCCATAGATGTTCTTAGAGGGAGTATTTATTCTTATTGTACAAACAAATTATCGGATATTATTAGCAAAACAAATCAAATAATATTATGTGATAGATATTATTATGAATCTATTATGAAAGATAATACATATTTGAAGGATAATGTTGTTTTTGTTAGTCTTAATGGATATGATGACATTTGTTCGGATTTTGTTAAAGGAAATTCTGATTCTAAATATTATCATTGTCATGAAATTAATGAAATTTATATATGTATTTTTATGAAGGGGATTGGTCATACATATTTTTTTCAGATTATTCCTAAAATCGCAATTAAAGAATTTTGCTATAATATGTTGGAAGGATATGAATATGTAAATATCGAAGATGAAGATACCCCAATAGATAATATTTTTTACTGTGAATATGGAGATTGGTTCTACTTTCGAGAAATATTATTATTTATTACCCAGAACACGTTATTACAAAATAATTTGGGAAATAGAGTATCATTCAAAAATTAAAATATAATAAATGAGTACAAGCTTTGCTGAATTTATTTCATTTTAGGTAGCAAAGTAAGAATCCTAGACTACCTTTTTGTTGTTAAAATATTAAATTTTATCGTAAAGAATATTAAATTAAGGAAATAAAGGGAAGAAAGTACATGAAATTAGTGAAAGATAATTTAGTTACAAAAAAAGAAATAGCTTTATATATAGCAATTTTTTTATCAGTAATATCATTTTTCTGCGTTTTTGGAATAAGTATCGATAGTATAAAAGCTTTAGACATGATACTTTCAATAATTATTCTAATTGGAGGTTTAGTTGTGGTAGTTATATCTACAATTAAGGATACATTAGGTTCGTTGTTAATGTTTCTGATGTTTTTGATAATTCATATAGATTATTGGAATTCTGTGACAGCAACAGTTAAACAAAATTCTGAAGTTATTGTATTTGGAGTATTTTTTACTCTTATCATTCTATTGACTATAATTTCTTTTATGAAAATAATAATTAGTCAAAATAAATATCCAAGCTTTCAGTGGGTATTTAAAATAAAGCACATAGCTATTAGAAAATCAATTATTAAGCTGAAAATTTTATTATATAACCATAGACTACTTATTGGTGTATTTTTATATTTTGGTATTGTTATATCTATGATATCGACATTCGCCATAACATATAAATGCTATAACTCATATGTAGATACTATGGTATCTCAAGACTTTAAAGAAAAAACAAATAATCATAATGAGGCAGAGAGTATAATTTTATCTGAAGGATTGTTTTACGGAGGGGGCAAAAATACAAGAGAAAATCTTATATCACCAAATGCAAAAATTGATTATTTGTATTTTAGTTCTGTAACATTTTTTACTCTTGGATATGAAGACATTTTACCTGCTGGTGATTTTTTAAAAATAACTAGCCAAATTGAAATTATTTTTAGCCATATTTTAATTGCAATATTTTTACCATATATAATTACTTTGTTATTTAATAAGAATAGACTAATATTATACAGATTTGATCATTTAGTTGTTATAAACATAGAAAATAATGACGGAAAAATATCGGAAATAAAAACGACGAATAAAACTGTAAATATTATACGAATGAGAAGAAGTCAATACAAAAAAATAAATATAGATTATACTTTTTTCAATGGAAAAAATTTTAATAACATTAAAAGTTTGAAAAAAGAGATTAGAGATAATTTAGACGTTTATTTTAACTCTCATAAAGATGAAAATATTATTAGTGTAAAAAATAAGATTATTAAAGAGAGTTGTAAGTTGGCAGAAGAGAAAAAATACTCCATAAGTGGTAGTAAAGTTATGTTTATGCCTTGTATTTTTTTGTGGTGTTTTTTAGTCTTAGTTTTTAAGTCTCAAATTTATATTTATTGGGTTTCAGTTATTAGTTTAATAATTTCAATTGTAATATTTATTTTAATATATAGAAGTAGAAAAAAACATAAATTAATAGCAGATTTATATAAGTATCAAATTAAACACACTAAAATATTAGAAAGAAAAATTTTGTTACGAAATAGAATTTAAAGATAATGTAAAGTATGGGACTTAGCTAAATTGTACAAGTTTTACTGGGTTATTAAGGACTTTTCATTAATAAAAAAGAAAAATATAGTATATTTGGGAGGGTGGTCCTTTAATGCCATCTCTTTGTGCATTTAAAATGCACTTTTAATTTCAAATTCATTATAATAATAGCCATAGAAATAAGAGTGTTTTTTGTTTCATAATTTGTAATTTATAAGAGGAATTTACCCACTTTTATATAATATTTAGTTATACAGGAGGGATTTTAAATGGCGAAAAAGAAACTTCAGATATTTATATCATCAACATATTTAGATTTAGAAGAAGAAAGGCAAGCAGCTGTTGAAGCAATCCTTGGTTCAAAACATATACCAGCTGGAATGGAATTATTTAGGGCAGGAAACACATCTCAATGGGATACAATTAAAAGATGGATAAATGAATCAGATATCTATATGCTTATTTTAGGTGGTAGATATGGAAGTATAGAGACTCAATCAGGAAAAAGTTATACCCAACTTGAATATGAATACGCTATAGATCAAGGGATACCGGTATATGCAGTTATATTGACTGACCAGTTTTTACTTAAAAAAGCAGTTGATCTTACAAAAGAGAAAGTGTTTGAGACTAAAAATATAGATGCCTATAATGAATTTAAGAAATTTGTAGAAACAAAAATAGTTAAATATGTGGAGGATTGCAAGGATATAAAAATAGCAATAAAAGATTCAATTTCAGAATTAGAAGAACAATATAATTTAGTCGGTTGGGTGAGAGGGTCAGAAATCGAAGATTCAACACAAATAATTAAAGAAAACAATAAATTATTAACTGAAAATGAAAAATTAAAAAGTCAACTTCAAAAAATTAAAGACGAGGATAGAATAGGGAAATTTAGATTTGAAGATTTGAAAAAAGCACTAAGCAAGAAAAAAATAAAGATTTCCAAAAGCTTATATAACGCAGATGAAGACACGGAAATTAATTATTTACAGTTAATCAAGGTATTTAAGAATAAAATGATAACAGGTATAGAGAATAGCGTAGGTATGTCTGATGTTGATAAATTTATATTTTTTAAAGCTGCTCCGTTTTTAATACAGTTTGAGTTACTAGATTTAGTTAAAATTGCAGGAGTTAAGTATAGGCGATTAGAAGTGACCAAGCAAGGTCGTGAGTTTTTAGCAAGACTAGATATAGGATAATATAAATTAGAACTCTAGTAATAGGGTTCTTTTGATTTAATGAAGTAGTTAGGAGCAATTTAGCCACTGTTTTTTTTTGAGGATTATAGATGATATGATAAAGTGAAATTTAAAAAGAGGGAGGAATATTAATGAGGAAAAAACCAAAAGCGTTAATTGATATTCATAATGAATATATAAGCCAAAATAATTCTGGTATAGACAAAATGTATAAAGAAATTAAATTTAGATATAAGAATCTTATAAAAGAAGAAAATTTTAGTATAGTCAAGGAAAAGATTTATTTATACTAAAAATTTAATCATTATGTTGGACAAAGTTTTAAAGATACGACCAGTATATTTACAATTATGATGACTGCAGCAATTGGAATTTCATTTCAGTATGAATTTTCTCAAGCAAGTAATAAGGAACTTTTGCTAATAGGATTGTATATAGCAATAGTTATATTGGCATTTATAATTTCTTGGGTAAATGGGAAAAGCGTTATAAAGGAGAAAAATGAACCAGTTTATTATAAAATATGCTTAGAAATATTGGATGAACTTGAAAATGAGAATTGTGAAATTTCATAATAATATAAAAATGAATAGATAATTATTCTTAGAAAATGAAAATATTTTCTGAAGATAGAAAATCATTTATAGAGATAGAATTTATTGAATCTGAAAAAGAAAGAATGCCAAGTATTAAAGTGTCTGTTACTACTCAAAATGAAGGATTTGGAGGAGTTCTTAACTCTACTTGGATTGAAATTGATGAATTAAATAATTTCCTGTTGTGTATGGAGGAAATAGATACTAAAAGAAGAGGAAGGGCCCACTTATGTAGCATGAGTCCAAATGAGTTTTTATTAGATTTTGAAGTTTTTGATAAATCTGGTCATATAAAGGTTTCATATTTAATCGCGAAATACATAAGTCACCCATTTTTTAGAGAAATCTCTTTACATGGTGAATTTGATATTGATTCAAGTGAATTTTCAAGTATTGTAGAATCATTTAGAACTCTAATAAAAGAATAGGAAGAAGTTTACAGCATTATATATAAACTAAAAAATAGGATTAGATGAAGAAAATTAATTGAACAATAGTAAAATTAAGGAGAAAAGAAAGTCTATGATTTCATATTATACAGAAATTGATATTGAAAAGTGTAAAAACAGAATTGATGCAATAATTATGTCGGAACGATTTTTAACTCTATAGGAATTTATAATAAAGTCAAATCTGTGGATAACTTTTGAGAGTAGCAGAAACACACAATCTACGAAGCAGATTTAAATATGGACAAATAATGAACAAATCATTAATATAAGTATTATGA
>JAJXWH010000032.1 GCA_021781745.1 Bacillota bacterium | reverse complement strand
ATTGCATTTAAACTCCTTCAATTCTATTGGATTAGTCACTTATAGAATACAGGAATTTGAATGCATTTTTTATTTAATTTTATAATTATTTTATGTCAAGCACAGTTTTTAGTGTTGAGCCATAATTAATTTAAATTTTAAAAATAAAATAAGTGTTCATTTGAAAAAGTCAGATATACTATTTCATTTAAAGAAAAATTCATATTCTTTTTTTCTATTTTATATTCGATTATATTAGCATCAATGCTAGTACTATTTTTCATATATAAAGTGAATTCAAAAGGATTTTCTATAATATTATCAATAATATAAGGAAATGTGTTGGATTTTTGATTATTGCTGCATATTTCTATATTATGAGCTCTGATGCAAAGATATTGAATGCTATCAGGTATTTCATCATTGACTGTATATTCATTTCCCCAATTTTCGGCGTAAATAGTATATTTTCCGGTCTTTTTTGCTTTAGAAATATTTTTACAGCCAGTTAATGTAGCTTCTGAAAGAGTTGTAGGGCGTCTAAACAAATCTTTCTTTTCTCTATTTCTTAAGGATACTCCATTTTCAAAAACAATAATATTGTCACATACTCTATATGCTTCGGCTATATCATGAGTTACAAAAATAACATTTCCATTATAGTCTTTTAAGATAGACATTAATTCTTTTTCTAGATTGCTTCTTAAATGTTGATCTAATGCAGAAAAAGGTTCATCTAAAAGTAATATATCTGGAGATGTTATAAGAGCTCTTGCTAAAGCTACTCTTTGTTGTTGTCCACCAGATAACTGCCAAGGATAACGCTTTTCTAGGCCTGATAGTCCAAGTCTTTCAATATATTCTTTACATAAAGAAATTTTTTTTTCGTTAGTTAAATTAGAAACTCCTATAAGAATATTTTCAGTTATATTCATATTTGGAAATAAAGCATAATTTTGAAATAAGTAACCGGTTTTTCTTTTCTGAGGACTTAAATTAATTCTTTTTTCTGAATCAAATAGAATTGAATCGTTTAGAATTATTTTGCCTTTTGTTGGAGCAACTAATCCAGATAAGCATCTAAGTGTCATACTTTTTCCTGAACCAGATGCACCTAGAAATCCTAAAATACCAGTTTTATGCTCAAAATTAACATTTAAGTCGAAGGAAGGAAGGTGATTTTCAATGTTTATGTATAATGACATTATTTTATCCTCCTTCCTAAAAGTCTTAATTGAATTTCTGAATAATAGTTTAAAATCAAAATTAACACGAAAGAGAAAACCACAATTATAATGACCCATAAAAGCGCTTTATCCATATCTCCGCTTTCTGCAGCAAAGAATATTGCAAGAGGCATTGTTTGTGTTTTATCAGGAATATTTCCTGCTAACATAAGGGTGGCACCAAATTCCCCAATAGCTCTTGCAAAGGAAAGGACTAGTCCACCTATAATACCTGGCATTGCTAATGGAATGGCAATTTTATAAAAAATCTTAAATTCACTTAAACCTAGCGTTCTAGCAGCAGCTAAAATATTGATATCAATTTGTTCAAAAGCTGAGCGTGTAGTTCTATACATCATTGGGAATGATACTGCTATTGCTGCTATTACCGTAGCAGTCCAGGTAAAAACAATAGAAGTATTAAAAAGTTCTAATAATTTTCCCATTGGCCCGTTTTTTCCGAAAATCAGCAATAAAAAGAAACCTACTACTGTTGGTGGTAAAATCAACGGCAAATTAAATAATCCATCAATAAATCCTTTTGCTTTTGATTTAAAATTTGCCATCCAATAAGATACCACGATACCTAAAAAGAAAGTTATAATTGTTGAAACAAGTGCTGTTTTTATTGAAATCCAAAATGGCATATAATCAAATGTCATAAAAATCATTCCTTAAATTAAATTTTTAATTAGAAATGCCAATACATAATTATTTTGTAGAAGAAATATAATTAGGAAGGTGTAGAATCCTTTTTATAATATCTTTTTAATTACATATTGACATTTTAATTTGTATATATAATTAATAATTAAATAATTATTAAGCTAGACCATAGCCATATTTTTCGAAAATTGTTTTGCATGTGTCGCTATACAAAAAGTCTTCAAATGCTTTAGCTTCATCTGCATTTTTACTTGCTTTAATAACTCCAACAGGATATGTTATCGGTGAATGATCTTCATCTGGAACTGTTTCAATAATTTTAGCATCCTTGTTACTTAAAGCATCACTTTTATAAACAAATCCAACATCAGCATTACCAGAGATAGACCAAGCAAGCACTTCTTTTACATCTTTAGCATATACTAGTTTAGAAGATATAGACTCTTTAATGCCTAACTTTTGAAAAACTTCATCGGCATATTTTCCTGCTGGAACACTTGAAGGTTCACCAACAGCTATCTTCTTAACTTTATCAGTATTTAAATCTGAAAGACCTGTTAATGTAGTATCCTTTGGACCGACTAAAACTAAATCATTTTTAACTAAATCTTTTTTTGTATTTTCAAGAAGTAATGATTTATCATCTAACGCTTTCATCTGGCTTTGACCTGCAGAAATAAATATGTCACAAGGTGCTCCTTGTTCAATTTGTTGTTGAAGAGAGCCTGATGCACCAAAATTAACAGTTAGCGTAACATTTGGCTTAACTTTCTTATATTCATTTTGAATATCGCCCATAGCTTCTTTTAAACTTGCTGCGGCAGAAATGTTTAATTCTACGGAAGGTTCAGCAGGTTTGGTAGAACTATCCTTAGACGTAGAAGCAGGATCTTTTTGAGCACCGCACCCAATAATTAATAAAGACAAAAGCAATGCCAATAGACTCGATAATATAATTTTCTTTTTCATAAATAAAACCTCACAATCATTATTAAAATTTATAGTTATGCTTAGTAATGTTTTGTGATGTTTTAAAACTTTTTTATATATTAGCATTAATCGAATGAAAAAACAATATATTTTTAATAAAAATACAATATCCAGCAAAAAATCACGAATTATTCAAAAATATAATTATATTAAGTTTTGTTATGTTTGGTTTTGAAGAAGTAGAAGATTACATAGAATACATTAAAGTGAAAATTGTGTTTTGGGTTTGGAAAGAATAATAGAATCAGTAAAGAATTCGTTAAAAATAACAAAAAAGTATTGACAAAATATACTCAAATATTGTTATATTTATATATAGTTATGTTATATTGTGTTTTGTTATGTTTTGTTTAAAGTATTTATTATAAAAGTATGTGCTATAAGATCTCAAAGAAGAGAATACAAAAATGTATTAACTTTTTTGAGATCCTTTTTATTGAACTTATTTTTATTATAATTCCTACAATAAAATATGGATAGATTATAAATTGAAAGAATTAAAGAAATTTAATTTTTAAAAGAGGAGGTGATACCTAAGGTGAAAGGACTTAATAAAATTGCTGCTTTTTTTAGTATATTTATTATCATTTTTAGCTTTGTTGGGTGTTCAGATAAAGCTAAATCTGCTTCAACAAATTCAACTTTAGCAGGCAATGATAGGAAATTAGATATTTTTATTATTGATATGGGAGGAAGAAAGGTAGAACTTCCTGAAAAAATAGAAAAAGTGTATGGGGCTAATCCTATGTCTACTATATTACTGTTTACATTAGTTCCTGATAAAATAATAGGCTGGAATTCAGAAATGCCAAACAAGGATTGCTTACCGGAAAAGTACAGTAGGTTACCTGTTGTAGGCAGTATAGGATCAAAACAAAAGGCAGCAAGTCTGGAAGCCATATTAACATATAATCCTGATATTATTATATTTGCACAAACAGAAATAAATGAGCAAGCCATTAATAAAGCAGATGATTTAAGTAAGCAATTGGGAAAACCAGTTGTTTTGGTTAATGGGAGTTTTGAGAGTTCAGAAAATACATATGAATTTTTAGGAAAAATATTTAACTGCAGTGAAAGATGCAAGGTACTTATACAATATTATAAGAAGACTTTGGCTAAGATAGAAGAAGTAAAATCAAAAATTAAGGATGAAGATAAAATAAGTATTTATTATGGAAAAGAAGAGAATGCTTTAACTACAAGTGGAAACAAATCTGTTCATGCAAAACTTATAGATATGGTTGGAGGGGTTAATGCTGCTAGTTCAGTAGAAGGCGACAATGATGCAGTTATAAGTATTGAGAATGTTATAAAGTGGCAGCCAGATATTATATTACTATCTGAAGCAAATAACAATGAGAAGAATTCCTTTAATAAAGTTAATAACAGTGAACAGTGGGAGGGAATAAAGGCGATAAAAAACAATAAAATATATGTTTCACCACAACTGATATTTTCTTGGTTTGACAGGCCACCATCAATAAATGAATTAATAGGTATAGAGTGGCTTGCTGAGACATTATACCCTGATTACTATAATTTAAATATTAAAGATGAAATAAAAGATTTTTATAAAGTATTTTATAATATAGATTTAACAGATGAGCAGATTAATAAGATTCTATCCTAGAGATTGGAAGATGAAATATATCTTTAAAAGCAAGGGGGCATGATATTAGAAGTTAAAAATGTTATGTGTGAATATAATATGAAATCAGTAGTTAAAAATATTTCACTGAAGGTTACGAATGGAGAAATATTACTTACAGAAACTTGACAAGTGGTTTTAAATATGGTCATATTTTATTATGACTTGGATTGAACTAAGAGTTTTAGAAAATTATTTTTTTAAAGATCTCAATGAGGAGAATACAGAAATGTGTTAACTTTTTGAGATTTTTTTATGATTTAATAGTGAGTAAGAATTTGATAGGAGTGTGAGTAAGTTGAAATTTGTTACATTTTCAGGGCCGCCATCTTCAGGTAAGACTTCTGTGATTTTAAAGGTTATTGATTATTTAAAAAGTGCAGAAACTAAGTTTGGAGTTGTAAAATTTGATTGTCTTATGACTTATGATGACAAGCTTTATAAAAAAGCAGGAGTTGAAGTTATGGTTGGATTATCAGGAAATCTTTGTCCTGATCATTTTTATATTAGTAACATTGATGATTGTGTGAAATATGGAGCTGAGAGAGGTTTGAATTTATTAATAAGTGAAAGTGCTGGTTTATGCAACAGATGTTCACCACATATTAAAGATATTTTAGCTGTATGTGTCATTGACAGTTTATCAGGAGTCAATACTCCTAAAAAAATAGGTCCAATGCTGAAATTTGCAGATATAGTAGTAATAACAAAGGGTGATATTGTATCTCAAGCAGAAAGAGAAGTTTT
This sequence comes from Bacillota bacterium, assembly GCA_021781745.1. Classification (GTDB taxonomy): domain Bacteria; phylum Bacillota; class Clostridia; order Clostridiales; family Clostridiaceae; genus Clostridium. Next base: position 57,147 of record JAJXWH010000032.1, on the reverse strand, counting down.
TGCTTTTATGGTAAAAGAGGCAAATCCAAAAGCTAAAATACTATATGTAAATGGACTTACAGGACAAGGGGCCTATGAATTAAGCTTGTGCTTACAAGAGGCAATATCAATAGAAAGTCTTGAAGGAAAAAAGCTCAGGTTTACAATGCCAGCTGCTTTGTGTTCATATTGTCTTGGAGAAACATTAATTGGAGAAGATTATCAAACAGGAAATACTAAAAAGATTAACTTTCAAGAAGAAAAAAGTGATTTATCTATTGAAAAAAGTTATGCATTAGATATAAATGATGAAATTCCTGAAATAGAAGATGCTCAAATTAAAGCTATAATAATTATAGGTGGACATGATAAGACTGGAAAAACTGAGGAAGTGAACCTTAAAATTAATGCTGGAGAAGTAATTTGCATAGTTGGACCTACAGGTTCAGGAAAAAGCAGATTACTTGAAGATATAGAATGTATGGCTAAAGGAGATACGCCCACAGGAAGAATTATAAAAATAGATGGAGATAATTTGAATTCAAATAAATTAGTTGCTCAGCTTTCTCAAAATATGAATTTTGTTATGGATGTATCTGTCGAAGAGTTCATAAGAATGCACGCTAAGAGCCGAAAAGTTAAAGAGCTTAAAGAAATTACAGAAAAAATAATAAAGTATGCCAATGATCTTGCAGGAGAAAAATTTCCTGGAGATACTCCAGTAACATCCTTAAGCGGTGGTCAATCTAGGGCGTTAATGATTGCAGATACTGCCTTTTTAAGTTCTTCACCGATAGTTCTTATTGATGAAATTGAAAATGCAGGTGTAGATAGAAGCAGAGCTTTAGAATTACTAGTGAAAGAAGGCAAAATAGTTTTAGTATCAACCCATGATCCTATTTTAGCACTACTTGGTAATAAGAGAATAATTATTAAAAATGGTGCTATGAGTAAGGTTATTACTACAAATTCTAGAGAAAAAGAAAATCTTGCTATTATGAAACAAATTGATGATAAGATGCTGGAACTTAGAAATGCATTAAGAAATGGAAAAACAATAGATTGGGATATGGAAAAGTTCTTATTAAAGTAGAAATTGATTAAGTTATATATGGTACTTATAATATTTAACTTAGTTTCTTTAAAATTAATGTGATTTACAGATAAGTAATTTAGATTTAAACTTGTAACATATGATAATTATAATATTAAAATTGGAGTGAAAAAGTATGGGTAAAACAAAAAATATTATAGATAAATCGGATTATGATATTCTTGGATTATTACCATGTCCTATCAAAGTACCAATAGAAATTGGTTTTGATGGAATGATTAATAATTTAGGTAGCCAATGTGATTTTAAATACCTTGTGGAAGGTAATGCAAATTATGAGGTTATGTGGATGGATGAATCTTCTCATGTTCCGAGTAAGGAAGAATTACCGAAGGTTATTATAAGTTCTGGCGTAAATAGTTTTTACAGAAGAGATTTTAGAGCTAAAGCAATTGAAGAAAAATATTTTAAAAAGATTGAAGGCAGTGAGGAAGATGTGATTGATAGTGGATTAAGTGATCCAGAAGGAAATTATTATATAATGGCACTAAATTATTTAGTTATGGTTGTTGATTTAACTAAATTAGAAGGCAGGGATATACCTAAATCCTGGGGAGAACTTTTAAATAGTAATTTTGAAAAAGAAGTAGCTATTAGAGGAAAAAAAAGAAAGTATTGCGAAACAACCCTCTTTGGAATATATAAGGACTATGGCTTGGATGGCATAAATAAATTAAGTAAATTAGTAGGATACGGTGGTCATCCGGCAGAAATGGTAAAGAATATAGGAAAGGGTATAAAGGATTCGCCTACAATTAGTGTAGTTCCTTATTTTTATGCTAAACTTCTTAAAAATAATAAAAATGCTAAAATAGTGTGGCCAGAAGAAGGGGCAATTGTAAGTCCTGTTACCTTGCTTGTTCAAAAGGATGCTTCTAAAAGTTTAGAAAATGTAGTAAATTATTTTATTGGAGATGAAGTAAGAAAAATATGCCAAAATGCATTTTTACCACATCCAAAAAGTTATCTTGAGTTTTTAAGAGAGAATAATTATAAGTTAAACTGGGTAGGATGGAATTTCATAAAGAATAACGATACTAATAAATTATTATTAGAATTAAATGAACTTTTCTAAAATAAGTTTTCTAGCTGCTAGAAATTCTCACTTCTAAATGTTAGAATATACTAAAATAAAGAAGGAGGGAAATTCGATGGAGAATGATGGATCCCTAACGGCAGTCGAAGTTGCTGAATTATTAAAGATAACTAAAAATACAGTATATGAATTAGTAAAACGCGGAGAGTTACCAGGGTACAAAGTAGGGAAAAAGCTTAGAATAGATAAAGATGATGTTGAGAATTATATAAATAATCAAAAATCAACCCAAAGTAACACTAATAAATTTGCACTAATAAAAAATGAACCATTAAATAATGAGTCATTAAACAATATGAAAAAACTAGAAAATCCAAACGATATTATAATATCGGGTCAAGACGTAATTCTTGATGTATTGGCAGAAAATATTCGAGAAAAAGTTAGTGATATAAGAATTCTAAGATCAAACGTTGGAAGTTATGCGAGTTTGTATGATTTATATAATGATAAAATATCTATTTCAACATCTCACTTATGGGATGGTGATACTAATGAATATAATACTGCCTTTGTTAGGAAAATGCTTCCTGGAATATCTTGCTTAATTATAAATCTTGCTTATAGAAATGTTGGCTTTTATGTAGCGAAGGGTAATCCGCATAAAATTAATACATGGATTGATTTAACTAAATCTAATATATCAATGATAAATAGAGAAAAAGGTTCTGGTATAAGAATTTTATTAGATGAAAAATTAAGAGTTAATAATATCAACAGAGAACATATAAAAGGCTATGATATAGAAAAGCAATCTCATTCTGCTGTAGCAAGAAGTATTGCAAGAGGAGAAGGTGATGTTGGAATAGGAAGTGAAAAAGTAGCAAAACAAATAGAAGGAATTGATTTTATACAACTTCAGGAAGAAAGATATGATTTGGTGATTAGAGAATCAGATTTAAAGTATCATATCTATAAATTAATAATAAATACTGTACAAAGTGAAGATTTTAAAAGAGAAATAGAGAGTTTAGGCGGATATGATTTAAAAGATATCGGTAAAATACTTGCTAAAACTTAAAGAATGTTATAGTATAAAATAAATATAACAAATTTAAGTGCAAAGATGCAGTACCCAATACTGTGTCTTTTTTTGTTATATAAAAATAATAAAGAGGAGTGATATTATGAACGAAATAGCTGTTTTTCTTGAGGAAAAGGATATTATCAGTTCCTTTGAAGAAGCAAAATATGTTAAAATATTTACAAAGGATAAGTTTGTCTGGAAAGTCAAGAAAGTTATTTTAATTAATAGGACAAGCGGCGAGAAAGGAATTAGTGAAGTTAGAAAGGAATATCAAAACTTACTTCCGGAAATGGATGATTGTAAAATTATTGTTGTAACCAAAGCTTTTGGAATTCCATACAGTGTATTCTATATGGAGGATTTCAGTATCTGGGAATTAGAAGGAAATCCTTACGATTATCTAGATGAAATAGTTGCAAAAGAATTGGAGGAAGAAGAAAACGCAAATAAACCAGTGGAATTGGGTAAGAAAATAGAGGATGGATACTACTTGGTGGATTTACAGGAATTGGAGCTTACAAATCCAGAAATTTCTTCTAAAAATGCAATAATTCCCTATTTGGAAAATGAAAAAGTTAAGAAAATAGAAGTGCTTTGCTGTCATGTACCACCTTGGATAGTTGAAAGAAAAGACAAGTATAATATAAAATTAGATATTATAGAAACAAAAAGAAATGATTATAAAGTCATTATAGAAAAGAATAATAATTAAGAAATGGAGGAAATATTATGGAAACTATTAAAACTAAATATGGTATTTTAAATGATGCTAAGATAATCGGTTATTATCCAAGTGGAGAACCAGAATCATATAGCGTAGAAGAAGAAAGTGAATTAGATGTTTTAGGGTACAAGCTAGTACCTTTATATGGTTTTATTGATGAAAGAAAAAAAGAATTTCCACCAGTAAAGGTATTTAAAAGTGGAAATATAAAAAGTATTTCATTAAATGAATTGACCACAATACAAACTTCTTTAGGTGCTTTTGAGGCTGAAAAGATATCATTTTATGAAGAAGGCCAAATTAATAGATTATTTTTGTTAGATGGAAAACTATCTGGATATTGGACAGAAGATGATGAATATAATTTGGCGAAAGTATATAAAATAGATTTTGAATTTGCATCTTTTGAAGGAAAACCAATGTCTCTTCATTTTTATAAAAGTGGTGAGCTGAAAAGTATTACTCTATGGCCTAAAGAAAGAATTAAAATTAATTTAGAAAATTATAATTTCACTGGACGTATTGGAGTATCTTTATATGAAAGTGGAAAGATCAAATCTTGTGAGCCCTTCAGGCCGCTAAATATAAATACACCAATAGGTAAAATTGAAGCTTATGATATTAATGCAGTAGGTATTCATGGAGATTCTAATTCTTTAAGCTTTTATGAAGATGGAAAAATTAAATCGCTTATTACCTCTACTAATACAATAGCTGTAAGTACCTCTGAGAGAGATACAATTTTTCATTCTCCTAAAAAGATTAGATTGTATTCTAACAGCGAAGTTCTGGATACAATTACTTTAAAACTAGAATTTATAGATGATAAGGTTATTATTGATGATAAATATGAATATATCATTTCAGAAAATAACTTTGAAATAAAACATTTTGGAGAAAAGCAATTTACCCTAAGCGGGGATTTAAATAAGTAATTTTCAAAATGATCATGAGAACACGAACAATATTGATGAATTGTTAAAAATATATCGTTATCATTAAAAAAGTTATAGAAATATAAAAAAGTGTTTGCAAAATTAATTATTTGTGATATTATAATTTCAATAACTAAAACAACTTAAAACAACTACAAGAAATGACAAAAATCATAAAAATTGAAAAAAGTATTTACAAAATCGATTTTATATGATATTGTTATTACAACAAATAAATAAAACGTAAATACCTGTCAATAAGGCAATGAAGTCTAAGTATTTAACTCAAAGATGAAGTTAAATTTCTTAGATTTTTTTATTACAAAAAAGACAAAGGAGTCTAATTTATATAACTTTAAGTAGTTAATAAAATAGATTCATTTTTTTTAATCAATTTTACAGTAATATTAATACAAATTAGTTATAATGTCCCAACGAGGACTTATATAAATACTTTTTTAAAATAGAGGAGGAATTCAATATGAGACAAGTAGCTATTTATGGTAAAGGTGGTATAGGTAAATCTACTACTACACAAAATTTAACTTCAGCTTTAGCTGAAATGGGAAAGAATATAATGATCGTAGGATGTGACCCTAAGGCAGATTCAACAAGATTAGTTCTTGGAGGGTTAGCACAAAAGACAGTTCTAGATACATTAAGAGAAGAAGGAGACGACATCGAATTAGATGCAATTATGAAAACTGGATATGGAAATATCAGATGCGTTGAATCAGGTGGACCAGAACCAGGAGTTGGATGTGCAGGTAGAGGTATCATTACTTCAATAGGAATGCTTGAACAACTAGGAGCTTATACAGACGATTTAGATTATGTATTCTACGATGTATTAGGAGACGTTGTATGTGGTGGTTTCGCAATGCCAATCAGAGAAGGTAAAGCACAAGAAATATACATCGTTGCATCTGGAGAAATGATGGCATTATATGCAGCTAACAACATTTCAAAAGGTATCCAAAAATATGCTAAGACTGGTGGAGTTAGATTAGGTGGAATCATCTGTAACAGTAGAAAAGTTGATAGAGAATTAGATCTTTTAACAGCTTTCGCTAAAGAATTAGGAAGCCAATTAATTCATTTTGTACCAAGAGATAACATGGTTCAAAGAGCTGAAATACACAAGCAAACAGTTATAGAATTTGATCCAAAGGCTGATCAAGCTGATGAATACAGAACATTAGCTAAGAACATAAATGAAAATAAATTGTTTGTTATCCCAACTCCAATGAAACAAGAAAGATTAGAAGAAATCTTAATGGAATATGGTTTAATGGATATCTAAGATATAAAACATGTTATAAAAGATTATGGTACTTTAAATATGTTAAATTAATATCTAATTACAAAATATATTATAAAAAGGGAGATAGAGATATATGTATATGATTCGTGCAATAATTAGACCTGAGAAAGTTAGCACTGTTCTTTCTGAATTACTTGATGCTGGATTTCCAGAAGTAACTAAAATGGCAGTTTACGGAAGAGGAAAACAAAAAGGAATAAAAGTTGGAGATATTCATTATGATGAATTACCAAAAGAAATGTTATTAATCGCTGTAAAAGATGGAGATAAAGAAGATGTAATAAAAATTATAATGAGAAGTTCAAGAACAGGAGAAAAAGGTGCTTTCGGAGATGGTAAAATATTTGTTGCACCAGTTGAAGAAGTATACACTGTAAGTAGTGGAAAATCTGGGTTATAAAATTAAATTTAGGAGGAATAGCTTTATGAAAGAAGTTATGTGTATTATTCGTTTGAATAAAGTAAATAAAACAAAAGAAGCACTTGCAGAAGCTGGTTTCCCATCTATTACTTGCAGAAAAGTACTTGGAAGAGGTAAAAAATCAATCGATAAGGCTTTAATCGAGGCTTATATGGAGACTGGAGAAGTACCACCATCACCATTTGGTGAAAACTTATCTGAAAGAGGAAGATTAATTCCAAAGAGACTTGTTACTCTTATAGTAAAAGATGAAGAAGTAAAAGCAGTTGTAGATGTAGTATTAGGCGTAAATTCAACTGGAACACCAGGAGATGGAAAAATATTCATATTGCCAGTAGAAGAAGTATATAGAGTCAGAGATGGACAAGCTGGAGATGATGCAATTTAAACGGAGGTGAAGTGTATGAGTAAAGTAGATAGTATTTTAGACAAATATAGTGCTAAGGTCTACAAAAATAGAAAAAAACATATGGTAGAGCTTGAGGAAGATGGACAATCTATAGAAATAGATGCAAACAGAAGAACTATACCTGGAATCATGACACATAGAGGATGTTGTTATGCCGGTTGTAAAGGGGTTGTTCTTGGACCATTAAAGGATATAGTATTATTAACTCATGGACCAATAGGATGTGGATACTATTCATGGGGAACAAGAAGAAATAAGGCTATACCACAAAAAGGTGATGGAAGTTTTATTCAATATTGTTTCTCTACAAACTTAGGAGAAACTGATATAGTGTTTGGTGGAGAAAAGAAATTAAAACAAGCAATTGCTGAAATTGTTGATATTTTCCATCCAAAAGCAGTATTCATTGCTGCAACATGTCCAGTTGGATTAATTGGTGATGACCTTCCAGCTGTTGCAACTGAAATGAAAGAATTATATGGAATAGAATGTATATCATTCCCTTGTGAAGGATATAAGGGTGTATCACAATCTGCTGGTCACCATATTGCAAATAACAAATTAATTAAATCTGTTATAGGTACCACAGAATACACATCAAACAAGCACACTGTTAATATTCTTGGAGAATATAACATAGGTGGTGACGGTTGGGAAATAAAGAGGATTCTTGAAAAAATCGGTTATGAAGTTATATCTATAATGACTGGTGATGGTAGCATAGATGAAATACGTAGATCTCACTGCGCAGAATTAAACTTAGTTCAATGTCACCGTTCAATTAACTATATTGCAGAAATGATGAAAATTCAATATGGTACTCCATGGATAAAGGTTGACTTTATTGGAGTTGATTGTACAGTTAAAACTTTAAGAGATATGGCTAAGTTCTTTAATGATCCAGAAATTACAGCAAAAACTGAAGAAGTAATAGCAGAAGAACTTGAAGAAATAAAGGATTCTATGGAATACTTTAAGAGCAGATTAACTGGTAAAAAAGCAGGTTTATATGTTGGAGGTTCAAGAGCTCACCATTATCAAATGCTTTTAAATGATTTAGGTGTAGAAACATTAATTGCAGGTTTTGAATTTGCACATAGAGACGATTATGAAGGTAGAGAAGTTATACCAACTATTGTAGAAGATGCAGACTTAAAGAACATCGAAACATTAGAAGTAGAAAAAATCGTAGATAAATATAGACCTGTAAAAACAGACGAAGAATTAGAAGAATTAAAGAAAGAAATAGTTAACTTAGAATATTATCCAGGTATGATGAAAGATATGAAAAAAGGTACTATTGTAATTGACGACTTAAATGAATTTGAAACTGAAAAATTTATTAAAGAATTAAAAGTAGATATGTTCTTCTCTGGTATTAAGGACAAGTTTGTTATTCAAAAAGGTGGAATATTATCAAGACAATTACACTCTTATGATTATTCTGGTCCTTATGCAGGATTTAAAGGTGCTGAAAACTTTGGTAGAGATTTAACTATGAGTTTATTCACACCAGCATGGAGCTATACTGTAGCACCATGGAAAACAGAAGTTTTATTAGAAGGTACATTTGGAGGTGAGGTATAATGTTAGATTTAACTCCTAAAGAAATAAAAGAAAGAAGCGCCATTACTATTAACCCAAGTAAGACATGTCAACCAGTAGGTGCAATGTATGCTGCTCTTGGAGTACACGGTTGTATGCCTCATAGTCATGGTTCACAAGGTTGTTGTTCATATCATCGTACAGTTTTATCAAGACATTTCAAAGAACCAGCAATAGCAACAAGTTCATCATTTAGTGAAGGTGCTTGCGTATTCGGTGGAGGTAGTAATATCAAAACTGCTGTAAAAAATATTTTTGATATGTATAATCCAGAAATAATAGCTGTTCACACTACATGTTTATCAGAAACTATAGGTGATGACTTAAATGCATTTATTGAAGATATCAGTATTCCAGATGGAAAAAGAGTAATATATGCTAATACTCCAAGTTATGTTGGATCGCACATTACTGGATTCTCAAACATGGTTGTAGGTTTTATCAATCATTTAGCTGAATCGACTGGAGTGAAGAATGGAAAAATGTGTGTAATCCCTGGGTTTGTTAATCCTGGTGATATGCGTGAAGTTAAAAGATTATTAAAGCTTATGGGTGTAGATTATACAATGTTACCAGATACATCTGGCGTTTTAGATGCTCCAATGACTGGAAAATATGAAATGTATCCAAAGGGTGGCACTAAGATTCAAGACATCATTGAATTAGGTGACTGCGAAAAAACATTAGCACTTGGAAGTTTTGCTTCAGAAGCGGGTGCTACTGCTCTTGAAAAATTATACAAAGTTCCTTATACAGCTTTAAGAATGCCAATTGGTATAGGATCTACTGATGCTTTAATCATGGAATTAAGTAAGTTTACTAAATCAGAAGTTCCATATGAAATTGAAGAAGAAAGAGGACAATTAGTCGATATAATGATAGACTCTCATCAATATTATGATGGAAAGAAAGTTGCATTATATGGAGATCCAGATCAAATGGTTGCATTATCTAAATTCTTATTAGAGCTTGGAATGATTCCTAAGTATGTAATTACAGGAACTCCATCATCCGCATTTGATAGAGAAATGAAAGCATTATTTGAAGAATATGGTGTAGAAGGATGTATCGCTAAACAAGATACTGACCTTTTCGAATTGCACCAATTAATTAAGAATGAACCAGTTGATTTACTAATGGGTGGAACTCATGGTAAATACATAGCAAGAGCTGAAGATATCCCACTAGTTAGATTTGGATTCCCAGTATTAGATAGATACGTACATGCATATATGCCAACAGTTGGATATAAAGGCGCTATGAGATTGTTAGAATTAATGCTTGGTGCATTAATGGATAGACAAGATAGAGATTGCAAGGATGAAGATTTTGAATTAGTAATGTAATACAAAAATTTGTGTGAAATAGTATAAACCCGAAAAAAGATAGGTAAAAATAACTATAATTTAATAATTTCAATGATTGAGCAATTGAACATGTATAAATCATGGCAATTGCTCAATTCATTAAAATTGAGAATTGAGAATGAAGAATGATAATAAATTTTTTTAACAAGGTTGAAAAAAATATATTTTAGATAATTCTCAAAGAAACATGGATTTTCATCCTTTATTCTCAATTTCCAATTTATATAATGTAAGAAAATTTTAAAAAGGTGGTGTGGACCTTATGGAAAAGAAATTATCGAATTCATTACTTGAAGAAAGAGAAGATTTCGTATGTTTTAAAGAAGGTAAAAATAAAAAATCTATGAAATGTGATGGAGACAGTGTATCTGGATCGGTTAGCCAAAGAGCTTGTGTTTATTGTGGAGCCAGAGTAGTTTTAAATCCAATAACTGATGCTTATCATATAGTGCATGGTCCAATTGGATGTGCAAGCTATACTTGGGATATAAGGGGAAGTTTATCAAGTGGTGAAAATTTATATAGAAATAGTTTTTCAACAGATTTAAGTGAACAAGATGTAATATTTGGTGGTGAAAAGAAATTAACTGCTGCAATTGAAGGAATAATGGAAAAGCATAATCCGAAATTAATTTTTGTTTATGCAACTTGTATTGTTGGTGTTATTGGAGATGATGTAAAAGCTGTATGTAAAATGGCTGAAGAAAAATATAATGTGCCTGTTATACCAGTAATGTCACCAGGGTTTTCAGGAAATAAATCTAAAGGTTATAAATTAGCATGTAATGCACTTATGAACTTATTCTCAAGAAATATTTTACAAAAAACAAATGGAATAAACATGCTTGGTGATTTTAACCTAGCGGGAGAATTGTGGATAGTAAAAGATTATTTAAAGAAAATCGGAATTAATGTAATTTCTTCAATTACTGGTGATGCCAGCTATGATAATTTAATTAAAGCAAGCAGTGCAAGTTTTAATGTTGTTCAATGTGCAGGATCTATGACATATTTAGCAAAAAGAATGGAAGCTGAAATGGACATACCATTTGTTAAAATAAGTTTTGTTGGACTTGAAGATACTAAAAATTCGCTTTTGAGAATTGCAAGTTTATTTAATGACGATGAAATGTTAGCTAAAGCCAAAGCTTTTGTTAAAGAAGAAGAAGAGAAAATAATGCCAATATTAAATTCTTATAAAGAGAATCTAAAAGGCAAAAAAGCAGCTATATATGTTGGTGGTGGATTTAAAGCAATATCTTTAATTAAGCAATTTAATGAACTTGGAATAGATACAGTAATGGTTGGAACTCAAACTGGCAAAAAAGATGATTATGAAGTTATAGGCAGTTTGGTTAATGATGGAACAGTAATTTTAGATGATGCAAATCCAGCTGAGTTAGAAAAATTTATGTTAGAACAAGATGTAGATATTTTAGTAGGTGGAGTTAAAGAGAGACCTCTTGCTTATAAACTAGGAGTTGCTTTTTGTGATCATAATCATGAAAGAAAGCATCCTCTTGGAGGCTTTATAGGAGCAGTTAACTTTGCTAAAGAAATAAATTTATCAATTAATAGTCCTGTATGGAAATATGTAAGGGAGAGTGAAGAGAATGAAGACAGCTAAAGAAAGTTATGTAAACTTAACTGTTAATCCATGCAAAATGTGTATGCCAATGGGAGTTTGTAATGCGTTATATGGAATTAAAAATTGTATGACAATTCTGCATGGATCTCAAGGATGCAGTACATATATTAGAAGACATATGGCAACTCATTATAACGAGCCAGTTGACATTGCTTCATCTTCACTTACTGAAGAAGGAACAGTATATGGCGGTGAAAATAATCTTATTAAAGGATTAGAAAACTTAATTAAATTATATAATCCAGAGGTTATTGGTATTGCTACTACTTGTCTAGCTGAAACTATTGGCGAAGATATAGTTAGACTTTCAAAAATATTTTATGAAAAGCATCCTGAAAGTAAGGTTAAATTGATACCAATTAAATCTCCGGGATATGGTGGAACACAATATGGAGGACATTTTACAGCACTTAGATCTGTTGTGGAAAATATTGAAATGAATAGTGCAAAGAATGATAAGGTAAATATTGTGACTGGCCCTATAAGTAGTGCGGATACCAGAGAATTAAAAGAGATATTAGAAGACTTCAACATTGATTATATATTACTTCCAGATTTATCAGAAAACTTGGATGGGGTACACAGTAAAAAATATAATAGACTGCCATACAATGGTACAAGTATTGATGATATTAAATTTATGGGTGGTGCTAAGGCTACAGTTGAACTGACTACATTTATAAAGGAAGAATATTCTGTTGGTGGTTATTTAGAAAATACCTTTGGTGTTAAAAATTACAGAATTAATATCCCTAGAGGTTTAAGAGATACAGATAAATTCCTAAAAGTTTTATCTGAAGTTTCTGGAAATCCTATCCCTGAAAAGTATAAAAAACAAAGAGGCAGATATTTAGATGCTATGATAGATTCTCATAAATATAATGCGGAAGCAAGGATAGCAATCTTTGGTGAACCTGATTTTGTATATTCAACAGCAAGAATGGCTATAGAAAATGGTGTAGTTCCTATGATTATTGCAACTGGAGATGTTTGTAAGGGATTAGAGCCAAGCTTAAGAGAAGAAGTTGATGAGTTATCCAAACAATTATTTGCAGATAAATGTGTAATAATTGATGAAGCAGATTTTAAAACTATAGAAAAACTAGCTCTTGATTTAAATGTTAATGTAATGCTTGGAAGTTCTGATGGTAGAAGAATAGAGGAGAAGCATAAAATTCCATTAATTAGAGCGGCATTTCCAATTCACGATAGAATTGGCGGACAAAGAATTTTATCTATAGGATATGAGGGTTCTCTTAATTTAGGGGATCAAATTACAAATGTAATGTTAGCAAAAACAGAAATGACTTTTAGAAAGAATATTTATAATGAATTTTATAAAGAAGAAAAAATAGAAGAAACCACAGTAAAAGATGAAGAATTAGTAATAAATGAAGGCACAGTAATAAAGGAGGAAAAAAATATGGAATTAAAAGTTATAAGTAAAGAAGAAGTAGAGGAAAAAACAAAAACTCATCCTTGTTTTAGCTGTGATTCAGCTCATAAATACGCAAGAATGCATCTTCCTATAGCACCAAAGTGTAACATAAGCTGTAATTATTGTTTAAGAAAATTTGATTGTGTTAATGAAAGCAGACCAGGAGTTACAACAGAGGTATTATCTCCAGAAGAAGCTTTTGCAAAATATAAATATGTAAAATCTCAAATGGATAATTTAAAAGTAGTTGGAATAGCAGGTCCTGGAGATGCTTTAGCTAACTTTGATAATGTAAAGAAAACTCTTGAACTTATAAGAGAACATGATCCGGAAGTTACATTTTGTTTATCGACTAATGGTTTAATGCTGCCATTTTATGCTCAAGAATTAATAAATTTAGGAGTAAGCCACGTAACAATAACTATGAATGCTATAGATCCTAAAATAACAGCAAAGGTATATAAATATGTAGATTATCTTGGAGTTACTTATACTGGTGAAGAAGGTGCTCAAATTCTTTTAAATAATCAACTATCAGGTCTTAAATATCTATCTGATAGAGGAATTATGGTTAAAGTTAATATTGTAATGCTAAAGGGAATTAATGATCATCATATTGAAGAAATAACAAAAAAAGTTAAAGAGCTTGGAGCTGGAATAACTAATATAATGCAAATGATACCAGTAAAAGGTAGTGTATTTGAAAATATGCCTCTTACAACTAACAAAGAAATAATGGACTTAAGAAAAAAATGTGAAGTAAATATAAAACAAATGTATCATTGCAAACAATGTAGAGCTGATGCAATTGGATTACTTGGAGACGATCAATCTCAAAAATTTAGTAAACTTACTATAAATACAGCTGAAAGTGAAGAAAAATCATTGAAATTCGCAGTGGCTTCGAAAAGTGGCATAGGAGTTGATATGCATTTTGGACATGCTTCAGAGTTTTATATCTATGAATATAAAAATGGAGATGTAAGATATGTAGAAAAAAGAGATGTAGATAAATACTGTAATGGGCAAGAAGAGTGCGATGAGGAAGAAGATAAATTTGCTAAATTATCTAAAGTTGTTTCTGATTGTAATGGAGTATTATGTCTTAGAATTGGTGACGGACCAAAGAATAAGTTTAAAGACATGGGTATAGATGTGTTTATGACATGTGATACTATTGAAACAGCGGTTGAAAAAGCAGCCGAAGTGATTTTAAAAGGAACAGAGGTTAAGGAAATATTAAGAGCTTAAACCAGTTAACAGGTAACAGTTAGCAGTTTGAAAAAGAAGTGTGATTTTATGTAATACTGGGTTCCTTAATCAAAATGCTATTCATACATTTATATAATTATTAGTAGCTAAATATTAATGATTATGGAGCCCTAAAACTAAACTAAGTCTTCAATAAAGAATATTATAATATGGTGGTGATTGAGTAATGGAGGAAAAAAGAATTGAAATTATTGATAGAACTATTGTTGTTTTAAATGAGTTGTATGGTGATAAGATTAAATTTAAAGTTTCGCAAATAAAAGAATTAATAAAATTACTATATAAAATAGGAAGTGGTTATATAGAAATTACTCAAGAGCTTTACAAGGCATTATCACCATTACCAGAAGGAATTAACTTTGTTATATGTAGCAATAAAATAATCGAAATGAAAAATAATTATGATTTTTATGAAATTTTTAAAAAAGAATTAAACTTAAATGCCTATAGAAACATTAGGTTTGTTGGATTAGATGATGTGATATTTTATGATTATGAAAAAATATTTTCTCAAATAAGAAGTAATTTTGGAGATAATATTGAAATGTGCATTAAAAATGATTATAATTCTGCTACTGCAATGATATTGGAATGGATTAAACTTGGAGGAAAAAAGGTAGTAACATCATTTGCAGGAATTGGTGGATATGCTCCACTTGAAGAAATCTTAGGTTCAATTTCTTTTTTAGAAAAAATTAAAATTCGTGGAGATCATAAACTATTTCCACAAGTGCTTAATCTTTTTGAAGAAATTATAGAAGAGAAACTTCAAGGAAATATGCCGTTTATAGGGGAAGATATCTTTAATGTTGAATCAGGAATTCATGTAAATGGAATTGCAAAGAATCCAAGTACTTATGAACCATATGATCCAAAAGAAATAGGAAGAAAAAGAAATATTATTATAGGTAAGCATTCAGGAGTAAATGCTCTAGAGATAAAACTTAAGGAATTAAATATACAGTATAACCATAATAATCTAAAGGTAATGCTAGAAAATGTGAGAAGATTTAGTACTCAAAAACGCAGGGGATTAAATAATGATGAAATTAAAGAAATATATTACAAGTGTTGTGTATAGGATTAATTGGAGGTGAATATATTGAGTTTACAAAACAACAATTTAAATGATATATATATTGTTGATACTACCTTAAGAGATGGAGAGCAAAGCGCTGGAAGGGCATTTTCAATTGATGAAAAAGTTGAAATTGCAAGATATATGGATGAGAGCTATATATATCAAATAGAGGCAGGAATACCTGCAATGGGTGATTTGGAAAAGGAATGTATAAGAAGGATTTTAGATATTAGAGAAAATTCTCTTGTTTCTACATGGAATCGCATGAATAAAGACGATATATTAAATTCATTTGATTGTAAGCCTGATATAATTCATATAAGTGTTCCTACATCTGATATACAAATATATTCAAATTTGGGCAGAGACAAAAAATGGGTAAATGAAAATCTAAAGGAATGTGTTTTCTTTGCAAGAGATAAAGGCTATGATGTTACTATTGGTTTTGAAGATGCATCAAGAGCTGATATTAATTATCTTATTAATCTATGTGACATAGTTAGAGAAATGGGTGTGAAAAGAGTAAGATATGCAGATACAGTTGGAATATTAATGCCATCCTTAGTAAAATATGCAGTTAAAACTTTAATTAATAATACCGGAATTGAAATAGAAATTCATGCACATAATGATTTTGGAATGGCAATTCCTATATCCCTTGAAGCAGTAAAGAATGGTGCAAAATATGTTGATTGCACATTAGACGGAATTGGAGAGAGAGCAGGGAATTGTAATTTGCAGGAATTCATTAAAGTTTCGGGAAAATATTTTGAAGCATTATCATCAAAAAGAATGATAAATTAATTATGTTAACATTAAAAGTTTAAGTATTCGTGTATTGTTAATTATTCATGAAATTTCCAATATTAAATAAAAACCAAACACCTTTTTATATAATTGCTATTAAAGTTTTACGTTTAAATTATATAAAATGGGGTTTGGTTAATTGTGTTGTATAAGATAAATTTGTGATATAGATATTAAAATATGAAATGGAAATTAAAAAAATGAATAAAAAATATTGCTATATTTAATTAAAAGTATTTATAATAAATGTAACGAATATTTATTATACAAACTAATATTAGCAAACATAAGATAACAAACCTTAAAGTATTCATATTGAAATAATTAAAAGCATCATAGAAACTTTTTATAAATAATATTAAACTTATGTTACCATGTATATTTTAATCATAAATATACAAGAGAGGGAATGGAGGACTGTAAGATGGCAAATGAAACTTTAACGCCGCAAGAAGTTGCTGATATGCTAAAAATATCTAAGTGTACAGTATATGAGCTAATAAAAAGAAGAGAATTAAATGGATATAAAGTTGGTAATAAACTTAGAGTAGATATTGATGATGTGGAAGAATATAAACTTAAAAACAAAAGTCTTAAAGAAAAAAAAGTAATAAAAAATAAAAACGAAACAATTATAGAACAAAGTCCACAAGCGAGTAATAGATATAATTATATTGAAGAAAAAAAATCAATAATAACCAATTTTATTATTTGTGGGCAAGATAATATTTTAGATATTTTATCAAAAAATCTAAAGCATAATGCAAAAGGAATAAATGTTTTAAGGGCTTATGAGGCCAGCTATAGTGGATTAAGTGCTCTATATAGAAATGAAGTTCATGCAGTAGCTTCACATATTTGGGATGGTGAGACTGGTGAATATAATGTACCATTTGTTAAAAGAATGCTTCCGGGAATTTCAACCATCGTTATAAATTTATGTTACAGAATACAAGGCTTTTATGTAACTAAAAATAACCCTAAACAAATTAAAGGATGGGAAGATTTGAGAAGAGATGATATTTCGATTATCAATAGAGAGCCAGGCAGTGGAAGCAGGATTTTACTGGATCAACATTTGAAACAACTTGGAATAAGTGGAAGTGAAATAAATGGATATGATAAAGAGACTTTTTCGCCAACTGCTATTGCAAGTGCAGTAGCTAGAGGAAATGCTGATTTAGGAATAGGAACAGAACGTACTTTTTTACACTCTAAGGAACTTGATTTTGTTCCAATACAAAAAGAAAGATATGATTTAGTCTTAAAAAAAGACAATATTTCTCAATTTCTTATTAATGATATTATTAATATACTAAAATCTGAAAATTTTAGGGAGGAATTTGGTGATCAAAGAGGATACGATTTATCGGATTCAGGGAAAATTGTTGGAGAAACATAAAAAAGTTAAAAAATTATTCCTTTTATATATGTTGCAAATTGGTTCCTACATTCGGATGCTGTCTGAGTAGGAACCATATTTATATTTATTATAAACTTTTCAACTCCATTTCTGACTTGTGATAAAGAATAAAATAAATTGTTAATTATAAGGACTAAGGTTAGGATAATATAACCTAATAGATTAACTAGTCAAATATTTATTATAAAACCTAATAAAACATAATAAAACCTAATAATATTTATTGACATTTAATTATTTGTATCATATTATTATATTATAAACAATTAAGTAAGTTCAAAGAGGAACATTAGCTAAAAGCTAATGTTCCTTTTTTGTTTTAGGAGGAGTTGATTATTATGAAAATTAGAACTGACTTTGTAACAAATAGTAGTTCAGTAAGCTACATAGTGTCTATGAATGTAGATTTTGTAGAATTTATGAAAGGAAAGAAACCTGAATTTTATACTAACAATGAGAAGAAAACGAGAATATATAATGTTATTCGAGAAGACTTGATAAATAATGGTGAAAAAGTAGATCTATTAGATAGACAAGTTTACTCAAAAAGATATGCACTACTCAAAAAACGAGATTGCAAATATGATGATTCTTTTGAAAAATCAATTGATGATGTTAATTTTTCAACATTAAGTGATGATGATTTATGGGCTTATATATATGGAGAGTACTTTGTAAATGGAAGATTATCTGCTGAATTAAAGGGGTTTAGTTCTATACAAGTTATAAAGGATTCTGGAGTAATTCCATTACCAAGGGAAGAAAAATGAATATAAGAAGACATTCAAATGGATATAATTTCTTTGGAGATACAAATACTGGGGTCACAATGCGCTGGGGAACAAATATAAAGAGCGATCCTTTGTTTGCACCGTGGCCTGAATTAGCAGATATTTCAATTAGTAATCATTGTACAAAGGGATGTGAGTTCTGTTATAAAGATAGCTCTGATAATGGAGAATTTATGTCATTAGAGGAGTATGAATATGTGTTATCATCTTTACAAAATGAGCAATGGGGTAATGTATTTCAAGTAGCTTTAGGAGGTGGAGAGCCTCTAGAACATCCTAATTTTATTGAAATATTAGATATAACACTTTCAAAAGGCATAGTTGCCAATTTCACTACAAATGGAATTCATATTAGTAAGGAAATTGCATCGAAGATAAAGGATAAAGTTGGTGCAGTTGCTGTTTCCGTTAGTAAAGCTAAGGAAATAAATAAAGATAAAATAAAAATACTTACTGATGAAGGTATAAAGACTAATATTCATTTTGTCCTAGATAATGAATCAATTGCTGATGCAATAGATATTTTAAAGGGAAAATATGATGAGTCATTAAGTAATGTTAACGGAGTGATTTTTCTCACTTATAAGCCTAGGGGTAGAGCAGGTTTGGATAAATGCTTAAAGATGGATGATAAACTAGATAAATTTATTAGTTTGATTGATAAAAATAATGCGAATATAAGAATCGGCTTTGATGCTTGTTTTGTACCATTATTAATGAAATATACAGAAATAGATGTTGATTATATCGATTCGTGTGAGTGTGGCTTTTTTTCAGTATATATAGATGAAAATTTAAATGTAAAGCCGTGTTCTTTTGCAAACGATGATAGGTTTAGTTATAATCTTAAACACTATAAATTTCAGGATATTTGGATGAATAAATATGATAAATATCGAAATAACATCATGAGAAATAATTGCAAGAATGAATGCAAAAGTAAAGAGGCTTGTAGGGGAAAATGTGCCTATTATGATTCTATTGCTTTTTGTTATAAGTAAATTATTTTAGAATTAATATAAAGGAAGATATTTTTATGAATTATTTATGGTTAATTTTTGCATTATTATCTGCTGTTACAGCGTCACTAGTTTCAATTTTTGGGAAAATTGGTCTTCAATCAGTAGATGCTAATACTGCTACAACTGTAAGGTCAATAATAATGGCAGTATTTCTTGTGGGAGTTGTTTCTTTTCAGGGTAAGATCGGTAAAATTCCAGAATTGATTTCAAATAAAAAACTACTTTTATTTATTACATTAAGTGGGGTAGCTGGAGCGCTTTCGTGGTTGTTTTATTTCTTAGCGCTGAAATATGGAACTGTTGGGAAAGTTGCACCAATAGATAAATTAAGTGTAGTAATTTCAGTAATATTATCAATAATTATTTTAGGTGAAGAGGTAAATAAAGGGATAATAGCCGGAATAGTTTTAATAACAATAGGAGTCATTATTATAGCTTTAAGTTGAATTATATTATAATCTTGGCTAAAGAGATAAAGTTCTGCATTCTTTATTATATTAATTTTGAATGTTTGAACTTTATTTTTGCATTTTTAATATTGTTTTCCTTGATTTGAAATTAAACAAAAGAATTATTAATGATTAATTTATGAATATAAAATAGAAATACTTGACAAATTGATATATAAAATGTATGATTAACTTAATAAAAACAAACAATAACCAACATAAACTAATAAATACGAATATAATTATAAATGGTTTTATAATTATTAATTATATACTCAAAGGTGAGCACTATTTAAAAGAAATAATTTTCTTTTAAATAGTGCTTTTTTATAAAAAAGATGGGGTGAGATAATGAAAACAGTTAAGGAGGAAAGGAAAAATGAATATTAAGAATTTAATGTATTTTTATTTTAAGCTGACATTTCGAACTATATCAAATTTTATTATTAATATATAACAGTATTGAAAATTATATTATATTCAAAGGCGAACGTTGGAAAAGTAAAAGTATTTAACTAATATTTTTGGCCAATGTTTTTTTATAGCTATTTTTAACTAATTTTAACTATAAGGAGGTTTTCGTTAATGGTTAATGAAGCAAGTATAAATAAGAGTGAAAAGAAATCAATAATATTAGATCTACTTAAACTTGTAAAAGGTAAAGGTTCAGTTTTAGTAATTCTTATATCAATACTTATAATATCAATCTTTTTTTCGTTTACTATTGGAAGATATGCGGTTACATTAAATCAGCTTTCTGAAATACTTAGTTACAAAATTTTTGGTGGTACAGTAAGTTGGGCTCAATCAGTTGAGACTGTATTGTTTAAGGTAAGAATTCCAAGAATTGTAGTAGCAGTTATTATAGGCGCAGCATTAGCTAGTGCAGGAGTTGTATATCAAGGGCTATTTAAAAATCCCATGGTTTCACCGGATATATTAGGGGCATCGTCAGGTGCTGGATATGGTGCAGCAATTGCAATTTTATTTTCTTTTAATTCTGCTGGAATTCAGATATCATCATTTCTTTTTGGATTACTTGCAGTTATAGTAACCATTACAATTAGTAAATGTGTTGGGAAATCAAATAATAATATTTTAGCATTAGTATTAACAGGAATTGTAGTTAATACGTTATTTTCATCATTTATATCAATTACAAAATATTTGGCAGATACAAATGATAAATTACCAGCTATTACGTTTTGGCTAATGGGCGGACTTTCATCTGTGAGTTTAAAAGATTTATTAATAATTTCATTTCCATTTATATTAGGAATTGTTCCGTTAATTTTAATTAGGTGGAAATTAAATGTTCTATCTTTTGGTGAAGAAGAAGCACAAGGTATGGGAATAGACACAAGTAAGATAAGAATAGTAACAATATTTTGTTCTACGCTTCTTACAGCTTCAGCTGTGTCAATTGGAGGAATGATAGGTTGGATTGGATTAATTATACCTCATATTGCGAGATTAATAGTTGGTCCTAATTATAAAGTTCTGTTACCTGCTTCAGCACTTATTGGAGGTATATTTTTATTAATTGTAGATGACATTGCCCGCTGTTTATTTAGTGTAGAAATTCCTATAGGAATTCTAACTTCAATAATTGGAGCACCATTTTTCTTATATTTATTGTTTAAAGAAAGGAGGGAAAAAGAATGAAAATGGAGATAAAAGACATAGTATGTGGTTATAAAGATAAAAAGATAGTTAATGGTATTTCAATAACTATTGAATCTGGAGAAATACTATGCTTACTTGGACCAAACGGAGTTGGAAAAACAACACTTTTTAAAAGCCTTTTAGGGTTTTTAAAAATAAAAAGCGGAAAAGTAATGATAGATGGTGAAGAAATAAGTAATTGGCCAAGAAAAAAATTAGCAAAAGCAGTTGGATACGTGCCTCAAGCTCATAATTCATCCTTTGAATTTAATGTTTTAGATGTTGTTGTTATGGGACGTGCAGCATATATCGGTGCAATGTCATCTCCTTCTAAAAAAGATATTGAAATTGCAGAAGAATCTTTAAAAGCTTTAGGTATTACTTACTTAAAAGATAGGATATACACAGAGATAAGTGGTGGCGAAAGGCAAATGGTTCTATTAGCAAGAGCCTTGACGCAGCAACCAAAGATTCTAATTATGGATGAACCAACATCAAATTTAGACTATGGTAATCAAGTGAGACTATTACAGCAAGTAAATGAATTAGCTAGAAAGGGGTTAGCTATTATAATGACAACTCATTCGCCAGATCATGCGTTTCTATGTTCATCTAAGGTTGCCCTTTTACAAAGAAATAATAAATTTAAAGTGGGATCAGTTGATGAAATTGTAACTGAAAAAAATCTAAGAGAAGCCTATGGTGTAAATGTAAGTATTGTTAAAACCAGAGGAAACTATGGTGAAGAAATAAGTACTTGTGTACCTTTATTAAATTAGTTGATTTAGAGAAGTGATGATATCTCAAAAGAAACTATGGATATCCTAACAGATTAATAGTTTCAAATGAATATAAATTACACACATTAATTAGGAATCATATTAAATATTTTCTCCTATCTTATTTAATGTGATTCCTAATTAACTAAATACGAGAGGCGGTGTATTAATGAAAAAAGAAAGATTTATATTTTTATTAGTTATTATAACGATATTATTTTCTTTTGAAGCATGTGCCAATACTGCAAAGTCAGCTAACACTGTTAATAAGGATAAAAATTACATAGATAATGAAACAATAACTGATGCTAATGGCAAAAACATTTCTAAGCCGGCAAGTTTGAAAAAAATTGCAGTTCTCCATGGGAATCCTGAATATATAGTCTGGAGGTTAGCTCCTGATAGATTAGTAAATAATTCTGTTGTATTTACTCAAGGAACTCCTAATATACTTTTTCCACAAAAATTTATGCCGCCTTTTAGCATAGATAAGATTCAAAATCTACCAATGACAGGAAACTATATGACAAATGTAAATACAGAAGAAATTATAGCTGCTAAACCAGATATTATTTTGACTTTAAGCAGAGACCCTGGTATTGATAGTGAACAGGAAAGATTTGGAGTACCGGTAATTGGTATTTCAAAAAATAGCCTTTCGGATATTGAAGAATCTATAAGGTTCATTGGCAAATTAGTTGGAAATGAGAAGGAAGCTGATGATCTTGCAGATTATTGGGGAAAGACAGTAAATAAAGTAACTGATATAACTTCAAAGATACCAGATGATAAAAAGTTAAAAGTTTATTATACTTCTTCGGTAGCTTTAAATACAGTTGGTCCTAAGACTATTCAGGCGTCAATTATACGTAGTGCAGGAGGTATTAATTATTATGATGCAAATCCAATTGCTAAGGATAGTTTGGAACAAACAGAAAGTGTAACCACTTCAATTGAAGATATTATTAAATGGAATCCAGATGTTATCATAACAGGTTCAAAGAAAACAACAGATGAAATTTTATCAAATTCTCAATGGAAAGATATAAGTGCAGTTATTAATGAACGTGTTTATACAACTTTGCAATATGCATCAATGGATCATTTTGTAGCTCCATTAAATTTGATGTGGACAGCTAATAAGCTTTATCCTGATCAAGTTAATTTAGATATTAATAAAGAAGCTAAGGAATTATATAATAAGTTTTATTATACAGATCAGATAACTGATGAAGATATGGCGGTTGAAAAACCATAATTTAAAAATATATTATCATTATAGTTTTGGTGATAGTGAATGAAGATATTTTAAATCTAAAGAAATGATAATAAGAATTAATATTAATGTAATATAAGTTAAAATAAAATTTAAGGAAGTGTTTATTTATGAAAAAAGACATTATTTGTATTAACATTAAATCTGCTTCTATGAAAATAATATGTGTCATCACATGTCTAGTTCTTTTTGTAGGATGCAGTAAAACATCCCAAGAAAAAGCAGCTGATAATAAGGAGGCTTTAACTAAAGAAGTAACAGATATGTCAGGAAGAAAAGTCACAATACCAACAAAAATCAATAAGGTAGTTTCTCTTAGTAACAATACTACAGTTGATTTGTATACTTTAGATCCTGATAAATTAGTAGGATTAAGTTTTACTCCTAAGGCAGAGGCTAAAAAATATTTAGGAGATAAATTTATTAATTTACCTGTGCTTGGGACAACCTCTGATAAAAAGCTTGATTATGAAAGCGTACTAAAATTAAAGCCTGATTTAATTGTTTGTTCAGATGAAGATGAGGTTTATCCAGCGGATGATATTCAAGAACAGTTAAAAATTCCAGTTGTAAAAGTATCAACAGACTTAGAATCTACAGATAAAGTGTATGAATTTTTAGGTGAATGCCTTGGCGAGCAGCAACGTGGAAAGGAGCTTGCAAATTATTCTAGGAAAACTATTGATAATATAAAATCTCTTGTAAAAAGTATACCTGAAGATAAAAAGGTTAAAGTATATTACGCTGAAGGTGGAGAAGGACTTCAAACTGATATTTCAGGTAATGTACACACTGAAGTTTTAGATTTAGTACAAGGCAAAAATGTTGCAGATATTGCTGAAGAAAAGGTTGGATCTATGGCAAGTGTATCGATGGAGCAAGTTTTATCTTGGAATCCAGATGTTATTTTAGAAGGAGCTACAGCAGTTAAGGGAGATTTCTTTAAGAATGTGTATAGTGATCAAAAGTGGGCTAATATAAAAGCGGTAAAGGATAAGAAGGTATATAAGATTCCAGCATTACCATTTAATTTTTTTGACAGACCACCTTCAGCTGCAAGAATAATTGGAATAGAATGGCTAGCAAATTTACTATATCCTGATTATGTAAAACTAGATATTAATAGTGAAATAAAGAATTTCTATAAAACTTTCTATAATTATAATTTAACTGATGATGAAGTTAAAGAATTATTGAATAATTCAACAATAAACAAGTAAGAGTTATATTTTCGTATAAATAATTTCACAATAAAGGGGTGATAAATATAGAACCAGTATGTAGGCTCCGACTTAGAAATAGGTTATTTAGAAATAATCTAAATAATAATTTTAAAGATAATATAATTTTGGGTAGTCTCATTATTTTACTAATTATATTGTTTTTATTATCTTTTACAATAGGAAATTATTCTGTTTCACTACCTGAATTAATAAAAATTTTTATAGGTAAAATATTTAATTTACAAGTTACATGGGATGTTACTATAGAAACGGCTCTATTTAATATTCGCATTCCAAGAATATTGACAGCAATTTTAATAGGTGCAGCTTTAGCTGCATCTGGAGCTGTATATCAAGGCTTGTTTAAAAATCCAATGGTATCACCTGATGTTCTTGGGGTTTCTGCCGGATCAGGATTTGGAGCTGCCATTGCAATTTTATTATCTTGGAATATTGTAGGTATACAATTATCTTCGCTTTTAATTGGATTAGCAGCAGTATCGTTAACATATTTTATTGGTAAATTTCTTGGTAGAGGAAACAGTACTGTTTTAATTTTAATATTAACAGGTATGGTAATTTCAGCAATGTTTTCATCATTTATATCGGTGGCTAAATATGTGGCTGATCCTGAAACTAAATTACCAGCTATTACATTTTGGTTAATGGGGAGTCTTTCTTCTATACGAAACAAAGATTTAATAATATTTATATTTCCATTTGTTTTTGGAATCATTCCTTTGTTTTTAATGAGGTGGAGATTAAATCTTTTATCCTTTGGGGAAGAAGAAGCACAAGCAATGGGGATTGATACAAATAAAACAAGAATAGTAATAATTATATGTTCAACTTTATTAACTGCATCATCTATTTCAATATGCGGAGAAATAGGCTGGATTGGTCTTATAATTCCTCATATAGCACGTTTTATGGTAGGGTCTGATTATAAAAAGTTATTACCTGTTTCTATGCTAATTGGAAGTATATTTTTACTTTTGGTTGATGATATTGCTAGAGGTATTTTAATAAACGAAGTACCGCTAGGTATTTTAACATCGTTAATTGGGGCTCCATTCTTTTTCTATTTACTGCTTAAATCAACTAGAGGTAATTTCACTCAGTAAATATGTAGATTATGTGGTAAAAAAGGAAATATCTATGTTAATCCGAAGAACATGTATCTATGGTGTGTAAGAAGTGCAGAAGCAGCGCTTCAACCTTTATGGGCAGCAAAGATTCTTCATCTAGATTTATTTTCAGATATAAATATGGACAAAGAAGTTAAAGAGTTTTATATTAAAAATTATAACTATACACTTTCTGATGAAGATTTAAAAAATATCTACACTCAACAACAATAATTAATGCTAAAATACTACGAATACTAATTAAAGAAATACTGTAATAAAAGAAGTTGTCCAAATTATAATAATTTGGACAACTTCTTTTAATTCGATGATGATTTTAAAATTGATTGAGTCTATGGCATTCAAGTAATAAGCTTCAATTTAATTATATTTCTCAAGCTCATCAATAAGTTCATATTCGACTAAATCTATATTTGTTTTTCCGATATATCCAAATTTTATATCATGAGAGCGTATAAAATTCATAGCTCTATAATAGGTAGCGTGATCCATATATCCTGTATAGAAGAAAACATAATCATAATTTATTAAAATATTAGGATCAAAACTTCCATTAAATCCATTTAGAGTACGTAAAGTAGGATATTTTTCTCTAAATTTTCTTCTCCAATCTTTAGTGCCTCCAATAATAATAATATTATTTCTTGCAATAAAATAATCTAAGGTTTTTTTAGTAGATTCAGGCACGTAAGCATTATTTAGTTTAAATAAATATTCTCTAACTTCATTTAATTCATTTCTATATTTCTTTTCTGATAATAATTGATTTTCAAGTTCTTCTATTCTGCTTTTTAGAGTTGAAATCTCAAAGTTATGTTTCTTGTTTAAATCATTTGTTATATTATTTAAAAGTGTATTTTGTGATTCGTTTTCTTTTTCTAGAGCATTAATGTTTGTTACTAAATTATTATTTTCTTCTTCTAATTTTTTTAGTTTTTTTTCTAAAGAATTTATTTCGAATAAAGATGTTTCAGTACTATTATTAAAATATAAATTTCTGGAATTTTTATACTCATTAATTAAAGATTTAATAAAAATACCGCTAATTAATGATTGGAGCAATACATCTATATCTATATTTCCGGTGTTTCTTTTTATGTAGGATAGTATTATTTCATCAATATTTAGAAAATCTGAATTAGAAAAAAGATAATTAATATCAAATTTATTTATAATAAAGATGTTCTCTAATATTTCACCAAATTCATTAATTGATTCTAGGTCACTTCTTAAAATATCCTTATAATTATTTATTTTACCAAATTCTTTTTTTAATAAATTTTTGATTTCTTGTATTTCTTTTTTATGAAGTTCAAGTTCTTTATCAATTATTCTTGTTATTGGATCACAAAATTCAAAATATTTCATATCTTCAACTATTGAAAGAACGAAACCTTGATCAACAATTTCTTTTGAGCGATATAGACAAAAATAAAAATAGATTGAAGCGTCAAGTCTAGCTTCTGTTTTTCTAGTGATTTCATCCATTTTAAGGTATCTCTTTGCTAAATCTCTTTTATCATGCTTTTTAACAGCGTTAAAAATTATAGGGTAAGATTTTCTTAATAAATTAATTATAGTATCTCTTAAAATATAGTCTGTTTCAGCGACTAATAGAATACCTAATGCTTTTCTTCCGTTAATTTCTTGTTCAAGTGTGCCTTGAGTCATGATAACATGTTTGATACAAGTTGAGCTTATGGCAGCGCTATTATATTTAATAATATCTAATTTATATATTTTATTAATGTTTTTATTAAGTTCCTTGTTTCTGGTTATAGCAATGCTTAAATTAGCTAAAATATAATCTTTAAAAATTGATGAGGATATATTCCATTCTTCTCCAAGCATTTTTGAAAAGTTTTCAATATTTAGATTATCTGAATATACTGTTTTTATTATGGATTCCATTTGCAAAACACCCCCTTGAAGAAATGGAAAAAATATGATATTAATATCTCATATGCCTTGATTGAAAATCATTTGCTACATAACTATATAGTATTGTATCAAACATTACGAAATGGTATTAAAAATATTATAAAGTGTATGCTTTGGTATTGCAATAACTTTATTTAAAATTTATAAATAAGAAATTAATAATTTGTTGGAGAATATATGAAAAGTTTTATAATTAAGGCAGAATACTTGAAAAACATATAAATCTGTCAGATAATAAGTATATTACTAGATGATTGAAAGGTGGATGTTTAAAGTGAAAGCAAGTGCAGGTCTATCTACTCAAGAAGTTGCTGAAATACTAAATATTTCGAAAAATACGGTTTATGAATTGATTAAAAGAGGAGAGCTTCCTTCATATAGAGTTGGACGAAAAGTTCGCATTGATGAAAATGATATTGAAGAATATAAAAATAAAAGTAGAACTAATATAAAGCAAAATATTCAAGTAAAAACTAATCAGAGAGAGGAACCGATTGTTTCTAATTATAATTCGAAACAGTTTATTCCGGTTACAAATTCTAAAAAAGATTTTATAATTTGTGGTCAGGATATTTTGTTGGATGTATTAACAAGGCATTTAGAACGTCATCCCAAAGGGGTTCAAGCGCTCAGGTGTTACATAGGTAGTTATAATGGTTTGGTTGAATTATATAGGGGTAATGTAACTGTTGCTACATCTCATCTATGGGATGGCAATACTGAAGAGTATAATCTTTCTTATATACCAAGGCTGCTTCCTGGTGTACCGTGTGCCATTGTTCATTTAGTTTGCAGAATGCAGGGATTTTATGTAGCGAAGGGCAATCCGAAGAACATTCATACTTGGACTGATTTAACTCGTTCGGATATCTTGATGATAAATCGGGAGAAGGGATGTGGTGTTCGAGTTTTAATTGATGAAAAGCTTAAGAAACTAGGAATATCACCTAAGTTAATTAATGGTTACAGAAATGAAGAATTATCTCATTTAGCTGTAGCAAGCACTGTTGCAAGAGGTGATGCAGATGTTGGGGTTGGAAATGAAAAAGCTTCTTTGCAGGTTAGTAATGTTGACTTCATGCCACTACAAAAAGAAAGGTATGATTTAATAATAAAAAAAGAAGATTTGGATACTCCGCCGATTGAAGCTGTATTGGAAATTCTTAATTCAAAAGAATTTCAGTTAGAACTACTAGGAATAGGTGGATACGATATCAGTGATACAGGAAAGATTATTATGCAGGATTAAAAAGCTGAAAAGATGAAGGGATTAGCTGACTAAAGTAGTGAAAAATTATAAGTGAGAAGTTATGGAAGAAAAGCTAAAGGCTTTTCAAAAATATAGTTTAAGAAATCCTCCAATGAGGATTTAATCCATAACTTACAACTTTTAACTTATAACTAAAGAGTGGCTTAGCCACTCTTATTATATAATTGAAATGCCGCCGGGTGAACAAGCAGCCCCGCAAGTTGAACAATCGCTTGTACATTTAGGAGCATCGGCTAATTGAAGCTCTTCAACTATAAAGGTGCATTCTTCGATTTCAAATTTAATACCATCGTTAAATGAAACTGAAGTATCGAAGAAGCTTATTTTTAACGGATAAATATAAAAATCACCATTGCCAAGATCATCGTAAGATTTTGGCTCGAATTCATAAACTTTCTTATGAGAATCAATTACTGTAACCTTATTCTTTGATGAAAGAAGAGATTCGATATAACCATCTTCTGAAAAATTAACTGATTTTATTTCTTTAAAGAATGTGTAATTATTTGCATCAAATGCTAAAATATTTCCTATTGGAGTTGAAATGGAAATTGGGGCGCTTGGTTCGAAAGCTTTTATATTTCCGTTTTCATAAAGTGAAATACCAAGTCGAACTGATTGTATGCCGAGAGGCGTATCTATTTCTAATCTTTCGTTTGGCCATAGTGAGAAGCCTTTAACATTACCGTTTTCGTAAAAATATATTCCGGTTGTTCTTAAATTATAATTTCCAAAAGGAAAGGTTAAGCTTATTTCTTTGCTTAAGTTATATTCTTGTTCCTCGTCCCAATAAGCAGAAAGCTGTCCGTTTAAAGGGAAAATTCTATTGATATTTTCATTAGGGTAGAATGTAATTAATTCAGAGTTTATAATTCCTATAGATGTTTTGATTGGTGCTTGTTCATTTAATGATATGCGTTGAATTACTCCATCTGGATAAAATGAAATTGATTTAATATACTTACGTCTAATATCAATATAGTCGTATTGAGGAATTAGAGCTCCGTATTTTGTTTTTAAAACATTAGGTTTTTTAGTAGTACAATCTTTTAAGTTACCATTTTCGTATAAGTTATAACTAGATATTCCTGAAATTTCTCCATAATTAGTTACAAAAGTCTCCATTATTAGTCCTCCTCTACATTATATAATTAAATAAAATGCCTAATCTAATTAATTTTTTATTTTGAGTTGCGCGTAGGGAAAATTGATACACTGATATTACCGTCTTTACGAATAATAGTATGATAGTTGTAGCCCATATTAGCTAATTCTCTGTCAAACCATTTAGGGACATGATCACAAACGACTTCTAAACTTTCAAATTCCTCCTCTTTTAAAAAAGGGATTAAAATTTGCTTAGATGAAACTGTTCCATCTTCTTGTAATAGTTTTTTTAGATCTATAGTGTAATTTCCGTACTTATCTATTTTTTCAGGGAAAAATTTGTTTGTGGCTTGAGATGCTAAGAGGGCTTCTTCTTTCTGAAGTTTGGTTTCAGAAATTAATACAGAATCTAAGAAATCACTTGGAGTTCCGTTAATTTCATAAACATTGAAACAATATGCTTCTAAAATACTAAATAGCTGTCCGGAAACCTCTTTTGCTACTAATACTTTACAGTCATCTAGTTTTTCTATTAAGTTTGATAAGTTTTTTCTTATATTAACGATACTGCTATTAGTTGAAATAGAATATGGCAGACTTTTAGATTCTATCCATTCTTCATTTTCTTTTTTATAAAGCTTAATTTCTCCAGTGTCTAGCCAAGAGCATGTCTCACTATTATCATTTAATAAAACTGCAATTGAATTCATATAAATCACTCTCCTAAAAATAATATATTAATATACAATTAACTCAGACGCAATGTATGAAATTGGTCTAAACGTGATGTATTGTTATAATTATAGAAGGTATAATGCATAAAATCAACTAGTTTTTGCTACATATAATTAATTTTAACTGCAAACAAACTTACTAATATGGGAAAAATTAATCAAAAATATGTTGACATTAACAAAAAATACCCGTAAAATGACTACAAAGTCAAATTAAATGACATCAAATTGTACTAAAATATATGAAACAAAACTAAGTGGAAAAATAAATAAAAAACTATTGACAAACTATAAAATTGAACGTAAAATAACTACAAGATCATAAATAAATAGCACAATCGTTATTTATTTCCACACAAAACTAAACGAAATGTGATTAAATGT
Organism: Bacillota bacterium; assembly: GCA_021781745.1. Taxonomy (GTDB): domain Bacteria; phylum Bacillota; class Clostridia; order Clostridiales; family Clostridiaceae; genus Clostridium. Next base: position 25,688 of record JAJXWH010000032.1, on the reverse strand, counting down.
GATATAGTAGAACAGCATACAAATAAACAAATTAATCATATTTTGTTTAGTAAAATAAAATTTCTTATACAAAGGCGTATAATTACAATCTCAGATAGTTATAACGCATTATCTTAAAAGTATAATTCTAAATACTTCTATTATACAAAGATGTATAGTTAAGTAACTTAAGTAGTTATAACATACAGAATTTGTTCTTAATCAAATCGAAAAATTTTCCATATACAACGACGTATATTTAAATTTGTGTAATTAAGATACAAAAATTAAAACTTCATATAAGTTAAGTGCAACGGCGCATATATTTTATAATTATTAGATTTTACATCATTAAAATAATAAGATTTATATTATTGAAAAATGATATTTTTAGTCAATAGTATTACTTCTTAATTATAATGATTAAAATATATATTAAAATTATTAAACTATATTAAAACACGAAGGGAGTTTTTATTATGAAAAAAATCGCATTCTATGGAAAAGGTGGAATAGGGAAATCTACTACACAACAAAACACTGCTTCAGCAATGGCTAAATTCTACAATCAAAAGGTATTTATTCACGGTTGCGATCCAAAAGCAGATTCAACTCGTATGATATTAGGAGGAAAGCCACAAGATACTTTAATGGATATGCTTAGAGAAGAAGGCGAAGATGCAATAACAGTTGAAAAAGTTGTTAAAGACGGATTCTTAGGAATTAAAGGTGTTGAATCAGGCGGTCCAGAACCAGGAGTTGGATGTGCTGGTAGAGGAGTTATAACAGCAATTAACTTAATGGAAGATTTAGGAGCATATACTCCAGATCTTGATTATGTATTCTACGATGTATTAGGTGACGTTGTTTGCGGAGGATTTGCAATGCCAATTAGAGATGGTAAAGCACAAGAAGTTTATATTGTAACATCAGGTGAAATGATGGCAGTATATGCAGCAAATAATATTTGCCGTGGATTACTTAAATATGCAAATCAAAGTGGAGTTAGATTAGGTGGATTAATCTGTAACAGCCGTAATGTTGATAGAGAAAAAGAACTTATGAAAGAATTTGCAGATGCACTTGGAACTCAAATGATACACTTTGTACCTAGAGATAATGTAGTTCAAGTTGCAGAATTTAATAAGAAAACAGTAATCGAATATGATCCAGAATGTAATCAAGCTAAAGAGTATGGTGAACTTGCAAGAAAGATTATAAATAATGAAAACTTTGTAATTCCAACACCATTAAGCATGGATGAATTAGAAGCTATGGTTGTTAAATACGGAATAGCTGAATAAAAAATAATAGGAGGTGTAGCAAATGCCATTAACGCTATTTAAAAGTGACGAGCTTATACCAGAACGTAAAAAGCATTGTTATATAAAGGCTCCAGGAGAAGATATAACAGAATTTTTACCACTTTCAAATGAGGAAACTATTCCTGGCACATTATCAGAAAGAGGATGTGCTTTCTGTGGAGCTAAGCTGGTTATAGGTGGAGTTTTAAAAGATACAATTCAAATGATACATGGTCCTGTTGGATGTGCTTATGATACTTGGCATACAAAAAGATATCCAAGTGATAATGACAATTTCCAATTAAAATATGTTTGGTCAACAAACATGAAAGAAAGTAATGTTGTATTTGGTGGAGAAAAACAATTAAAAGCTAGTATGATTGAAGCTTTTAAACAAATGCCAGATATAAAGAGAATGTTTGTATATACAACATGTGCTACTGCATTAATAGGTGATGACCCTAAGGCTGTTGCAAAACAGGTAGAAAAAGAATTAGGGGATGTAGATATATTTGTTGTTGAATGTCCAGGATTTGCAGGAGTAAGCCAATCAAAAGGGCATCACGTTCTTAACATTGGATGGATAAATGAAAAAGTTGGGACTGTTGAACCAGAGATTACTAGTGAATATACTGTTAATTTAATTGGTGACTATAATATTCAAGGTGATGCTTATGTATTACATGGATATATGGAGAAATTAGGAATACAAATAATTGCTGACTTTACAGGAAATGCAACATATGATGAGTGCCGTTCAATGCATAGAGCGCAAGTAAGTGTTGTAAACTGTGCAAGATCAGCAGGATATCTTGCTAATGAACTTAATAAGAGATACGGAATTCCAAGACTTGATGTTGATACTTGGGGATTTAGTTATACAGCTGATGCTTTAAGAAAAGTAGGTGTATTCTTCGGTATTGAAGACAAGGTTGAAGCTCTTATTGAAGAAGAAATGGGAAAATATAAAGCCAAGATGGATTGGTACAAGGAACGTTTAAATGGTAAAAAAGTTGCTATTTGGACAGGAGGACCAAGATTGTGGCACTGGACTAAAGCTTTAGAAGATGATTTGGGAATGACAGTTGTTGCAATGTCTTCAAAATTTGGTCATCAAGAAGATTTTGAAAAAGTTATTTCAAGAGGTCATGAAGGTGCTATATATATTGATGATGCTAATGAGCTAGAATTCTTTGATGTGTTAGAAATGGTACATCCAGATGTAGTTTTCACTGGACCTAGAGTAGGAGATTTGATAAAGAAAGTTCATTTACCTTATGTTAATGGACATGCTTATCATAATGGACCATACATGGGATTTGAAGGTGCAGTAAATATGGCAAGAGATATATATAATGCTGTAAACAGCCCGATGATGAAATTAGCTGCTGATGATATTGTAGCACAATCAAAAGCAATAATAAGTGAATCAGTTTAATACTTATTGAGAGAGGTGAAGATTGTGGAAAGTAATGTAAATGAATTATATAAATATATTCAAAAAAAATATTTATGGCAATTCTATTCAAGAAATTGGGATAGAGAAAACAACATTAACGGTATTTTAGACGCAGCAAAAGAACTACTAATAACTGGAAAGTGTTCTTTAGGTGACAGCTTAACAGATAAACATTATTATAGTGAAGCTAAAATTGTTGTCAATGATATAAAAAGAGACTTGAAATTTATTGAAGGTTTAAATGAAAAAGGCGTTACAGAATTAATTGATAGAGTTAAAGGGAAATTAATTGATGTTACCGTTACAAATTCATTAAATGGAGAGCTTAATGTTTCATACTATTAACAGTAATATTAAAAAACACAAAAGCATTAATTTAGGAGAAGAGGTGAAAGTATGTCTTGTTCTTTACAGGAAAAAGAAAGAAAAGGAATAATAAATCCTATATTCACTTGCCAACCTGCGGGTGCTCAATTTGTAGGTATAGGAATTAAAGATTGCATACCACTAGTACATGGTGGACAAGGATGTTGTATGTTCGTAAGACTATTATTTGCACAACATTTTAATGAGAACTTTGATATCGCTTCATCATCAGTTCATGAGAGTACTGCTGTTTTTGGAGGACTTGTTCAAGCTGAGGAAGCTGTAATCACTATGATAGGTAGATATCCACATTTAAGGATTCTTCCAATTATAACAACATGTTCAACAGAAACAATAGGTGATGATGTAGATGGATTAGTACTAAAATTAGAAAAGAGAATTAAGAAGGAATTCCCTGAACGTAATATAATATTAGTACCAGTCCACACACCAAGTTATACCGGAAGCCAAATAACTGGTTACGATAATGCTATTAATGACATTGTAACAAAAGTAGCTAAAGAAGGCAAGAAAAATAATAAAATCAATGTGTTTACTGGTTGGGTAAACCCAGGAGATGTAAAAGAAGTTAAACATATATTCAAAGAAATGCAAATCGAAGGTAATTTTTTGATGGATACTGAGAGTTTTGATGCTCCAACTATGCCAGGTAAGGATTCATTTGCATATGGTAGCACTACTGTTGAAGATTTAGAAGACAGTGCTAATGCAAAAGCTTCAGTAGTTTTATGTAAGTATGAAGGTGGTAAAGCAGCTAAAACTTTAGAAACTAAGTTTAAGGTACCAGCAGTAATTGATAGTATGCCAATAGGAATTAAAAATACAGATAAATTTTTAATGAATTTAACAAAATTAACGGATAGAAAAGTACCACAATCTTTAGCTATAGAACGTGGTAAAGCAATTGATGCAATAGCTGACCTTGCTCACATGTTCTTTGCTGATAAAAAAGTTGCTATTTATGGTGATCCGGATTTAGTTTTAGCATTAGCAGAATTCTGCTTAGAATGTGAAATGAAACCTATATTATTATTATTAGGTGATGATAATAAAGGATATTCTAAAGATCCAAGAATTGAAGAATTGAAAAATAAAGTTGATTTTGATATGCAAATCATTACTAATGCTGACCTTTGGGATTTAGAAAGTAGAATAAAAAATAAAGAAGTAGAAGTAGATTTAATCATGGGACATTCAAAAGGTAGATATGTTGCTATTGATAATGAAATTCCTATGGTTAGAGTAGGATTCCCTACTTTTGATAGAGCTGGGATATATAGAAATCCAGTTGTTGGATATAATGGTGCTATATATTTAGCTGAAACTATGGCAAATGCATTATTCTCACATATGGAATATAAGCATGAAAGAGAATGGGTATTAAATGTTTGGTAAAAAACATACTTATTATAAAAACTGATAAAATCTCACAATTTTATATATAGAGAATATGTCCTAATTAAGGTATTAGGACATATTCCATATTAAAAATACAATTTAGGAGGATGATTATTATGGATATAAAACTTATTATATTAATACTAATTTTAGTAATTGCAGAGCTGACAGGTGCATTTATATTTTATAAAACAAAGAACTCCATTAGAAGAATTACTTTATCGTGTCTGGGTTTAGGATTTGCATTTGCAATTGTATTAATGGATATATTACCAGATTCAACAGAAAATTTTTCACTAGGTTTTATAATATGCGGGATTGGAATAATAGTTATGTTTAGTATAACAAAGTTTCTAAAGAAAGCAGGCAGTTATACTTCAGTTGTAGGAATGGGATTTCATAACTTTTGTGAAGGCGTAGTTTTGAAAACTTTATGTAGTACAATGTCACCACTTATACTAGTAGGGGCAGTATTGCATAAGCTTCCAGAAGGAATGGCGACTTTTGCATTACTAGATGGGGTTAAAGACAAAACTAGATTTATTATGTCATCTATAGTAGGCTTATTAATACCAATAGGAGCGTTAATTGTTATACCTGAAGAGATTGATCAACCAATAATGTCCTTTGTAGCAGGAATAATCTTATTTACTGTATCTAGAGCAATATTTATAGTTGTATCAGATGCATATAAAAGTAGAAATAATGAAAATGCTAAACTTTCAATGCCAAAGATGGCTAGTGTTTTAGCCACAGGAATGGTTATTGGTGGAATATCCTGTTTATTAGTTTAAAATGGATATTTAAATTTCAAGTCGCTGCCCTATATATAAACCAATTAGTTTTTAATTGGGGCAGCATTAAAAGTAAGGAGGATGAATGTTATGAGTACAAAATCAGATAGTAATGTAGTTTTTCAAGGAAGATTAAGTGAACTGTATAGGTTAGCAAAGGAAGGAAAAATTCCAACAAGTCTTCAAGGTAGTCATACACGTCCTTGTAAATTTTGGACAGCAACCAAAATATTAAGTGGAATAAATAATTCTGTTATTATTACACACGGTCCTAGCGGCTGTGCTTATGGAGTTAAAAAAACTTATAAGTTAACAAATTCACGAAATAGTGGATCATTATATGAACCTGTCATAAGTACTAATATGGATGAAAAAAAGGTAGTTTATGGCGGTGATAAAGAGTTAGATGGAGCAATCTCAGAAGTAGATGAAAAATATCATCCTGATGTGATTTTTGTAGCATCAAGTTGTGCTACAGGCATTATAGGAGATAATATAGATGCAATTGTTGAAAAAAAGAGCAAAGAAATAGATGCAGAAATTATGGCGATACATTGTGAAGGATTTGCAGGGGAATACAGAAGTGGATTTGACTTAGTTTTTGAACAGATGGTAAAGCTTATGGATCCTCCAAGTGAAGAATTAAAGGAAGAATTAAAACACTCAGTAAATATTGTTGGTGGAAAGATGGGAGCTGAGAGAACTGAGGTTCAGACAGATGTTAAAGAATTAATTAGGCTTGTAACTGAAATGGGAGCAAAGGTTAATTCTATTATAGCTGGTAACTGTACCTTGGAAGAACTAAAGAGAGCACCAAGTGTAGCAGTAAATTGTGCTTTATGTTTAGACATTGGCTATGCTATGGGAAATACCATGCTAAAAGAGTTTAATACACCATTAAATTCTACAATACTACCTTATGGTATCGAAGCTACAAAAAAGTGGCTTAAGGGTGCGGCAAAATACTTACACATGGAAGCTGAAGCGGAGGCTTTAATAAAGAAAGAATTTGAAGAAATAAAACAAGAATTTGAAGAAGCTAAGGAAAAGTTAAAAGGAAAAACAGCAATAATAGAAGGACATGATGCTGTAAAATGTTTATCCATTGCACATATGTTAGAAAGAGATTTTGAAATGGATCCAATAATATATAATTTTCATCCTTGGAGCACTGATGCAAGACAAACTAGTATAGATTATTTGTTAGAGACAGGTATGGATCCTAAAATATTAATTACTAAAGGAACCTTGGCTTTTGGAAAATATGAATCTATGAAACAAACTGAAGAAGAATTAATGAGTTTTATTGGTGATTTAAATCCGGAAACTACAGTTTATTTTGGTTCTTCCCTAAGTTTTCCTAAGATTCCTGTTGTTGATTTAAATGCAATCTTAAATAGACCTAGATTTGGTTTTAAAGGTGCATTGAAGGTGGCGAAGTGTATTAACACAGCACTTCAGTATTCTTTTAGAGAGAGGAGTGCAATGTTCAAAAAAATAGTATTTCCAGAAGAAAGTGTAGGATTAACTTCAAATTCACTTACTTCTAAACTTGGAAGTGATCTTCCGGATTGCACTATGTATGGGGAAAGGAGAAGAGGAAAATGTATGATGAGTTAAAGTTTAGTAATTGTAATCATAGTAAAGATCCGTTAATTGGATGTGCTTTAGAAGGAGTTTCAAGTGTAATAGCTGGAATAAAAGATGTAAGCATTGTAATACATTCTCCTCAAGGGTGTTCATCTACGGTAGCATCTGCGTTTGATAGTCATGAAGTTGATTTTACCAAGAGAAAGGTAGGATGTACGAGATTATTTGAATCAGATATTATTTTAGGTGCATCAGAAAAACTTACTAATCTTATAAAGGAAGCTGATAATACTTTTAATACAAAGGTAATGTTTGTAGTAGGAACATGTGCAGCAGATATTATTGGTGAAGATATAAAAGGATTATGTGATTCGCTTCAAAGTGAAGTTAAATCTAAATTAATACCAGTATTTGCAGGTGGTTTTAGAGGAAATGCTTATGACGGTATAGATATAGGTCTTAAGGAATTATTGAATTTTATTGAAAAAAGTGAAGATAAAATTGCTAATACTGTAAATATAATTGCTCCTCAAGGCAGCATAAATCCAACGTGGTGGGCAGATTTAAATTGGTTAAAGAGTTCATTGGATTTTTTAGGAATAAGAGTTCAAACTGTAATACCATATGATATTTCTTTAGAAGATTTAAAAGATGCAAGTAAAGCATCTGCAAATATTTTGCTGAGTCAAGATGTAGGGTATAAATTCTGTAAAAAGATGGAGGAAGAATTTAATGTTCCATTAATACTTAATGATATTCCTTTACCTATTGGTTTAGAAAATACTGCAAGATGGTTAAGGGAGTTAGGAAAATATTTTAAAATTGAAAAAAGAGTAGAGAAGTTAATTAAACAAGGTGAAGATTCTGTGATTAGCATCCTTAGAAGAAGAGCGCTTATGATTATCCCAAGATATCGTAACTGTAAGATAGCAATATCAGCCGATGCAACCATGGGAATAGGCCTAGTTAGAATGTTATTTAAGGAATTAGAAATGATTCCTGAGTTAATACTTTTAAGATCAAGTAATAGTGAAATGAGTAAAATTCTAGATAAGGAATTAAAAGAACTGTGTATTAATCCGAAAGTTGCTTTTGGTGTTGATGGCTATCAGATAAAAGAAGCTTTAAAATCTGTTTATGTAGATTCTATTATAGGTTCTTCATGGGAGAAATATATAGGAGAAGAAGTTGGAATTAAACTTGCTTTTGATAATTTTTCTCCGACAAACCGAGATGTATATGTTGATAGAGCTTATATGGGATATGATGGAATGCTTAATATGTTAGAGATAATAGGGAATGATTGGGAAAGAGCTTATCGATCAAAGGAGATTGATTGGGCAGAAAGTTTTAAGTAAACCTTAGACTGATAAAATATTGAGGATTTATTGAGAAATTTAAAGCAACATGACGGAGGATTTATCATAATGGGGCCTATTGCTAGGTTATTGAAATGGCATGTATTTATTGCTATAGTAAAAGTATCGTATTACATTAGGAAAGAAGGATGCATTTTATGGAGAATAATACCCCACTAACACCCCAAGAAGTTGCTGACATGTTAAAGATATCCAAGAGTACTGTATATGAACTAATTAAGAAAAATTCCATTAATTCATATAAAGTTGGAAAGAAATTACGTATAGATTTAAAGGATGTAGAAGAATATAAAAATAAAACAAAGACTGTATTAAATAATGAGGAAAATAATTTTAAGGAGAAAGAAACTGTTCAGTTAATTGGAAGCCTTAATAATTCATATATTACTAATTATAATATGGCATCTCAATTTATTATCTGTGGTCAAGATATAATTTTAGACATATTATCACGTCATTTGGAAATGCGTATTAGTGGTATTCATAATTTAAGATATTATCAGGGTAGCTATAATAGTCTTTACTCACTATATAAAGGTAAAGCTACAATAGCAACAGCACATATGTGGGATAGAAAAACTGGATTATATAATACTCCTTTTGTTGAAAAAATGCTTCCAGGTACACCTTGTATTTTAATTAATCTAGCATACATAAATGTAGGATATTATGTTGCAAAAGGAAATCCTAAAAACATTTTGTCATGGGATGACTTAGGGAGAAAGGATATTACAATAATAAATAGAGAAAAAGGTAGCGGAACAAGAGTTTTATTAGATGAACGAATACAGGAGATGAAAATTCCTTCTAGAAGTATTATAGGCTATGAAAGAGAATGCCTTGCACATATTGCTGTTGCTAGTGCTATTGCAAGAGGTGAAGCAGATTTTGGATTAGGTTCAGAAAAAGCATCTTATCAAGTTAAAGATATTGATTTTGTTCCACTTCAAAAAGAACAATATGATTTAATTATTAAAAAAGAGGATTTAAATTTACCTGGTGTTAATGCTGTTTTAGATATTATTAGATCAGAAGAATTTAAGGCGGAAGTATCTAGTTTGGGTGGATATGATGTTTCTCGATTAGGTGAAGTAATTGGTGAAACTTAATAATATATTAATATAATTAATGACAATGAGGTCTAATTCATTTAATGAATTAGACCTTTTCTTGTTAAGAATACATTAAATTTAGTACCAAAGCAGTTTTCATAATAATGAGATATTGCTTTAGTAATATATTAAAAAGATAGGAGTGGTTAAATTATGTACATGATTCGATCAATTATCAGGCCAGAAAAGGTAAATGCAGTATTAGCAGCGCTATTAGAAGCTGGTTATCCTCAAATTACCAAGACGGATGTATTTGGGAGAGGTAAACAAAAGGGAATAAGAGTTGGAAGTGTTGAATATGATGAACTTCCTAAAGAAATGCTTATGATAACTGTAGGAAACGATGCAAAGGATGAAGTAATTAAGATTATTATGGATAATGCCAGAACAGGGGATAAAGGAACATTTGGTGATGGAAAGATTTTTGTAACTGAAGTTGAAGAAGTTTATACAGTTAGTAGTGGAAGACAAGGCTTGTAAAAGCGAGGAGGAAAATAATTATGAAAGAGATAATGTGTATTATCCGACTAAATAAGGTAAGCCAGACTAAGGAAGCGCTTTATGAAGCTGGATTTCCAGCAGTTACATTTATAAAAGTATTTGGTAGAGGGAAAAAATCACTAGATCAAGCCATAGCTGAGACTTTTATAGAGTCAGGAAAGAAGGTTCCAGCATCTTATGATGAAAGTGTCTCTGAAAAGGGAAGACTAATTCCTAAGAGATTAATCACATTGATGGTAAGTGATGATAAAGTAAAAACAGTCGTAGATACTATAATTGCTGTTAATTCTACGGGTTCTCCTGGAGATGGAAAGATATTTGTATTGCCAGTTAAAGAAGCCTATAGAGTAAGAGACAGAGAATCAGGAACTGAAATATTATAATAGTGTGTGTGTAAAATAATCAGTATATTAGCAGAATATTAAAATTAAGTATAAACTAAGAAAAAAATGTATAGATGGGTGTAAGTCCCGTAGATATGAAAAGCCTTTCTATAGGACTTACATTCTGATAATAAATAAACGAGAAGTAAATTAAAATTTACTAGGAGGCGAATTGTTGTGGAGATAATAAATTCAATAGACATAAAAAATAACTTATGTAATATTGAAGAAAAAACTAAAAAACATCCTTGTTTCAGCTGTGATTCTGCACATAAATATGCAAGGATCCATTTACCTATTGCACCTAAATGCAATGTTAGCTGTAATTATTGTGTAAGAAAATATGACTGTGCAAATGAAAGCAGACCAGGTGTAACTACTGAGGTGCTACAACCTAAGGACGCTTATTTAAAATATAAAATTGTTAAAGAGAAAATACCGAATTTAACAGTCGTTGGTATAGCGGGACCTGGAGACGCTTTAGCTAATTTTCAAGAGGTAAAAGAAACAATTACATTAATAAGGGAATATGATCCAGAAGTAACATTTTGTCTTTCAACAAATGGATTAATGCTTCCGTTTTATTGCGAAGAATTGATAAATCTTGGAGTTACACATGTTACAATAACTATTAATAGTGTAGATCCTAAAATAACAGGCAAAGTTTATAAATATATAGATTACTTAGGGATTTCGTATAGTGGTGAATCGGGTGCAGAGATATTATTAAATAATCAGTTATCTGGACTTAAGTATTTAGCTGATAGAGGTGTAGTATGTAAAGTCAACATAGTTATGTTAAAAGGGATTAATGATAATCATATTGAAGATATAGCTAAGAAAGTTAAAGAACTAGGTGCTACAGTAACAAACATAATAAAAATGATACCAGTTAAGGGCAGTGTTTTTGAACAAATTTCATTAGCTAGTGATAAAGAAATAATGGATTTGAGAAAAAAATGTGAAGTACATATATCTCAAATGTACCATTGCAAACAATGTAGAGCAGATGCAATTGGAACTTTAGATGAAGACCAGTCATTAAAATTTGCAAATAATATAATATAATTTATATATTTTTCATTAATAATATAGTAATAAGGGAAATAATAGATTTAATAAAGGCAATGAAGTCTAAGGATATATTTATTCTTAGGCTTTTGTCGGCAAAGGAGCCTATTTGATATATTTAAATAGGCTCCTTTATGCTGTTATATTAAAAAATAAAAGGATGTGTTTGGAATTATGAATGAAAGAAAATTAATAATTATTGATAAGACATTAGTTGTGCTTAATCAAATGTATGGAAAGAGACTTTTGAGAAGAATTCCACAGCTTTTTGAATTAGTTGAGTTGCTATATAAAATAGGAAGTGATTATATTGAAATGCCTACAGAATTATTTGAAAAGTTATCTCCATTTCCTAAGGAAATAAATATAAGATTAAGTAATGAGATAGAAGAAATTATTTCAGATTATAATGTATGCAAAAATGTATCAAAAAAATTAGATCAAGAGGAAAAGAATCTTAGAATCGTTGGATTAGATGATATTATCTTTTATGAATATAAAGAGATTTTTAAAAATATAAAAGAAATTTTTGGCAAGAATTTAGAAATATGCATCAAAAATAAATATGGAGCTTCTACAGCAATGAGTTTAGAGTGGTTTAGAGCTGGAGGTGAAAAAATAGTTACAACTTTTTCTGGAATAGGAGGATTTACTCCACTAGAAGGAATTTTAGGATCAATTAAGTTTTTAGAAAAAATAGATATTCGTGGAGATTATGTGTTATTTCCAGAGGTGCTTAAATTATTTGAAGAAATAACAGAGCATGAAATTAAGCCTAATATGCCTTTTATAGGAAAAGATATTTTTAATGTTGAATCAGGTATTCATGTAAATGGAATAGCTAAAAATCCAAGCACATATGAACCTTATGATCCAAGTAAAATTGGAAGGGAACGCAAAATAATAATTGGTAAACATTCAGGTATTAGTTCATTAGAAATAAAATTAAAAGAATTGCACATTGAGTACGCATGTAACAATTTAAGCAAAATGTTAGAAGAAGTTAGAAAAATGAGTACTCAAAAGAAAAGAGGATTAGAGGATAAAGAAATAAAAGAAATATATATGAAATGCAGCAATTTATGCTGATTTTACTAATTAAATAACATACTTTTAAAATAGAATGAGGTGAATGAATATGAATAAAGAGAATGATTTTTTTCAAAGGGGTCGTATTGTTGATACAACATTAAGAGATGGAGAGCAAAGTCCAGGTAGAGCATTTTCAATTGATGAAAAAGTTGAAATAGCTAAATTTATGGATCAAAGCAATATATATCAAATTGAAGCTGGAATACCAGTAATGGGAGACTTAGAAAAAGAGTGTATTAAGAGAATTTTATATAATAGAAAAAATTCATTAATTTCAACTTGGAATAGAATGAATAAAAGAGATATAATAGATTCGTTTGAATGTAATCCAGATATAATTCATATTAGTGTTCCTACTTCTGATATCCAAATATACTCTAATTTGGGGAAAGATAAAAAGTGGGTTGAAGATAATTTGAAGGAATGCATATTCCTTGCTAGAGATAAAGGATATAGTGTTACTGTTGGATTTGAAGATGCTTCAAGGGCTGAAATAAATTATCTTATAAAATTATGTGATTTAGTTAAAGGTTTTGGGGTAGACAGAATTAGATATGCGGATACTGTAGGAATTTTAATACCATCTATGGTTGAAGATGTTGTTAAAACATTGATTGATAATACTGGAATAGAAATTGAAATACATGCTCATAATGATTTTGGAATGGCAACTTCAATTTCTCTTGAAGCAGTAAAAAGCGGTGCAAAGTATGTAGATTGCACACTAGATGGAATAGGGGAAAGAGCAGGAAATTGTGATATGCATGAATTTCTTTGTATATTGAATGAATTTTATGAAAGAAATAATATAATTTCAATGATTTAATGTTTAGTGCAATATAATTAAAGAAAATCTATTAAGAACGACCAACTATAAACAAATAATAACTAATATAAACTAATAAGAGCCAACGAAAACTTGACATGTTGTGATTAAAGGTATATTATAATTACTATAAATAGTTAAAGATGTTCAAAGAAGGACTCTAGTGTAATGCTAGTGTCCTTTTTTTTATATATTTATTCATTAATTCTATAAGATTTATTAAAAAAATAATTGTAGATTACAGGGATTTAGTAATATTGTGGCATATTACTAAAATAATATAATAAGGAAGTGTTAAAAATGAACAAGAAAAAATTTATCGCGATTATATTATGTTTAACTATGATAATTTCTATGATGGTGGGATGTGGTAAATCTGTAGACTCAAAAAATGAGGAAAAAACAACGACTGCTGATAATGCGGAAAAAACTATAACAATTACAGATAGCAGCGGTTCACAAGTTGAAATTCCAGCTAAAATTAATAGAATTGCAGATGCATGGGGTGCGCATAATGAAATATTAGCCACAATTGGAGCAGCAGATAAAATAGTAGCGACAACTTTAACTCCGGAGGTAAGACCATGGCTATATAAAGCTAATCCAAATCTCAAAAATGCAGTTACAACATTTAGTATAGATGCAAGCGAAGTAAATGTAGAGGAACTTATAAAGACTAAGCCTGATATTGTATTTATGTCTTTAAATGACAAGCTTGCAAAACAGATAATTGACCTGGGAATACCTGTTGTCCAAGTAAATTTTACAGACCTTGAAAGTTTAAAAGAATGTGTTAGATTAACTGGAACTATAGTTGGTGGGGACGCTAAGGAAAATGCTGAAAAGTATATTTCATACTTAGATGAAAAAATGAAGATGATAAGTAATGTGACTTCTAAAATTCCTACTGAGCAAAAGCCTAAGATATTGCATCTTGCTAGCTTTTCGCCATTAACTGTGGATGGAAAAGATGCAATAATTACATCAGGAATAGAACTTGCTGGAGGAATAAATGTTGCTAATATTACTGGGAAGAGTAAAGCAACCTCGTTAGAACAAGTATTTCAGTGGAATCCAGATATGATACTTATGGGAAGAGTATTAACTGGAAACGGAATAAAAAATAGTGCTGCAGTGAGTGAAACAGATAGTAGTAAAATAACTAATGATCCAATCTGGAATAATTTAAATGCTGTGAAGAATGGGAAAGTTGTTATAAATCCTGATGGAGCTTTTTCTTGGGATAGATATTCTGCTGAAGAAGCATTGCAGATACAATGGATGGCAAAACTTATTAATCCAGATAAATTTACTAATATAGATATGGTAAAAGAGACTAAATACTTTTTTAAGACATTTATGAATTATGATCTATCTGAGGAAGAAGCAAATCTTATGCTTGCTGGTGAACCACCTAAAAATTGATTTTTGCTGATGATTATAGTGTTATAAAAGAAGAAATAAAAAAAGATCTCCAAGGGTTGAAACCATTTATTCTAGGTAGCAGTTTAGATGAAGAGATTTCAAAGGATTTAAATGGTTTTTATCTTGGAATTAGCACGCCAGTCTCTGAACAATTAATAATGGATAAAAGTTATGCAGGTTATAATGGTGGACTAAGACTAGCAGAGGACGTTTTTTCAGCTATATTAAGAGGTAATCGTTAAAATCATGTTCAATCATTTAAATTATGATATAATTGATTTTAGAATAAGTACAAAAGGATTTAAAGTGAAAAGTAGGAGAAAATATGCTGGAAGAATTTTATAGTATTTTGGATAATGTAATATATTTAGATATTGAAACAACTGGACTTGATGAAAATAGTTCAGAAATTATAGAAATTGGGGCAGTTAAAATTAAAGATGGCAGTATAACTACTTATGAAACTTTAATAAGGCCTAGAGGAAGGGTTCCAATTAGTATTTATAGCCTTTGCAATGGATTAAATGAAGGAGAATTGATGAGTGCAAGAACTTTAAATTCTATAAAGACAGAAATTATGGAGTTTTTAGAAGATTTACCTTTGATATGCCATAATGCGAACTTTGAAAGAAAATTTCTTGCTTTTCATATTCCAGAAATTAAAAATGAAATAATAGATTCTATGGAATTTGCTGCAATACTAGAGCCTTGGAGAAAGGAATATAATTTAGATGCTTTAACTAGGGATATAACAAATTTAAATAAAACTGAATTGCATAGAGGATTATCGGATTCAATAGATACTTTGAAAGTAGTAAATTCTTTGCTTTTAAGACAATGGGATAGAGAGGAAAGACGTATTTCAAAGAAAAATATATCTTTATACAATATAATATTAAAAGATTATACATATTTAAAAAAATGGCCTTGGACAAAATATTTATTAAAACCACCATTTCTTAGTATTGAAAATTATCCCTATGTTAATTATGAGGAAAATAAGATAAGTGAAAATAACTTAAAAAAATTGCTCATTGATTATTCTAAATTTGAAAACTTGCTTGAAGTTGAAGAAATTTGGAATAACGGTGGAGATTTTGGGTACCAATATAGAAAAGATCAAAAAGAGTTTTCTAAGAAAATCAGAGAAAACTTTGAGAAGTGCGAAAGAATTTTCATAGAAGCGCCAACAGGAAGTGGTAAGACTTTCGCCTATGTAATTATAGCAGCCATAGAAACTTATTTAAATAAACAAAAGAATAAAAAAGATGATTCAAGTTTTATTATATCTACAAATACAAAAGAATTACAAAATCAGCTTATTGAAAGAGATATTCCAACTATACTTAAAAAGCTTATGTTAAATGACAAGTTAAATTATGGAGCCATGAAAGGTAAAGGGAATTATCTTTGTATAGAGAGAATCAATAAATGTGAAAGCTTGGAAGTTGGCGAAAAGAGTAATTTATCTTTACTTTTTCTAAGACGGCTTTGTGAAAATGGAAATTATGGAGATATAGAAAGCATTAATTATTCAATCCAAAAACATTTCGAAATAGATAAATATATTAACGAAATAAATTGTGATAGTGAACAGTGTAATTTGGAAAAGTGCATGCGGTCTTGTTACTTAAGAAAAAGATATAATGAGCTCCCAGAAGAAAATATAACAGTAATAAATCATTCCCTTTTAGCGTGCTGGCCATATTCTGAAAAAAAGAAGATTAACCATTTAATTATTGACGAAGGTCATAATTTAATGGAAAAGTGCTATGACTTTTTTTTGGAAGAATTTTCTTCGGCTAAGTTAATAGAACTATTAGAAATGATAGAAAAAGGCCACCCAAGTATTTTGTCTATGCTATTAAGTTTAAATGCCAGCTTTGGGTATAGGGAAACAATAGAAAAAGAAAAACTTGTTTATTTAGTTAATGATATCATCGTAAATATAAATATACTTTTAAATGACTTTAGAAGTATGAGACTTGTTAGCGGTGAATATAATTTTACTACAGAGTTTTTTATTCCAAGAGATGATTTAAAAGGAATAACTAAAGCAATTGGATCAGAAATATCAATGTTAAAAGAGAGCATATATCCTTTATATAAAATACTAAACGATTATGTTTCAAATATTACATTAGATGATGAGATCAATGGTGATGGTGATCATAAAAATTTATCTGATTATATAGCAAAGCTTAAGACTAATTTCGATGTTTTAGACAAATTTTTAGAAAGTTCAGTATTTTATGCTAAGGTATTAGAAATAGATGCAGAATATAAGGAATTTTATTTTAAAAATGTTCCATTAAATGTTGGAGAATTAGTTAATGAGCATATGTTAAAGGATGTTAAGAGCACAACATTCTTATCAGCAACTTTTAGAATTGAAAATTCCTTCAATAAAATAAAAAAACACTTAGGGCAGGAAAAAGCTAATGAATTTGTAATACCTCCAACCTTTGATTTAAAAAAAAGAACAAAGATTTTTGCTCTAAATGATGTTGGAAGGTACGATGAACCATCATATATCAAAAATGTTTCTAGGTTTATATTTAATGCAGCACAAAAAATTAATGGGCACATTCTTGTTTTATTTAATAATAATGCAAGAAGAAATGCTGTAAACGAAGAATTAGAATTACTTACTAGAGGATCAAAAATTGAAGTTCATGTTAGTAAAAAATCAGTTGTAGCGTTAAATGATAAGAATAGGCAGGTCATTATATTAGGAAGTAAAGGCTTTTTTGAAGGAATAGATGTGCCTGGAGATGCATTAAGCTGTGTAATGCTTGATAAAATCCCAAACTACAGTCCAGAATTTCCAATTTTAAGAGCTATAACAACATATCAAAATAAAGCATATCAGGATGTAAATTATCCTCAAGTATGCATTAAAACAAAACAAATATATGGTAGACTAATTAGGAGTACTTTTGACTATGGTTACTTTATAATATTAGATCCAGGTCAAAACTCTTATACTTTAAGAAATTTAGAAAGAGATTTAAACGGACCGAGTATTGAAATTTCAACAACTTCTAAAATCCTTTCTGAAATGGAATTTGATTACAATAATTGGAAGAGAATAAATATAAATACAATCATAAATAATATAAAGAAAAACAACAAAAATCTTCAAGAAGAATTTAACAATGAATCTAAAAAGCATAAGATGTTTTGGGAACTATATAAGGTTGATAATGGAGAATATTATTTTGAAAATATTAATTTTAAATTGAATGGAAAGATCTAATAAATTTAAAGGTAAGTAAATTTGAATTTTATTATTAACCTATATTATTCTTCTTTACTTAATGAATAATATTAAAAATAAATTAACATTATTAAAATTGTCAAATATTAATGCATATATGGTATAATATATATATATAATAATTTATAGGTAAAAAATTCGTATAATATTTAGGAAGGAGGCAATAATAAAAATTAGAACTTGAATTAATACCTAAAAAAATAAAATCACATAATAAAAGAGAAAAAGAGAGGAAAGTGTTTAGGGTATGATTGAGAATGTAGCACAATTATTACAAGAATATAAGAGTACAAAGGAATGTTTAGAAAGTGGGTTAAAATGGTTGCCTAAAAATGAATATGCTAAATCAAAGATTGAAGTTATAAACATGGTTATAAGAGATTTAGAGCAGTTAGAAAAGCAACTTAGTTAGAACTATTTTTTAATAAAATCATGAGTGCACTAGAAACATAAGTAAGAAAAACAGCTTTGAAAAAGAATTTCAAAGAAAATATAAGGGGCTGCCTTAAAATTATCTAATTTTAAGGCAGTCTTTAATTTATATAAATATTTATATAAATTAGAATTTACTATTTTTTTGCGCACATAACATCTTGAACATGTTCCAAACATTCTCCGAATCTTTGGAAATGGACAACTTCTCTTTCCCTAAGGAATGATAGTATTTCTTTAATTTGTGGTTCATCAGTTAAGTGTATTAAATTTTCATAAGTTGCTCTAGCTTTTTGTTCAGCAGCTAAATCTTCATGTAAATCTGCAATTACATCTCCTTTTGCTTGGATATAAGTTGCAGTCCATGGATTGCCGGTTGCATCTACATAAAATAATGCTTTTCTATGATCAGCATAAGACCCTCCAAGACCTGCTTTCTTAAGTTCTTCAACTGTTGCATTTTCCATAAGTTGGTACACCATTGTTGCAATAATCTCAACATGCGCCATTTCTTCTGTACCAATATCTGTCAAAAGTCCTTTAGATTTACCTGTTGGCATTGTATAGCGTTGATCTAAATATCTTAGTGCAGCACTTAATTCTCCATCTGGACCACCATATTGAGTTATTAAATATTTGGCCATATTAAGATCTTTGCATTTAAGATTTACTGGATATTCCAATGTTTTTACATAATACCACATAAACTCCTATTCCTCCTATTTACAATTTTCCCATGGCCATGGTGTATCTACCCATGCTCTTGGATTTTCCACATAGGCAGAACCAAAATTGGTTAATGGACCATAATTTTTTTCATATTCATGGATTAAAGTAGATAATTTGCAAGAAACTTTATTATAATCATCTCTGGCATTTTTGTCATTAGGGAAATTGTCAAGGTATAGGTTAAGCTCTACAGCACAAAATTGATATATTCTTATATTATTTAAGGCCTCTTTTGCATGCATTTGTATATCACCCCTCAGAATTCATATTAGTGTAGTCATACGCATAACTATAGCCATAATCGTAATAGCTATAATAAGGATCTGGCTTGTAAAGGTCTTTAAAAATTGTACCTTTAGAAAAACCTTCTTTGCATGAATACAAATTTTCATATTTTTGAGGTAATATATATGCGCGTGCATATTCTTTTTTGGGGTTACACATACAGTCGTCATGTCTGTACATAAGGGTTTCTCTCCTTCATTTGTAGCTTACTTAATAAATAATTTATGCCAGTTCTTAGGATATGTGATAAAAAATAAAATATATTCTGATTATTTTTTATGTATTTTGTATTAAATTGTAAATGATTAGCGTAAAACTATTTACAACCATAAGTATAGCAAGTATATTTTAAAGTAAATAAGTAATTTTTCTATATTAAATATAAGTTAAGGTAATATTCAAGATATGTTTTGGAGGAATTATT
Organism: Bacillota bacterium; assembly: GCA_021781745.1. Lineage (GTDB taxonomy): Bacteria > Bacillota > Clostridia > Clostridiales > Clostridiaceae > Clostridium. The sequence goes on along the minus strand of JAJXWH010000032.1, from coordinate 5,838 downwards.
ATGGATTTTGAGATTATTATTGATAATTATGGCAGATATATTTATAATTATGCACTCAAGCTTTCATGCAACCCCAGTGTTGCTGAGGATATTGCGCAGGAAACGTTAATTCAAGCTTGGAAAAATATTTCTCAACTTAAAGATGTTAATGCAATAAAAAAATGGCTTACAACCATATGTCTTAATATATTTCGCATGAAAATGAGAAAGGAACAAGGAATAACAGAATTATCATATGAAGAAATTTTAGAATTAGAAGGTGAAGGAAAATTATTAAAATCTAACGAGCCATTGCCAGAAGATTATATAATTGTGGATGAAGCTATTAAAGATTTACAAAATGGATGTTTTTTAGCAATGGTAAGAAGATTAACATTAAATCAAAGAATAGCATTTTCTTTGGTTGATATGTTTGGGCTACCTATAGATGAGGCGGCTGAAATTTTAGAGCTCTCAAAGTCGGCAACAAAAGGGCTTCTCTATAGGGCAAGAATGAATCTTGACTCATTCTTTTCAGATCACTGCAATCTTCTTCATGTTAATAATCCTTGCAGCTGCAGCGCCTGGATTGAATTTTCTAAGCAAAGAGATAATTTACAAAAGGAAGCTAAGAAAATGAAGTTAATAGAATATATAGATTATAAAGAAAAGAAATATAAATATAATCAAGAAGTAAGGAATAAGATAAAATTTTTATACGAAAGAATGCCTGATAGAAAGCCTTCAGAAAATTGGTACAGTAATATAATTGCAGCCTTGCAAAATAAATATGAAATCTAATTTATAAAAGATATAGAAAAAATTATGCATTTTCCGTATCTTTTTATTTTTTTATGCATCTGTACATATGAAAGGCAGAAAATCAACAAATAAATTTGAGAGAGGATGATTATAATGTGTGAATCACGTTGTGGTGTATGTTGTAGTAGTTGCGAAAGAAAGGATAAAGTGAATTGCAAGGGATGTACTAATATGGAAAAAACATTTTGGGGAGGAGAATGTGGAGTCAAATGCTGTTGTGAATCAAAAGGATTAGCTCACTGTGGAGTATGCGCTAAATTTCCATGCGATTTAATTAGTAATTTTGGAAAAGAGCAAGGGTATGATCCAGCTCCACGTTTAGAACAATGTAGAAAGTGGGCGGAAGGAGAAAGCATATAACATAATAGTTAGTTCGAAAATTTGCAAAATACCGTTTAACAGCGGTATTTTCTATTATATTTTGAATATGATCTGTATGGTTCTCCAGATTAAATTTTTTAATAAAATTGCAAATAAGTATTTACAAATACTTATTTTGGAAGTATTATAAATACATAGTATCAAAATGATAATATCTAAATGAATTAAACAAATAATTATTTTATGAAATTTAAAAAATAGAATGAATTTCCTGTAGTGACTTACTAAATTAATCAAATGCAAAAAGAGGTGTTTCGTGTGAAGAACGAAAATTTTTATAATAGTGAAGAAGAGTTTTTAAATAAATATGATGTGAATGTTTACGAAAGGCCTAGTGTTACTAACGATGTAATAATATTTACAACTAGTGATAGGTTAGAGGATAATTCTCGTAAAGTACCTAAAAAGGGAATGCAAGTCCTTTTAATTAGAAGAGATGATTATCCATATAAGGGAAACTTTGCGATTCCAGGAGGCTTTATTAGAAATAATGAGAGTTTAGAAGAAAGTGCTACTCGAAAATTAAAAGAAGAAACAGGAATAGATAATGTTTATACTGAGCAGCTTTATACCTTTGGAGAAGTAAACAGAGACCCAAGAACTCGTGTAATTAGTATAGGAAATATAGCTTTAATTTCAAAGGATAAGATAAGTTACAACAAAGGAAAAAATAAAAAAGAATCAAAATGGTTTTGGATAGAAAAAAATTTAATTGAAGCTGCTAAGGATGAGAAATATTTAATTAATAAATATTTATTGAAACTTGAAAGTGAAGATGGAGAGGAGAGAATTGATTATGAAATAATTGAAAAAACAGAAAGGAATATTCTTAGAAAAAAAAATAAGGATTATAAAATTTTAGATTGCAGTAATGAAAAATTAGCTTTTGATCATTATAAGATTATAGATTTCGCAATTGATCGGGTTAGAAATAAAATTGAATATACTCCAATTGCATTGAATCTTTTACCAAGATTATTTACAGTAAAAGAACTTCAAAATGTCTATGAAGCAATACTTGGAGAAGAGATTTTGAATTTTAGAAGGAAAATGGATGGCATGATCATAGAAACTGATGAAAAAATAGAAGGAAAGCCTTTTAGGCCAGCTAAGGTATTTAAGTTCAATGAGAATTTTGAGCATAAATTTTAAAATGAGGGGTTGTAAATATGATTTATTTAAATAATGAAAAAGTTAATATCACAAAATTTCCAAATGGAGAAAGCTTAATAAATAGTGATAATCTAAATGTTGCAAATGCGGTTAATACTATAAAGCTAAAGTTTGAAAGTGATAATGATATAACACATTTGATATTTTTAAAAGGACATTTAGATGAACTAAATTTGAAATGTAAATTAGTTATAGCATATATGCCATATAGCAGAATGGATAGAACAGAGGGTTTGACTATTTTTACATTAAAGCATTTGTGTAGACTAGTAAATGCTTTAAAATTCGATGAGGTATCAATATATGAGCCACATTCAGACGTTTGTGTTGCATTGCTTGATAGAGTAAAAGTAATAAACATGTCAAAAAGTTTAGCTGAAAAAGCAATTGAATATATTGATAAAAACAATGAAGATTTATATTTGATATATCCTGATGCTGGTGCAGCTAAACGATATAGTAAGCAAATCAAATATGAGAAAGTATTGACTGCAAATAAGGAAAGAGATTTTAAAACGGGATATATAAAGAAACTTGACATTAATGGCAACACTGAGAGTGAGAAGTTCAAAGCTGTAATTGTAGATGATTTATGTTCAAAAGGTGGAACTTTTATATTAACTGCTAAAAAACTTAAAGAAATGGGTGCTACAGAAATTTATTTAGCTGTAACTCATTGTGAGGATACAATATTTGATGGAGATATTTTAAAGACTGATTTAATAACTAAGGTATTTACTACAAATAGCATTTTATCAAAGGATCATAATAAATTAGAGGTTACCGCAATTATTTAAATAATATTTGTAAAATGGGATTTTTATTTATAGTTAATTTAAGAGGAGGAAAAGATAATGAAAAAATTATTAGTAGTTATTGATTATCAAAAGGACTTTGTTGATGGAGCATTAGGATTTAAGAAAGCAGAGACATTAGAAGATGGTATTTATAGCAAAGTAAAAAAATATTTAGACAATGGGGATAGGGTATTATTCACTTATGATACTCATTTTGAAAATTATTTAGATACTAGAGAGGGAAAGAGTTTGCCTGTACCTCATTGTTATATAAATACAGAAGGACATGAACTTTATGGAAAGTTAAAAGAATTTGTTGGAGTTAAAAATACTCTTCATTATAATAAAAGCGCCTTCGGTATTGCTCCAAAGGACATGCTTAAGATCACAGAAGATATAGGGGATGATATAAATGAAATTGAATTGGTCGGTGTTGTCACAAATATGTGTGTAATAAGTAATGTTGTAACGTTCCAATCTCAATATATAGATGCCAATTTAATTGTAGATGGAACACTTTGTGCAAGTTTTGATGATAGCCTGCATGATAAAGCATTGGATGTTATAGAGGCATTAAGCGTTGAGGTTATTAGATAGGGGCGAATAAAAATGATAAATCCATTATTGTTAACAGATTTTTACAAAACAATTCATCATATGTGTTATGCAGAAGGCATGACAAAACTAGTAAGCTACTGGACACCAAGAATGTCTAGAAAAGAAAATATGAATAAGGTTGTTATGTTTGGTCTTCAATCATTTTTAAAGAAATATCTTATAGAGTATTTTAATGATAATTTCTTTAGTGCTTCTAAAGAAGAAATAGTTAAAGAGTACAAAAGAGTTATTTCTAGAACTATGGGCAGCATTGCAGCAGATACAACTCATATAGAAAGGCTTCATGATTTAGGATATTTACCTATTCAAATAAAAGCAGTTCCAGAAGGAACTAGAGTAAATATTAAAACACCAATGATTGAAATTACTAATACTCACGATGACTTTGCATGGCTTGTAAATTATTTGGAAACTTTTATGAGCTGCAATATATGGCAGCCTATGACAAGTGCGACAATTGCCTATCGATATAGAGAAATAGTAGAAAAATACTATAATTTAACTGTAGAAAATGGAGATGTGACAAAAGCTTGCGGAGATTTTAGTATGAGAGGTTTTAGTTCTATTGAAAGTGCACAGGTCAGCAGTGCAGGGCATTTGCTTTCATTTACTGGAACTGCAACAATTTCATCAATACTATATTTAGAAAAATATTATAATTGTAACATTGAAAATGAAATTGTAGGTTTAGGAACTCCTTCAACAGAGCATAGTGTAATGTGCAGCTACGGAACAGATGAGCTTAAAGCATATAAAAGGCTGATTAATGAGGTATTTCCAAGTGGAATATTAAGTATAGTATCAGATACTTATGATTATTGGAATCTTATAACAAATATACTACCTATATTAAAAGAAGATATATTAAATAGAGATGGAAAAATAGTAATAAGAGGGGATAGTGGCGATCCAGTTAAAATAATCTGTGGAGATGCTGAAGCACCTAAGGATAGTCCGGCATATAAGGGAACAGTTGAACTTTTATGGGAGACTTTTGGAGGAGTGGTTAATTCAAAAGGATATAAAGTCTTAAACTCCCATATAGGTACAATTTATGGAGACAGTATTACTGTTGAAAGGTGTGAAGAAATTTGCAGGCACCTTACAGAAAAGGGCTTTGCAGTAAGTAACTGCACTTTTGGAATTGGCTCATACACTTATCAATATAATACTCGTGATACTTTTGGATTTGCTTTAAAAGCTACACATGCTGTAATAAATGGACAAGAAAAGTTTATATTTAAAGATCCAAAAACTGATACTGGAAACTTTAAAAAGTCTCAAAAGGGTATGTGCTACGTTTATAAGAAAGGAGAAGACGTCCTTTATAAGGACGAGATTACTATAAAAGAACAGGAAGAATGTAAAGATAATTTGTTAGAGATTGTTTTTAAGGATAGTAAATTAATTAGGGATTATTCATTAAGAGAAATTAGAGAAAGATTACATTCTATGTAAAATTTAATTAATCTATAGTTCTATTTTAATTTAAAGGTCTCTCTTGTATACCTGTTTATATACAAAGGGGACCTTTTAAAATTATATTATAAAAAATAGATGGAAATAAAAATGTAGCATTTTTTCATAAAAGTACTATTTAAGATTAATGTTGAGTGCTAAAATATAGTTAATGCATAATATGGAGGAAAAAATGAATAATATAAGTGAAAATTTAGTGGAAATAAGAAAAGCAGAAATTAATGATTTAGAGACTATAGTAAAGTTTAATTACAACTTGGCAAAAGAAACAGAAGATAAAGAATTGGACCTAGAGATTCTTTGCAGAGGTGTTAGTGCAGTAATAAATGATCCAGCTAAGGGTAAGTATTATGTTTATGTAATTGATAATAAAGTGGTTGGACATATAAAGAATAACCTATGTGCTAATTTTTAAATTCGTAATAATGCAAGTATAAAATTAAAAAGAAATAAATAATTAATAGGTAGTGTAAAAAATATATGAAAAATCAGTCTGACTACCATTTAATGTTAACTGATGTTCGCCAGTTGCCCTTGACACACCTAAAGATAAATGGTCTTAGGCAGTTAAGGACGGGTGAACGATAAT
>JAJXWH010000031.1 GCA_021781745.1 Bacillota bacterium | reverse complement strand
AGATAGAGAAGGGTATCCAGAAGTAGCTGAAGCTTATAAGAGAATAGCATTTGAAGAAGCAGAACATGCTGCAAAATTTGCTGAATTATTAGGTGAAGTAGTAGCTGCGGATACAAAAGCTAATTTACAAGCTAGAGTTGATGCTGAACATGGTGCATGTCAAGGTAAGAAGGACCTAGCTACACTTGCTAAAAAATTAAACTTAGATGCTATTCATGACACAGTACATGAAATGTGCAAAGATGAAGCTAGACATGGAAAAGCTTTCAAAGGTTTATTAGATAGATATTTTGCATAATATAAATAAACATATATAATGAATAATTAAAAAAACAGAAAGAGTAGGTACTTTGCAGTATAGTTACTAAAGAAAATCCCTATGGATTCTCATTGTAACACTGCGTAAAAGTTAACCAACTCTTTCTTGTTTTAAATATAAATTAAATTTAAAATTTTTTTAAGCAGTTTGTAATCTTTCTTTATACAAAGATTCATACATATTAAAAGTCTTTTCATCAAAACAAACCATAGCAATTTTATCAAAGGTTTCAGGGGAATTTTCAATAAAGGTTAATATTTCATCTAAAGCTATGTTGCATGCCTCTCTAAGTGGGTAAGAATAGGCTCCTGTGCTTATTGAAGGCAATGCAAGGGTTTTAATTGGATGCTCTTCTATATAATCTTCAAATTCTTTTACAAAATGCTCTTTTTGTCTACTAGAATTAAAGCGATAAAGGTTCTTATCTAAAATTTCATTGCATTGTTTTAAATAGCAGGCAGAATAATTTGCTGCTATATCAAATACAGAGCGATAAGCACTCCTTAGATATTTCTCTTCAGCTCCATTGTTTCTGTATATTGGGCCTACCGTGTGTATTACCCAATATACGCCAGAAGAGTATAGATTATATGATTTAGTAATTTTTGATTTACCAGTCATACAGCCATTTAAATGTCTGCATTCTTCTAATAATTCATTTCCGCAGGCCTTATGAATTGTACCATCAACCCCGCCGCCGCCAAGTAAAGACGCATTTGCAGCATTCACTATTGCATCAAATTTAATTTTTGTTATATCACCAAATAATATTTCAAATTTAGTCAAGTTAACCACCTCATATTAGTCATACAAATTTTCATTAATCTATTTCAATTAATAGTTTATACCTATTTAGTTTAAATAAAAATAAAAACTTTCCCCAAAAATGCAAAGAAAAAAGACATAATTCATCTATGATAGAAATAGTTAGTGGGAACAATAAACGAAAAAGAAAACATACACTAGAAACGCATGTTTTCTTTATATTACTACTTATTATTAAATACTAATGATACAAGTAAAATTATTAAATAGGTTGATTTTCTAAATTCTTTCTTCTATTATCTAAAGGATTTAGATTAATATGATGTACTTTCATAGTTTCATCAGGATTCATAATTAAGCGGTCTAAGCGAATTCTGCCTTCAGGAGTATTTGCGACAACCATAGTTTCAGATCCTTTTTTATAGACAACCCAATTATAATTATCCTTTATAACTTTATTAACGTCTTCTATTGAAATTAAAGCAGTTTCTTTGTGATTTCCATATTTATCTCTTAATATGATGCCCATAGTTTCATGGTCGATTTTTGTGCAGTCATTTTTTAAACTTTTATTGTACAATTCTAAATTTTCTTTTCTATTATCTAATGTATCTCCATTCAAATGTTTTATAGGAGTCTTTGGATTTACATCTAAAATTACAGAATCAATTGTCTTTTTTATAGAAACCGTCTTTCCATTAACCTTTGATGTAGATGAAGTTAGTACTAAATAGTTGTTATAGTCTTTATGCCATTCAGCAAACCAAATACCTTCATTTTTTACTTTTTCAGCATCATATGTATCTATTTTACAAATAAGTTCAGTTCCATCTTTCTTTAAGATAGTAATTTCAGTAAGGTTTCCCTTAGTGTTATATTTATTTTCTTGAATTTTATAATTTGTATTTATGGTTAAGCACCTCTTTCATGATTTTAATGTTTCATAAAATATATAATAGTTCTATTTGAAAAATAACACAAAATAAGTTGTTTTACAAGGTATTATCTATCTTGTAGCATTACCTATATATACCTAATTTAAACATTACATTATTATACCAGATTAAAAAGATAAAAGATATAGAATAATATGCTTAAAAACGAGCGAGATCATATTAAAAAAATATTGACATATAAAGACTTAATTGCTAATATTAATACAATATTAGTATAAATTACAAATCAGGATTATTTTGTTAGGAGGGAGATGATGAAACATATTAAATCTATAAAAATACTTGGTACAATATTTACTTTTGTTAAACCTTACCGATATATGATCTTTTTGTGTTTTATTGGAACAATATTTTGCACTGGTGTAGATGTGGCCCAAGCCAAACTTTTGCAAAATGTAGTAGATACAGCCATCGCTGGAAATCAGAATGTATTTATTTCAACTGTTATATCTATAATTTTAATCATGTTGTCTAGTTGCGTGATTAGGTATGTAATAAAATATTATTCAGGTCATTTGGGTATAAGTGTTATTCGAGACATTAGAAGCCGTATAGCTTACCGTCTGCAAAATCTTTCTACAGAATATATTGAAACACACCATTCAGGGGATATGATATCCAGAATGAATAATGATGTAGGATCAATTCAAGGGTTTGTAGAGGGACATCTTTTAAATTTAATATATTATCCATTGCTTATAACAGGAGCATCATTGTATTTAATTTATTTAAATTGGAAGCTATTAGTTGCTAGTCTTATTATTTTACCTGCCAGCATGTTTGCATCTAATAAACTTGGAAAGGCAATTAGTAAGTATTCTGTACAATTGCAGGAAGCATTTGCTAAATTAAATTCAATAATTCAAGATACAACCAGTGGAATATACATTGTAAAGGCTTATAATATGGGAGATATTATGTTTGATAAATTTAAGGTTATTACAGAAGATGTTTTGGATAAGAAACTTAAAACTGATCGTAGATGTATGGCTATTGCACCAATATCTATGGTTTTAGGGGTTGTACCTAATATGAGCTGTATTTTGTATGGTGGATATTTAACAGTAAAAGGACAAATTACTCCAGGTGAACTTTTAACATTTACTTATCTTCTTGGATTCTTAATTGGACCAGTAGCAAATATACCCAACATGATAATAGGGATTAAGGTCACGATAGAATCTGCAAAAAGAATTATTGAAATATTGGAAGAGCCGGAAGAAAGACAGATTGGTGAAGGATTTGAAATTAGAGAGTCTGATACCCTAGTTGAATTTACTGATGTATCCTATTCATATGATAACGAGCGTCATGTACTTAATAATTTTAATTTGGTTTTAAAGAAAGGAAAAATGACAGCACTAGTTGGCTTTAGTGGCAGTGGTAAGAGTACTGTATGTAAACTCTTATGCGGTTTTTATGAGCAGTATGAGGGGCAGATTAAAATTTATGGGAAAGATTTAAAAGAGTGGAGTTTAAAAGAAGCTAGAAGACAAATTTCCCTAATGTCTCAAGATACATTTTTATTTCCATGTTCTATATATGAAAATATTGCTTATGGAAAAATAGATGCGACAAGGGAACAAATTACTGAAACAGCTAAAATGGCTAAGGCAGATGAATTTATAAGGAATTTACCCCAGGGGTATGACACAATTATAGGGGAGCGGGGAGCAACCTTGTCAGGAGGCCAAAGGCAGCGTATAGCAATTGCGAGGGCAATATTAAAAAATGCACCAATCTTACTGTTAGATGAACCTACTTCGGCATTGGATATACAGTCAGAGGCAATGGTTCAAGATGAATTAGAACATTTTATAAAAGATAAGACAGTATTAGTTATTGCCCATAGACTATCTACAATAAAAAATGCAGATGAAATTATAGTAATGAATGAAGGATATGTAGTTGGAAGGGGAACCCATCAGGAATTAATAAAAAAGAATGATGTATACAAGCAGCTTTATTTCAAGCAATTTTCCTTTAAAGAACAGGAGGGAGATAAATGCGTATAATTAAATTTCAATATATAGAAGAACTAAAGAGGGTAATGAGTTTCATGAAGCCAAGGATATGGAAATATAGTATAGGTATAATTGGCAATAATCTATTTGCAGCTTTAGGTTTAAATATAATGATGGCATTTATATACAAGGATATGGTAAATGGAGCTGTTAATAGTGATATGTTTCTCTTGATTAGATCTATTACTATAGCAGTTATTACTTTAACTATAGCCAGCTTTATGTGTACATCATTAACTTATTTATATAACAAATGTATTCGATATACCATGACAGAGATAAGACAAAAGGCCTTTAGCCATATTGAGAAGTTACCTATAAATCAATTTGAAAAAAGACATAGCGGGGATGTTCTTTCAAGAATGACTAATGACCTAAATAGTATTGAACACATTTATGCTGATGCTCTAAGTGGTATAATCTATGCAATTATTGTTGGTGTTGGAGCAGCAGTTTCAATGTTTGCATTAAACTGGAAAATAGCACTTTATTCAATAGGTCTTGGATTAGTAACATTTTATATAAATACCAGTTTTGCAGATTCCTTCAGGGAGATTAATGATAGAATACAGCAAAGCTATGGGAAAATGACAGAATTATTATCTGATCTATTTTCAGGTATACAACTTGTTAAAATATTTCAGTTGGAGAATGTAATAGTAAAGAAATATGATGACGCTAATAAGAGGACAAATAATTTAATTGTTACCAGAACCCGAAAGTATGCAGTCTTAGATAGCATAAATTCAATTCTTGGGAGTTTAAGCTTTATAGGAATTATAATAATAGGTGGTATGATGGCACTTAAAAAAAGCACAGATTTTGGTACAGTTATGGCGTTTATAAAGCTTCAAGGTAATATTAGTTTTATGTTTTTTCAAGCAGGAAATCTTGTAACAGACCTTCAAAGAGTTTTAGCTGGGGCAAACCGTGTTTTTGAATTATTAGATGAATCTGTAGAACCAGAAAAATACAGTACAGTAAATGCACCAACAGTAAAAAGCGCAATAGAAATGAATAATGTAGTATTTGAATATGTGGATGAGGAGGCAGTGTTGAATCATATTAATATTTTTATCCCATTTAGGCAAACGGTTGCATTAGTAGGTCCAAGTGGCTGCGGAAAGAGCACTATTGTAAAAATACTTTTAGGGTTTTATCCTGTTAAAAGCGGCAGTATAAGTATTTTGGGTAAACCATTAAATTCATATACTTTGGCAGAGATAAGGGATATGATGGCTTATGTTCCACAAGATGCTTATTTATTTGATGGAACTATTGAAGAAAATATTAGATATGGGAAACGGAATGCAACAAAGAAGGAAATTATTGCAGCAGCAATAGCGGCTAATGCAGATAAATTTATTTTAGAGCAACCGGAAGGGTATAGCACCCAAATTGGTGAAAGAGGGTCACGGTTATCTGGAGGACAGAGACAGAGAATTGCAATTGCAAGAGCTTTTTTGAAAGATGCGCCTATTTTGCTTTTAGACGAGGCAACTTCCGCACTTGATGCAGAATCTGAAAGGCAAGTTCAGGAAGCATTGGAGTCATTAATAAATGGAAGAACTGTTATCATAATTGCCCACAGGCTGTCTACCATAGAAAAAGCTGATAGGATTTATGTAGTAGATAAAGGCAAAATAACAGAGGATGGAATACACGAAGAGCTTATTAATATGGAAGGTCTGTATAAGCAGTTACATGAACTGCAATCTAAAAATATAGCAGGTTAATGTACAAAATTATTTAAGGAGGTAATTGAAATGATTATTAGCAAAACACCGTTAAGGGTCAGTTTCTTTGGAGGAGGAACAGATATTAAAGATTACTATTGTCAGGGAGGAGGTGCAGTTTTTAGTGCTACTATAGATAAATATATATATGTAATAGTGAAATCCAGATATGATAGCAAGATTGTTCTTAATTATTCAAGTAAGGAAGAAGTTAATAGTGTTGAAGAAATTCAACATAAAATAATTAAAGCAGCTTTAGAAATTACAGGTATTAAGGGCGGAATAGAAATTACTAGTATTTCTGATATACCTTCTCAAGGAAGTGGTTTAGGTTCTTCAAGTTCCTTCGCTGTTGGATTACTTAATGCTTTATTTGTATATAAGGGGGAAGAGAAGAATCCATATGAGCTAGCAGAATTAGCCTGTAAGATTGAAATTGATATTTTAAAGGAACCAATTGGAAAGCAGGATCAGTATGCTGCAGCTTTTGGTGGATTTAAGAAATATATTTTTTTCGAAGATGAAACTGTTGATGTTGAGAATGTAAAAATTTCTTCTAACAATTATAGGCTTTTAAATATGCATACAATGATGTTTTATACAGGAATTACAAGAAAGGCAGCGTCAGTTTTAAGTGATCAAAAGAAAAATATTGAATGTCAGAGGGAGGCCTTGGATAGATTAAAAAAATTTGCGTTAAATTGTCAGAATGATTTTACTAATTTGAATATTTTTAAAATAGGCACATTAATGGATACAAGCTGGCAGGAGAAAAAGAAATTATCTCAGAAAATTCATAACGATGAAATTAATATGATTTATGATGTAGCTAAGGAGGCAGGAATCTATGGTGGAAAATTGCTAGGTGCTGGCGGAGGAGGTTTCTTTCTATTCTTATGTCCATTAGAAAAGCAGCAAAAGGTTAGGGAGGCATTAAAGAATTATAGAGAACTGCCAATAACTTATGATAAGTATGGAAGTAGAATCATTTTAAATGTTGATGACCATTGCGGTTTTATAAATTATGAGAATGTTGAAAATTTATAATTGAGGTGTTTGAAATGAATAATTCTGTACTTGTTGTAGCAGGACAAATGAATTTTTTTAATATGAATGCATTAAACTACGGTTTAATCAAGAAAATAAGAGAAACAAGGATAGATATTAGAGTTTTAATTCCAATGAGTAAACTAGTTAAGGAAGTTTGCTTGCAAGAATTAACTACGCTAACTGAGTTAAAGGTTAATATGTATAATAAAGAAATTACTGGGCAGGTTAAAAGTTTCCAATATGAAGGAATTGATATCTATATTTTAGATGCCCCGGAGTATTTTGACCGGGAGGAAATTTATAATCAACCATATACAGCGGAGATATTTAGCTATTTTTGCAGAGCTGCTTTGGAAGTTTTGCCACTAATAGAATTTAAGCCGGATATCATACATTGTGAGGATTGGCCAACTGCATTCATTCCATTTATTTTAAAAGAAAAGTATAAAGACAGAGATTTTTACGAAGGGATGAAAACCATATATACTTTTAATAATATTGGTTATCAAGGCATTTTTGATATGTATAATTGTTCATACTTGGGTTTTGAGTGGGACAAGCTTCTTTACAGTGGTCTAGATTACTATGAACAAATTAATTTTATGAAGGCAGGCTTGCTTTATGCAGACAGGATTACTACTGTTAGTTCTAATTATATAAAAGAAATTTCTTCAGAGATGTATGGGGTCACTTTAGATGGAATAATTAGAGAGCGTATAAATAATATTTATGGAATATTGAATGGAATAGACCTTGACATTAATGATCCTGAGACAGACACAAACCTTTATGTAAATTACAACATTGATACTCCAGAAGGTAAAAAAGAGAATAAAAAAATGGTTCAAAAGCAGTTAGGGTTTGCTATTGATGAAAACATTCCGATTATTTTTTATAATTCAAGTTTGACGTGTGAAAAGGGAGTTGATTTAATTCAGTATTTTCTTCCAGATATTATGAAAGAAAATGTGCAGATGATAATTATGTCATCAAAAGAGAAAGGATGTGATTATGAGGAAGAGCTTTATGAGGAATTTTTTAAAAAAGCAGCAAAGGAATATAAAGGAAGATTCTGCTATATATCTTTTAATGAAGAATTAGTTCATAAGTGTTTTGCTGGGGCAGATATGTATTTAATGCCATCAGCAGTAGAACCCTGTGGATTCGGGCAGCTTATTGCTATGAGATATGGAACAGTTCCTATTGTAAAAGAAATTGGAGGATTAGCAGAAACAGTACAATTTTTTGATAAAGAGCCTAATGAGGCAACTGGCTTTTGCTTCAAATATTCTAATGAAAAGGTACTCTTATACACTGTTAGAAAAGCCATTGAGGTATATAAAAATAAAATGTTTTGGAATAATATGGTTAAGAATTGTATGGCTGAAGATTTTGGTGTGGATAAATACGTTATTGAATATATAAAACTTTATAAAGAACTTATATATGAAAATTATTCTATAATTAAGGATATTTGTTAGGAGGAGAGTTCATGGAAAAATCAATTCTTTTTGTTACTTCACAGGTATATCCATTTGTAACTGGAACTATGGGAATATTCAATTACTCACTTCCTAAAAATCTAATAAAATTAGGCTGGGATGCACGGGTTATTGTACCTAAAATTAATAAATCTTATAAAACTTATCCTTCAGAGGTTGAGATTATAGCAAGGTTAAATATTAAGATGGATGAAAAAATATACCCGTGTACTGTTGAAGCTTGTACTTATGATGGCGTTCCTATGTATTTTATCAATGCAGGTCATTATTTTGGAAGAGATAAGTTATATGGGTATAGCGATGAAGTTGAAAGGTTCAGTTATTTTTGTAAAGCTGTTTTGGAAACGGTGCCGAAATTAGATTTTAAACCTCAGATATTACATTGTCAAGATTGGCATGCAGGTTATATCCCTTTACTTTTAAAGACTAAGTATAAAAATATAAAAGAATATAGTAGTATTAAAACCTTACTTACCATACACAACATGGGTTATCAAGGAATTTTTGATAAAGAAAATTCAGTTTTTCTTGATCTTGATTGGGAGGACTTGGTTAGATGTAATGTGGATTATTATAATCAGATTAATTTTATGAAAGCAGGGATAAGATATGCAGATACTATAACTACAGTAAGTCCAACCTATTCAAAAGAAATTGCGACAGAGCAATATGGTTCTACATTAGAGGAGACTATAAGGAGCCGTAGAAGTGACATTCACGGAGTTCTTTGTGGCTTAGATATTGAAATAAATAATCCAGCAAAGGATATGAGGCTTTTTGCAAACTACAATGCTGAAAATCTGGAAGGTAAATATGAAAATAAAAGATTATTGCAGAAAGCGTTGAACTTTCAGGTAAGAAATGATGTGCCTGTTATTTCTCTTTTTTCGAGGTTGAAGACAGAGAAAGGGTTAGATTTAGTAAGAAGTGTCTTTGATGACCTTATGAAGAGTGATATTCAATTTGTAATGGTATCAGATGGAGATGCCATTTATGAAGAATTTTTTCAAAGAGCTTCAAAGAAGCATCCAGATAAGTTCTCTTTTATATTATATGATAATGACTTTGCTTATAAAGCTTATGCCGGTTCAGATTTGTTCCTCATGCCATCAAGTTATGAGCCTTGTGGTATAGGTCAATTAATTGCACTTAGGTATGGAACAGTACCAATAGTCCGTCAAGTTGGTGGTTTGAATGATAGTATAAAGCATTATAATGAGGGCAGCGGTGAGGGAAATGGTTTTACCTTCAAACCTTACAATGCTAAAGTAATGCTTTATACCATACGGAAAGCAATAGAAATGTATCATAGAAAGGATCAGTGGGTAAAAATCATTAAAAATGGAATGACAGAGGATCATAGCTGGTCGAAGTATGTAAGCCAATATGTAGAAGTGTATAAACAGATGATACAAGAAGCACTTTAGGAGAGGGATGAAGGACATGAAAGCAGTAATTTTAGCAGGTGGAATGGGAACTCGTTTGGGGAATTATACAAAGGAAATTCCTAAGCCAATGATACTTCTAAAAGGAAAGCCGGTTTTAGAATATCAAATAGAAAACTTAAAAAGTTATGGAATTATAAATATTATTCTCGTAATAGGCCATCTGGGCTTTAAAATTAAAGAATACTTTGGCGATGGCATAGATTTTGGAGTAAACATTGAATACTTTGAAGAAAATAAACCATTAGGTACTGGAGGAGCGTTGTATTATATTAAGGACAAGTTAACAGAGGATTTCATATTAGCCTATGGAGATGTTGTTTTTGATCTTAATATTGATAGATTTATTGATTTTCATAGAGCAAATAATGGCATTGGAACATTAACTGTTCACCCTAATAGTCATCCTTATGATAGTGATGTATTAATGGTTGGTAAAGATGAAATGGTAGAGGGAATAATAAGAAAGAATGAAAAAAGAGATTTTTTCTATAGCAACTGTGTCAATGCAGGGATATTTATTTTTAAAAAGACATTGGTAGAGTATGTACTAGAAGATAAGAAGCAGGATTTGGAGAAAGATATAATATCTAAGCTGATTATAGAGAAAAAAATATATGCTTATAGAACAACAGAATATATAAAAGATATGGGAACACCTGATAGGTATGAACTTGTACAAAAGCACCTGGAAAAGGGAATTATAAATGATAGAAATTTATCCTCTAAACAAAAGGCTATTTTTATTGATAGGGATGGAACAATAAATAAATTTGTGGGGCTTGTATATAAACCAGAACAATTAGAACTAGAAGCTAATGTCATCGAGGGGCTCAAGCTTATAAATAATTCAGAATACATTAGTATAATAATAACTAATCAGCCAGTAGTTGCTAGAAATCTATGTACAATTAATGAATTAGAAGAAATCCATAAAAAGTTAGAGACTGTTTTAGGTGAAAAAGGGGTTTATGTAGATGATATCTTTTATTGTCCACATCATCCTGATAAAGGTTATCCAGAGGAGAATAAAAATTATAAAATTTCCTGTAACTGCAGAAAACCAGCTATTGGTTTAATAAAAAAGGCAGCTGAAAAATATAATATAGATTTATCCAGCTCGTACTTTATAGGAGATACAACAGTGGATATTCAAACAGGTAGAAATGCCAATTTAAAAACGATTCTTCTCTCCACAGGTGAAGGGGGAAGAGATAATAAATTTCAGGTTAAACCTGACTTTTATGGTATTAATTTATTAGAAGCAATAAATAAAATTATAGAAAATTAATTTAGGAGGTATTAATATGAATTTTTTAAGTAATATTGATGAATATTTTAATGAATTAACTGAAGTTATGAAGAAGGTGGACAAATATCAAATAAATGCTGTTATGAAGAAACTAGTTGAGGTAAACCAAAGGGGAGGTTGCATATATATATTTGGTAATGGAGGAAGTGCTTCAACAGCATCTCACTTTGTTGTAGATTTTAACAAAGGAGTAAGCGAGAAGCTTTCAAAAAAGTTTAAGTTTATATGCTTAAATGATAATATTCCGTCTTTAACAGCTATCTCAAATGATATGAATTATAGTCAAGTGTTTAAATTTCAACTTCAAAACTATCTTACTGAAAAGGATATTGTTATAGGAATTTCTGGAAGTGGGAATTCTGAAAATGTAGTACAGGCCGTTAAATATGCTAATGAATATGGAGTGGAAACCATAGTATTAATAGGTTATGATGGAGGTGAATTAAAGAAATGTGCAAAGTATTATATCCATGTACCTATTAATGATATGCAGAAGGTGGAGGATATTCATATGGTTCTAGATCATATGATGATGAAAATATTGAAGGATTATTTGGAGAGTGATTATATTCAAGTAGAGGAAATTGCACTATGAAGCAGTTTATAAGAGAGGAAATGAAAAACACTTATTCAAAAGATAAGTGGATGAAAATAGGGAGTGAAAAAAGAATAGGAGTATTGATTCCATTGTTTAGCATATTTTCTGATAGAAGTTCTGGAATTGGAGATTTAGAGGATTTAAAATTAATGGTTGATTGGTGTGAAAAAACTGGAAATACAATACTTCAGGTTATGCCAATAAATGATTATTATAATTCTCCATACTCTACATTTAGTTTGTTTGCATTGGATCCTATATATATTGCCCTAGATAAACTTAAGGGAGTACCTTTTCATTTAATAGAATATGGTATGGAGAATATAAAGAAAACTTTTCTAACAGGAAGAGGATATATAGATTATGAAGTTAAGCATGCAAAAATTAATCTATTGTACGAAGTTTTCATAAAGTTAGAATCTATAAATTCCAAAGAATTTATGCACTTTATGGAAGAAAATAAATACTGGATTGATGAGTATTCTATATATACATCATTAAAATATGACTATTCTCAAGAACGATGGGAAGATTGGGAGCCTCATTATAGAGATAGAAATGAAGATGCATTAGAAAAATTTTGTAAAGAAAATCACAGTAGAATATTGTTTTTTAAGTGGGTACAGTGGCAGTTATATGAGCAGCTTAAAGACGTAAAGGCATATGCTGATTCAAAAAAAATTTTAATTATGGGAGATTTATTTTATGTGGTATCCAGAGACAGTGCAGATGTATGGAGTCATAGAGAATACTTTAGGTTAGATCTTGTACCTGGCTTGCCTCCAGAACATACATGTCCAAAAGGGCAGAGATGGGGGGATCAGCCAATATATAATTGGGAAACAATTATAAAAGATGATTATGAATTAATTAAACAGAGGATTAAATACAATGAAAATTTTTATCATATTATTCGTCTTGATACTGCTTCAGCAGTCTTTAGAATGTGGTGCATTTCAAGGTATGAACCAGCAGAAAATCAAGGCATAAATGGCTTCTTTTATCCAACAGAAAATGATAAATGGGAAGAACAAGGAAAAAAATTATTAGTAACTATGCAAGACAGTTCAAGTATGTTGATTTGTGCAGAAAATCTTGCTCCATTATGTTTACACTATACTCATATAATAAGGGAATTAGGAATTCCTCCTATAAGTTTTCAGCGATGGGAAAAAGATTGGGATATTAGGCATAATTTTATACTTCCAGAGGAGTATAACTATATCACAGTAATAGTTTTATCAAATCATGATACTTCAAATTGGGCTGATTGGTGGGAAAATGAAGGGGGAACTATGGATGTCCCACAAGTTATGAAGCTATGTGATAAGTATAATTTAAATTATGAAGAAATAAAAGAAAAGTTGTTCCGCAAAGATGATAGCAACAATAAAAAATTACGATGGCTGGATTCTGTAAATTCTTCAGAGGAATTATTAAATAGGTTAGGGAAAGACAGGGAGGATGTAGAAGAGTTTATACATGATTATGAAAATTCTTTTAATGAAAAAGAAAAGCTATGGGGAATTATGAAGTTAGATGGACCTATGAGGGAAAAGTGTGATAAAGAAATTATTGCAGCTGCTATAAAAACAATGCAAAGGTCAAATGCTGTGTGGTCTATATGTTCTATAATAGATTATTTATGCCTGCTTGGGATAATAAATCAAGACTATCAGAATTATAGACTTAATGTGCCAGGAACAGAAAAGGGAAGAAATTGGACATTAGCATTACCTATAAAACTAGAGGAACTTTTAGAAAAGAATTTATGTGATTATGTAAAGGGAATTATGGAGGGGACAGAATGCCAAACAACAAACAAAATTTAACTAAAAGTACAGGGGTTCTTATTCCATTATTTTCACTTTATTCCAATCGTAGTGTAGGAATAGGAGATTTCGAAGATTTGAAATTAGCAGTGGATTGGTGTGAGAAGACTGGAAATAAAATATTGCAACTTTTACCTATGAATGATAGTTATAACTCTATATATGCACCGTTCAGTCTTTTTGCACTTGATTCTGTATATATCGCATTAGATAGGCTAATTGGTGTTCCAATGGAACTAATATCTGCAGAAATAGAGGAAATGAAGGAATTATATCCTGCTGGAAAAAGATATGTAGATTATGCAGTAAAAGTAGCAAAAATGGAACTGTTATATAAAACCTTTTGTAAACTAAGTCCTATAGATGATGAAGAGTTCATTAGTTTTCAAAGTGAAAATATTTATTGGTTACAAGATTATGCTTTGTTTATGACTTTAAAACAGGAATATTCCTTTGAAAAATGGGAAGAATGGGATGAGACATATAGAGACCGTGAATCTATTGTTCTTGAAGCCTTTTGCGAAAAGCATAATAGCAAAGTAATGTTTTATAAATGGTTACAATGGCAGCTTTATATGCAGTTTGCTCAAGTAAAAGAATATGCTAATTCAAAGAATGTAGAGATTATGGGAGATCTTTTTTATATGGTAAGGAGGGACAGTGCAGATACATGGGCAAAAAGGGAATATTTTATGATGAATTATGTTACAGGGTTGCCTCCAGAACCTTCCCATGAAAAGGGGCAAAGATGGGGGGAGCAGGCTGTATACAACTGGGATAAGATTATGGATGATGATTTAGAATTTGTAAAAAAGAGATTAAAATATAATGAGCATTTTTATAATATTATAAGACTTGATCATACGCCAGCTTTTTTTAGAGTTTGGTGCATTCATAAGAGTGAGCACTGGGAAAAAATGGGGATGAATGGATTTTTCTATCCTTCCACCTATGAGGAGTGGGAGGTAAGAGGGAGGAAAATACTGACGACTATAACAGAGAGCACTAATATGGCACTTTGTGCAGAAAACCTTGGTCCTTTTACTACATTTTTTACACCAGTAGTGAGAGAATTAGGTATACCAATAATTAATTTTCAACGCTGGGAAAAAGACTGGGATAATACACATGAGTATATAAAGCCTAAGGATTATGATTTTCATACAATGATAGCAATATCTAACCATGATACCTCAAATTTTGCAGATTGGTGGGAAAATGAAGCAGGAACTGTTGAAGCATCATGGTTTAAGAGCTATTGCTATTATTTGAATTTTGATTATGATAAAATAGTTCCACAGCTTTTTGAAGAATCAAAGTTAAATGAAAAAAGACTTAAGTGGAGAATGGATATAAATACAGTAGGGGAACTATTAAAGCGAGTATGCAGACATGAATGGCAAATAGAAGGGTTAGTAAAAGAGTATAAAAATACTTTTGGAGAGAAAGAAAAACTGTGGGAAATCATGGGGTTAGATGGTCATGTTCGTGAAAGGTGTGACAAAGAAATAATTACAAGTGCTATAAAGAGTGTAGTATTTTCTAATGCAGTTTTTTGTATTGACTCTATTATAGATTATTTAATAGCAGTTGGTGTAGTAAAACAGGATTATCATATGTATAGATTTAATAGACCAGGAGTTTTAGATGCAAGGGATTGGTCTTTAGTACTTCCAATATCATTAGAAGAACTTTTGAATGAAAATATTTGCAATCAAATACAAGAAATATTAGGTTAGTTTTGAGGATTTATTTATATAAACAATGTCAATATTTAAAAATGCATCTTTTGTAGAAATCTTAATAATATATATGCTATAAGGAAATATAGCATATAGAATATGACACATTTAAAAATTTAATAACTTAATAAAGGATTAGTGTAAACTTCTTATTTTGTTTTTTAGAGTAAAATTCAGTAGGAAGTTTATTTTTATTAAGTGGCTACTGAATATTTATGATGAAATTCTAAAAAGTATATACTGAAAGCTTAACCTAAAATTTAATCTTTTATTTTGTGTTAAATTATAAACTTGGTATTAATAGTGGACATAATCATTTTAACTAGGTTACAATAGAATTTGATATATAGCAGAATGTATGAGGTACTAAAGATCATGATGATAATTAAGACGTTAAAGAATATAGCAGAAGATAAAAAATTTACACGTAAAGCTATAGCGATAACCATACCAATAACGTTACAGGCTTTGCTGAACACTAGTTTAAACCTTGTAGATACTGTAATGATCGGTAGTTTAGGCCAGAGCTCTATTGCGGCTGTTGGGCTTGCAAATAAAGTGTTTTTTGTTTTTACGCTGCTTCTTTTTGGGATTGTAAGCGGTTCATCAATTTTAACAGCCCAGTATTTTGGGAAGAGAGATATTAAAAATATAAGAAGAGTACTTGGGATGTCATTAGTAATGGCCATTATTGGTTCAATTCTTTTTGTAATTCCAAGTTTAATTTGTCCTAAAGCTGTTATGAGCATTTTTACACCAAATGAAAATACTATAGCTATTGGTGCAGGATATTTAGCAATTGCAGCAATAAGCTATCCTCTTACAGCAATTACTAATGTTTATGTTGCTCTTTTAAGAGGTGTTAATGAGGTAAAAGCTCCAGTTATTATCACATTGATTTCAATATTCATTAAGATATTATTAAACTATACTTTAATATTTGGACATTTTGGTGTTCCAGCTTTCGGAGTTCAGGGAGAGGCAATTGCAACATTAATTGCTAGGTCAATTGAATGTATTTGTATCCTATCTATAGTGTATTATGGTGGAGGACCTGCAGCTGCAAAGTTTAAGGAACTTTTATCTTTTAATAAGAAATTTGTAAAGCTTTATTTTAAAACAGTATCTACAGTTATTTTGAACGAATTTATGTGGGGACTAGGAGTTACCATGTATTCATTAGTATATGGAAGAATGGGAGATGGAGCTGTGGCAGCTATAACAATAACCCAAACTGTTGAGCAGATAATGACAGTAATATTCCAAGGAATTAGTGCAGCAACTGCAGTTATTTTAGGAAATGAATTAGGAGCTAACAAATTAGAAGAAGCTAAGACTCATGCAAAATACTTTCTTATACTTCAATTTCTCTGTGCTTTAATAATGGGAATGCTATGCTTTATAATTAGAAGCCCATTAATTACTTTGTTTAATGTATCAGATACTGTAAGCGCTGACATAAGTAAATGCTTAATTGTTTTCATAACTTATTTACCATTTAAAATATTTAATTGGGTTAATATAGTTGGGATATTAAGAAGTGGTGGCGATACAAAGGTAGCACTCATGTTAGATATAAGTGGTGTGTGGCTTGTTGGAATTCCTTTTGCTTATTTAGGAGGAATGGTGCTCGAGCTGCAAATATACTTTGTATATGCAATGGTTACATTTGAAGAAGTATATAAATTCGTCTTGGGATTTAGGAGATATAAACAAAAAATATGGCTTAGAAACTTAGTTTAAACTATTTATAAAGAGATGTTTTTAGATAGAGAATAAGGATCTATTTATATAATATCTCTTTTAAAATATATTTTTAATTCTTTTGTAAGAAATAGGTAAATAATTTTCTATATAATAGGAAATAATGAGTATAATAGATAAAATATTTTAGGAGAGGAATATATGGATAAACAAATTAACCATAGACCTAGAAAGAGAAAAAAGAAAAAACAAAAGAAATCTAATTTTAAAGTACTTTTAAGAGGTCTATTAGATATGCTTATATTTTTAGTTATAACAACACCTCTTGTATTTTTTTTAGGACCTTATGATAATACAAGAAAAACAGTAATTTCAACTGTACTTGCAACAAGGCATGCATATCTAATAAATGACTTAATACCTCAATCTATATTAAATAAAATGCTGGGGATAGATGAAAATAACGATAGTTCAGAAGTTTTTCAAGATATGAAAAAAGTAAATGTTAAATATAAAGTTGGAAATGAAATTAATAGGTATGATATTCACACTCAGAGATTTGATGGGTATATACTAGAAATTAAAAATCCTTTAAAGATAAAAGTTGCTATGACTAAATTTTTAGGGAAGATGGGGCAAAAAACAAGTGAAATGGCAGAAGATCATGGTGGAATTGCTGCTGTCAATGGGGGATCATTTATAGATAAGTCTTCTGATGGAACAGCCTATGCAGGTACTGGGTCTGAGCCTGGTGGTTTTGTAATTTCAGGTGGAAAAGTTGTTTATCCGCAAAAAAATGTAAATGAAAACACAGTTGAAAATGTGGTCGCTTTCACAAAGGATGGAGAATTAATAGTAGGAGACCATTCAATTGCGCAGCTTAAAAAACTAAATGTAGTGGAAGCAATGTGTTTTAGAAAACCTAACATAATTATTAATGGCGTAAGGCAGGTAAAAAATAAAACGGAAGAAGGCCTTAATCCTAGAACTGCTGTTGGTCAAAAAGAAGATGGAACAGTAATTTTTTTAGTTATTGATGGACGAAAGGTAACTGCACCTGGAGCAAGTCTATATGATGTTCAGGAAATTATGATGAGCAGAGGAGCAGTTAACGCAGGGGCCCTTGACGGAGGATATTCATCAACAATGTATTATAAAGGTAATGTTATAAATTCCCCTAATGCTTGGGATGGTGAAAGATCCGTTGCAACAGCGTTTTATGTGGAACAGTAGGGGAGGATATTTATGAGAAATATTAAAAGAAGATTAATGTGGTTTATGATTGCATTTGTGCTCCAACAAACTATATTTTTATATGTAGATAAAGTATATTTAGGATCGGATTTGAGCATACAGGCTGAAAGAGTTGATGATGATGATAACGCAGCTGATAAGAAAACAGAGATTAATATAAAAAATGGATTAAATGAAGTTAAAGCATCCTCTGATGGACGATATGTTTCTTATGTAGACAGCAATAAACTCAAAATATTAGATAGTAATGATGATAAGGAAAAAGAATGTGAAATTGATAATGGGGCAGAAGTTGCATTTTATAAATGGCTGAATAATGAAGATAATATGATTGTTATTCAAAAGATAAAAGAAAATGGAGTATATTATTTTGAACCAATATCATTTGATGCAAAAAAAGGTGAAGCTAGAGATCTTGCAGATTTTGATTTGAAAAAAGTAAGAATCAAGCTTGATAGTTCAAAAGATGAATTAAGTAACGTTGTATTTTCAACACTGACTCACAGTTTATATATAAAAGTAAGGAAAAGCGATGGAAAATATGATTTATATTATGCGAATGTAATGAATCAACTAAAAAAGGTTAAAAGCGATAAAGTTTTAGGAAGTCTAGTTGTTCCTACCACCAGTACTAATGCTGTAATGGAAGAAGGCGGAAATATTACAATACTAAATGCAAAAGGAAATTTAACAATACCTAATGTTAAAACTTCAAAGATATTAGGGGCAGACGTTAATGATAATGTATATTTTGGAGAAGTATCTGGGAATAAGATTAATAAGATATATTATACTGTTTTATCTGATAATAATAGAAAGTGGAATTCATTAAATCTTAAAGAACCGGTTGATAGAGATGATATAATTATTGATTACTCTGGAAAAGTTTATATTATTAATAAGGCTGATAGTAGTGTTTTAGAATTAACGAGTAATAAATCAATTAAGTACAAAGGAGATTTTATTCAATCATATTCTAAAGGAATTATTTCCAGAGTTAATAATAAATTGTTAAAAAATAAGCTTGAGTAAAATACTATAAATGTACTTTACTTAATGAATAATATATAAAAATTCGAGCAAAATATAAAAAATAGGATCTTCATTAAATAAGAAGATCTTATTTTTTTATTAAAAAACGATGGAGGAATGTAAAGTGTCAAAGTTAGGAGTTGTTAGTGCTATATTAGAGCACCCAAAAGAAGTGCAAGATGAATTTAATGATGTTGTTGCATCATTTAGAGGAAGCATTAAAGGAAGAATGGGGATACCATTTGCAGATGAGTTATCAGTTATTTCTATAGCTCTTACAGGGGAAACTGAAGAAGTAATTAATGATTTTTCAGAGCAGCTTGAAAGTATTGAAGGTGTAAGTGTGAAAACATCAATAGCAAAAATTGATGTATAATAAATTCGGCTGTTTCTTAATTTTTGAAACAGCCAGATTATTTTTGATTTAGATCTGAAAAAAGATTAGTATAAATTTCATGACTTAAGTTTATTTTGCTTAATTACTCTTTATACTCATAATATGGCAGACGTATTACTTTTCCAGTTTCATCAAAAGTATATTTAGTACCAGCAAGAGGATAGTTGCCATTAACCATATTCATTCCTACAGTATAAATAGCTTCAGCAGCTTGACGAGGATCTTGTATAACGGTACCTGTCATAAATCCTTTTTTGATTAATTCTCTAGCTTCTGGTATTGCATCAATTCCGACAACTGGAATATAGGTTGATTTATCTCCTTTGAAGTATCCCTGTTTTTGAAGCGCTTCAATAGCACCAATTGCCATAGCATCATTATTTGAAATTATTGCTTCTATTTTATTACCGTATTTTAACAAAAGTGATTCAGTATTAGTTCGAGCGCATTCCCGATCCCAATTGCAATACCTAAGTGCAAGGAGTTCAGTTTTTATACCTGCGGAATTAATTGTTTGAATTGAATATTTTGTTCGTGCAATTGCTGTTGGATTAAAAGTTTCACCATGTAGTAAAATATATTGAAGTGTATTATCGTTATTTTTATCAATGTTCTCTTTATTGGTATTCCAAGCATTAACTATAATTTTTCCTTCTAATTCACCTGATTGTTTTGAGTCTGTGCCTATTATAATAGTTCTATTATGAGACTTTATAAGATTTACTAAAGCGTTAGTTGGATCTAAATATATGATCAATGGAATATTTTTTTCATTTATTTTATTAAAAATGCCTGATACTGCTTCTGCATTTGCATTAACTAAATCTAAAACTAAAAAATCAAAGTTGTTATTAAGAGCTTTATCAATGGCTTCGTTCTGAGATCCTTGATTTCCATTTGCGTTATGAAAAATAAATTGAACCGTATCTTTATTTTCTTTTTGAATATCCTCTAAATTCTGTTTGACTAGTGAAAGATATTCATCATCAAATGTAGAAAGGAACACTCCTACCTTAACTGTCTTTTTTAAAGTAGAATTTGTATTAGCGTAAGCATAATTTTGAATAGAATATATAAGTGTTACAATTGTAAATATAGCAACCATAGTAATTCTAATGTTTTTTTTAAATATGTTCATTGTATCCTCCTTATAATTCGTTCATTATAATAATTATTTTTAGATTATGTTGTAATTAAAAATTTATTCTACAGCTTTAAATGGTATAATTAAAATTGATATTTATTAATATATAAATTACAATCTTAATTATTATATTAGCCAAAAGAAATAATGTCTTTTTGAAGTCTTTCAATAATTTATTCAAAAAGTATCAATATATAGATTATTATATTTATGAAAGGATTTAGTTAATATGGGCAGTAAATTTAAAATATTATCAGCTACATCAAGGGAAAGAAAATCTGACGATTATTACTTTACTATTCTTGATGGGAGACTATTAGTTAAGAGTGATGAAGGTAGATTAAGTATTCCAGTTTTCGAGGAAATAAGAAAGTTAAATATTCAATATGAAAATGAGTTTTTTTTAGGAGCAATAAATAAAAAATCCTGCTTTTGTATAGAAACATATTCTAATTTTGATTTACCAAGTGAATATGAGTTAATACCTTTACGTGAAATAGGACCACTAATTGATGAGGAATTGTTTTTGATAGCTGGAAGAGCAAATCAAATATTGAACTGGGATAAAACTCATAAGTTTTGTGGTAAGTGTGGTTCTCAAACAAAAAATAAAAAAGAAGAATTGGCAAAAGTCTGTCCGAGTTGTGGGCATGTAATGTACCCAGTAATCTGTCCAGCAATAATAGTTGCTGTCACAAGAGGTGAAGAAATACTTCTTGCACATAATAGTGGATTTAAAAATAATATGTATAGTTTAATTGCTGGATTCGTTGAAGCCGGTGAAGATTTAATCAGTACTGTAAAAAGAGAGGTTTTCGAAGAAGTTGGAATTAAAATAAAGAATATTAAATTTTTTAATAGCTCTCCATGGTCATTTCCAAATTCATTAATGATTGGCTTCTTTGCCGAATATGAATCAGGGGAAATAAAAGTTGATGGAAAAGAAATAGTACATGCTGATTGGTTTACAAAAGATAATTTTCCAACAATACCAAAGAAATTTACCCTTGCAAGAAAAATAATAGATGAATTCGTTAATAGAGAGGAAAACGATGAAAGAAAATAAGGTTACTTATAAAACAGCAGAAGACAAATTAAAAAAAGATAAAGTTCTGAAAAATCTTTATAAAATCTTTATGTGCTAGAAAATAATCTTAATCCAAATTTTATATTATAAGGAGTATTATTCAAATGTAATAATTTTTTTGAATAATACTCCTTATTTTTTATTCTTAGTATTAACTACAGTGTATTAATAATCTTTATACAATCTTTATGCAGATAGAAATAGTTTTAATCCTATCTTTACATTTCAAGTAGTATTATTCAAATTAATAAAATAAATAGTGAAGGGAGAATAATAATGTTAGACGTTATTTTTTTTGTATTACTAATATTAGGTTTTTGTTCTGTTGCATTATTTGCTAATTGGTGTGAAAAGCAAGTTAATAAATAAAAAATAAATGGGGGAATATGTATGTGGATTTTAATAGCAATTATAATTTTACTTTTTGGATACTTAAGCTATGCACTATTTAATCCAGAAAAATTTTAGTATTAATGGTTAAGTTAAAACAGGAGGAATAATTTATGGAATGGTTACAAATAATAATATCTTTACTACTTTTTATGCTAATTGTAGTGCCACTTGGAAAATATTTATACTTTGTTAGTACTGGTGAGAAAACATTCGCAGATAAACTTTTTAATCCAATAGATAATTTTATTTATAAAATATGCAGGATAAATAAAGATGAAGAAATGAATTGGAAGGAATATGTATTTTCTATTATTGTAGTCAATGCAGTTATGGTATTTATAGGATATGTGATACTTAGAGCTCAGGGACTTCTGTTTTTAAATCCAAATAAAATAGATGGAATGGAGCAGAGTTTATCATTTAACACAATTATAAGTTTTATGACAAACACAAATCTTCAAGATTACAGTGGAGAAGCTGGACTTTCTCATTTAAGTCAAATGATAGTTATCATCTTTATGATGTTTACATCAGCTGCAACAGGCTTTGCAGCAGCCCTTGCTTTTATGAGAGGAATAATTGGACAAAAAGGAATGGGGAACTTCTTTGTAGATATAACAAGAATTACAACAAGAGTTTTATTACCATTTTCAATAATAATAGGAATTCTTTTGGTAAGTCAAGGCGTACCACAGACTTTATCAGGAACTAAAACAGTTACTACAATAGAAGGAAAAATGCAAGATATAGCAATGGGCCCTGTAGCAGCTCTTGAATCTATAAAACATGTAGGAACAAATGGTGGTGGCTTCTTTGGTGCTAATTCAGCTCATCCTTTTGAAAATCCTACACCCTTAACAAATTTAATTGAATTACTTTCTATGATGATGCTTCCAGGTGCTTTAGTTTATACTTTTGGTTTAATGTTGAAAAATAAGAAACAAGGTTGGGCAATATTTTGGGCAATGGCAGGAATATTCATTATAGCTTTACCAATATGTTATTTTGCAGAAAAAGCAGGTAACCCAGCTTTAGCACATATAGGATTAAGTCAAGCTATGGGTAATATGGAAGGTAAAGAAGTAAGATTTGGAATTGGTCAGTCAGCATTATTTACTACGGTTACTACGGCTTTCACAACAGGAACTGTTAATAATATGCACGATTCATTAACACCGCTTGGTGGAGCAGTAGCATTAATGAATATGATGCTTAATGTAGTCTTCGGCGGAAAAGGCGTAGGATTTATGAATATGATGATGTATGCAATACTTACAGTTTTCCTATGTGGACTTATGGTTGGAAGAACTCCAGAATTTTTATCAAAGAAGATTGAAGGTAAAGAAATTAAATTAATAGCTCTAGCTATAATAATTCATCCGTTTTTAATATTAATGTTTTCAGCCTTGGCTTTAATAGTTCCTCAAGGGTTGGCAGGAATATCAAATCCGGGATTTCATGGTTTAACTCAAATAGTTTATCAATTTACAACATCAGCTGCAAATAATGGTTCTGGATTTGCAGGAATGGCAGTTAATACGTTATTTTGGAATACTACAACAGGAATAGTTATGTTTTATGCAAGATATTTATCTATAATAATCCTTCTATCAGTAGCAGGATCTTTAGCAGCTAAAAGAACTATACCAACAACTGTAGGTACTTTTAGAACAGATAATACAATGTTTACATTAACTTTAATTGCTATTGTTTTAATAATTGGAGCGTTAACATTTTTACCAGCTTTAGCTCTTGGACCAATAGCAGAGCACTTAACATTGTGGCATTGATAAGACCTTGATTATTATGAAATTAGAAGGCAAGGAGAAAAAATAATATGAGCGATAAAAAACGAGAATCTAAATTTATTACAAAGGAAATATTGAATGAAGCGATTATAGAATCTTTTAAAAAGCTGAATCCTAAATATATGATAAAAAATCCAGTTATGTTTGTAGTTGAAGTAGGTTTTGTAATAACTTTATTACTTACATTTTTACCAAGTTTATTTGGAGACCAAGGTAGTAATTTAAGAGTGTACAATTTCATTGTAGCAGTAATATTATTTATTACAGTACTTTTTGCAAATTTTGCAGAAGCAGTAGCTGAAGGTAGAGGAAAAGCACAAGCTGAAAATTTAAAGAAAATGCGTAAAGATACTGTAGCAAAACTATTAAATTCTGATGGAACTACTAAAATTATAAATGCAAACGAATTAAAAAGAGGAGATGTAGTCTTAGTTGAAAATGGAGAAATAATTCCTAATGATGGTGAAGTTATAGACGGGATAGCGTCTGTAGATGAATCAGCTATAACTGGTGAATCAGCACCTGTTATGAAAGAACGTGGAGGAGATTTTGCATCAGTTACAGGAGGAACAAAAGTTGTAAGTGACTGGTTAAAGATTGAGATAACAGCAACGCCGGGTGAATCATTTTTAGATAAAATGATTTCTCTTGTAGAAGGAGCATCAAGGCAAAAGACTCCAAATGAAATTGCGCTTAATACTGTACTTGTTAGCTTAACAATAATATTTCTTATAGTTATTGTTGCACTTTATCCAATGGCTCATTATTCAGGAGTTTCAATTTATATTTCTACTTTAATTGCACTTCTTGTTTGTTTAATACCTACAACAATTGGAGGTTTATTATCAGCAATTGGTATTGCAGGCATGGATAGAGTTACCAAGTTTAATGTCATAGCCATGTCAGGAAAAGCTGTAGAGGCTTGTGGTGATGTAGATACAATGCTTCTTGATAAAACTGGAACCATAACATTTGGTAATAGATTAGCAGCTGATTTTATACCTGTTGGAAAAGCAGATAAGTTAGATTTAATAAATTATTCTGTAATGTGTTCATTAAAAGATGATACACCAGAAGGAAAATCAATAGTTGATCTTGGTAAAAAGAGCAAAGCAACAGTTAATGAAGAAGAATATAAAAACTTAGATTTTATTGAATTTACAGCTCAAACAAGAATGAGTGGAGTAGATTTACGCGATGGCACTGCTATAAGAAAGGGAGCTGCTGATGCCATAAAAAATAGAATAAAAGAAATGGGTGGAAATATTCCAAATGACTTAGACGATGCCGTAAATGGAGTTTCAAAATTAGGTGGAACACCTCTTGTAGTATGTGTTAATGAAAAAGCATATGGGGTTATATATCTTAAGGATACTGTTAAACCTGGTCTTGTTGAAAGATTCCAAAGACTTAGGGAAATTGGAATTAAAACAGTTATGTGTACAGGTGACAATCCTTTAACTGCAGCAACTATTGCTAAAGAAGCAGGCGTAGATGAATTTTTAGCTGAATGTAAGCCAGAAGATAAAATTGATGCAATTAAAAGAGAACAAGAACAAGGTAAAATTGTAGCAATGACTGGAGATGGAACTAATGATGCGCCAGCTCTTGCGCAAGCAGACGTAGGGCTTGCAATGAATAGTGGTACCACAGCAGCTAAAGAAGCAGCTAATAT
Source organism: Bacillota bacterium (assembly GCA_021781745.1). Lineage (GTDB taxonomy): Bacteria > Bacillota > Clostridia > Clostridiales > Clostridiaceae > Clostridium. Next base: position 36,772 of record JAJXWH010000031.1, on the reverse strand, counting down.
GGTAGATTTAGACTCAGATCCAACAAAAATCCTTGAAGTAGTTGAAATAGGGAAACAGCTATTGATTACAAGGGGTGCTTTAACTACTTTCAGTATTGCTAATGATGTAGCAAAATATTTTGCTATTATACCAGCTATCTTTACTGTAGCTATACCTGAAATGCAGGTTATGAATGTTATGAGACTTTCAACACCATATAGTGCTATTCTTTCAGCACTTATATTTAACGCAATAATAATACCATTGCTTATTCCTATTGCAATGAGGGGCGTAAAATATAAACCTATGAAGGCAGAAATGATGTTGCTTAGAAATATGCTTATTTATGGAGGCGGGGGAGTACTTGTTCCTTTTATAGGGATAAAGATAATTGATGTGATTATTACTCCACTAGTTAGAATCCTTAATATAGGCTAAAAAATCAGTTAACAGTTAAAAGTTAAGAGTTAACAGTTGAGGAGGAAAGCCGCAGGCTTTCTCTTGAAATATTTTGTTTTTAAAGCCTTGTGGCTTATGAAAAATATATTATTAAGAATGACTGTATAGTTGGAAATAAATTAACAGTATGTATTTCAATGAAAAAGGAGATTTTTATATGAAAATAATTAAAAAATCTATTCTCGTAAGTATTACTTTAATGATACTTTGTGGGCTAATATATCCTCTTTTAATGACCGGAATAAGTCAGTTGATTTTTAATAAACAAGCTAACGGAAGCATGGTAGTTGTTGATGGAAAAGAAGTTGGATCAGAACTTATAGGACAAAATTTTACAGATCCTAGATTCTTTAGAGGTAGAGTTTCTGCAATAAATTATAACACTTATACAGAAGCTGATATAAAAGTAGATGAAAATGGTAAGTCCGCATATAGTGGTGTAGGTTCAGGATCACAAAATTTAGCACCTTCTAACGCAGCACTTAAAGAAAGAGTTGAAAAAGATATTAATGATTTCTTAGATACTCATCCTGGAGTAAAAAAAGAAGATATTCCAACCGATTTATTAACAAGTTCAGGTTCAGGCCTTGATCCTGACATAAGTCCAGAAGCAGCAGCAATTCAAATACCTGCAGTTTCAAAGGCATCTGGAATAAGTGAGGCTGATCTTCACAAAATTGTAGATAAATATACTGAGGGCAGAAGTTTTGGGATATTTGGAGAACCAAGAGTGAATGTTGTGAAAGTCAATATTGAACTAGCAACAATTTTAAACAATAAGTAGTTTGACTGTACTATTAATATTAATTACTATATAATTTTACTAAAATATAAGGAATTACTATTTGAGAGTTAGGAGTGATTTAAATAGATATACATGAAAGACCAAATCCAGATTATCTTTTAAATCAAATAAAGAAAGAAGAAACTGAATCTTCAAGAGGAAAACTAAAGATTTTTTTTGGATATGCAGCAGGTGTTGGTAAGAGTTATGCAATGCTTATGGAAGCTCATGATATGAAAAAGATGGGTAAAGATATAGTTATTGGTTATATAGAACCCCATGCTAGGCCAGAAACCATGGAATTAGTAAATGGAATTGAGAATATAGGTGTTAAAACTATTGACTATAAAGGAATAACTCTAAAGGAATTTGATTTAGATAAGGCTCTTGTCAGAAAACCTAATATAATATTAGTAGATGAATTAGCCCATACTAATGTTAGAACTGAGAGGCATAGAAAAAGATGGCAGGATATAGAAGAGCTTTTAGAAGCAGGAGTAAATGTTTTTACTACATTAAATGTTCAGCATATTGAAAGTTTAAATGATATAGTTGAAAGTATAACTCACATCTCTGTAAGAGAAACAATACCTGATAAGATATTTGATGATGCTGATAAGGTAGAATTAATTGACATTGAACCAGATGAATTGCTTAACAGGTTCAGTGAAGGAAAAGTGTATAGCCAAGAACAAACAAAGAAAGCTTTTAATAACTTTTTTACAAAAAATAATTTATTTGCTCTTAGAGAAATTGCTTTAAGAAGAACGGCTGATAGGGTAAAATATGAAGTCGAAAGTGTAAGGCTATCAAAAGGGCAAATAACTGTAATGCCAACTTCAGATGTGGTTCTTGCATGTATTTCTCCATCTCCATCTTCTACAAGAGTCATAAGAACAGCTACAAGAATGGCAGAAGCACATCACTCAAAATGGATAGCCCTTTATGTTGAAACTACAAAGTCGCAAAACTTAAGTAAAGAAGATAAGGAAAGATTAAATGCAAATTTTAATTTGGCAGAGCAATTAGGTGGAGAAGTAGTAACAGTATATAGCGATAATATAATTGAGCAAATAATCCAATATGCAAAATTTAGAAATGTAACAAAAATAATTATAGGCAAAAATCATAAAAAACCAAATAATTTATTTCATTTTTACGCAAGAGATATAGTTGACCAGCTTATGGAATCCAATTCTTATATAGATGTTTATGTTATACCAAATTCAAACTTTGATAAAGAAAGAAAAAAAGATGTAAAAACAAATAAGTTTAAATTTGATGTGTCGAGAAAAGAAATTTTAATATCGAGCTTAATAATGTTAGTTTCAACAATAATCTCACTAGTTATTGATTATATAGGTTTTAGTGAAGCCAATGTTATTATGGTCTTTATACTAGGCGTTATAATAGTAAATATGAAAACAAGAGGATATATTTTAGGCTTTATTTGCTCAATTATAAGTATATTTTTGTTCAACTTTCTTTTTACAGAGCCAAGGTATTCGTTGGAGGTGTATGATAAAAGTTATTTAGTAACATTTCCTATAATGATAATAGTGACCTTTACCATTGGAACTCTCACAAATAAAATTCAAAAAGAAGCATATAATTCTGCCCAAAGGGAGAATAGAACACAAATTTTATATAGAGTAAGTAGAAAATTATTAAGTGCAACTGGCACTGCAGATGTTGTAGGAATAGGAATAAAATATTTATCAAGATTATTGGAGCGGACTGTAATTTGCTATTTAACTCAAGACAATAAACTTTTAACTCCGTTTATATATACTTCAAATAAAGGAGAGAAAGATAGGACTTTGCTAAGTAAGGATGAAGAAGCTGTTGCTCATTGGACATTTTTAAATGATAAAGAATCAGGGGCCGGTACTAACACATTTTATGGGGCAAAAGGATATTACATGCCTTTAAAAAGCAATGGAAAAATATTAGGGGTGTTGGGCGTTTCTTGTATTAGCGGAAAACTAAAACCAGAAGAAAAGTTTATTTTTGAAACAGTTGCCAGCCAAATTTATATTGCGCTAGATAGAGAAATTCTTGCTGAAACTCAAAAGAATTCTAAGTTAGAAATTGAAAGTGAAAGATTAAGAAGTAATCTCTTAAGATCAATTTCGCATGATTTAAGAAGTCCTCTTGCAGGTATTAAGGGCGCTGTAAGCACTATAATTGAGACTGGAAATCTTATATCAGAGAAGACTAGAATGGAGCTTCTAGAAGGTGTTTATGATGATACAGAGTGGCTTATAAGGTTAGTAGAGAATTTACTAAGTATGACGAGATTTGATGGGGGGAATATGAAAGTTAAGAAGAGTTTGGAGATTGTTGAGGAAGTTGTGTATGAGGCAGTTCAAAGAACTTCAAAGCGTTTAAAAAATCATAAGATAAAAGTAAGTGTTCCTGAAAATGTAATTATGGCGCCAATGGATGGAAGCTTGATTGAACAAGTACTTATAAATTTATTTGACAATGCCTTGAAATTTACCCCAAAAGAGTCAATAATAGAGGTAAAAGTTTATGAGAATAAAGAAAATGTAGTATTTAAAGTTATTGATAATGGGATTGGAATAAATGAAGAAATATTACCAAACATATTTGATAGATTTTTTACGAATGGAAATAAAATATCTGATTCGAGTCGAGGAGTGGGGTTAGGACTTGCAATTTGTAAATCAATAGTTGAGGCACATGGTGGAACAATTAGTGCTAAAAACCAAGAAGGAGGAGGAGCTATTTTTAGATTTGATATTCCAAAGGAGGATATAATAGATGGACAATAAACCGTACATTCTTGTAGTTGAAGATGATAAGCCAATTAGAAATTTTATAACAACATCTTTGAAGGTACAAGGATATGATTATATAGAAACTGATAAGGGGACAGAAGCTATATCCTTGTCAATGTCACATAAACCTGATTTGATAATATTGGATTTAGGTCTTCCAGATATTGATGGAATTGAAGTTGTCACAAAAGTAAGAGAATGGTCAAAGATTCCTATAATAATTGTATCAGCAAGAGAAAACGAAAGGCAGAAAATAGAAGCCTTAGACAGGGGAGCAGATGATTACTTGACTAAGCCTTTTGGAATTGGAGAGCTTCTAGCTAGAGTTAGGGTATCATTACGACATAGTGTAATAACATCTAGTGAAAAGGAAAATATGGATACCTTTAAAGTTAAGGGTTTAGTAGTTGACTTCACTAAACGAAAAGTTACTATAGATAACGAAGACATACATTTAACTCCTATAGAATATAAGATAATGGCCCTTCTTTGTAAATATTCAGGAAAGGTATTAACTCATAATTTTATTATTAATGAAATATGGGGAGCAGCACTAGGAAATGAAACACAGTCCCTTAGAGTATTTATGGCAAGTCTCAGAAGAAAAATAGAAAAGAATCCAGCTCAGCCGCAATATATTTATACAGAAGTTGGAGTTGGATATAGGCTAGTAGATGATTAACGTTTAAAATTAAAAAATTAATAAAACTTGCATAATTTTTATTATCCATGTCAATAATTATTTATGAAAACATAATAACCCCACCTAATAAAAAGGAGATAGTATTTGTAATTTTGGAAATACTACCTTCTTTTTAATTTAGCTGAATGAATTGTTTAATAAAATTTATTATTGAAAATAATTTTTCTTATTATCCATATTGTTGAAATGTATATATTGCTTTGGTAATGTTTTTGATATATAATTTAACTATACTTAAATATATTTCAAACTTGTATTGAAATCTTTTTAAAGATTTTAATACATAGCCATTTTTTATTAATCTAGCTAGTAAGGCATTAGATACGGGAGTAGTATTTAATGCCTTATAATATTTTCATTACTATATGATAATTAATAATCAAAAGATTATCATAGTTGTAAAAAGTTTTACATTTTAATACATCTATACCTTGATTAACAATTTTATAAATTAAATGTAATTTATATTGACTTTTTACATTTATGGATTTATAATAACATTAAACGTAATGATTAATGGCAAGGGCGTCTAATATTGTGATATTAGACGCCTTTTTTTGAATAATTGCTATGACAATGGAGTCAATTTTAAGTAAATTGGCTCTATTTTTTTATTATTGAGAAATTTTGGTTTTACTAGAGAAGAAAAAGATTATCTAATGAAAGGAGGTATAAAAATGAAGACGAAAAATATAGTTGCCGCTACTGATAAATCCAAAATAATTGTAGCTAATATTCTTTTTGCAAGTAGCATAATAATTATTTTTTTAGGAATATTTTTTAGTATTTTCAGTTTTGTAAATAATATTAGTTTTAAAATTCTAAGTTCTTCAATTCCAGGAGCAGTATTTGGATTTTTAGTTTTTTATTTAGGAATAAGATATTACCTATCTGTAACTAAATTAAAGGAAGAGTTGTACAAAACTTCTTCAAAATTTTCATGGAGCAATTTTAAAAGCAAGAAAACAAAAAAGATTGTTTCCACAAAATAATACAAAATTAATTTTTATTTAAGGAGGATTATTCATGAAAAGTTCAGCAAAATTAGGTGCAATTATAGTATTCTTAGGAGCTTTAGCTGTAATGTTAGTTTTAGCACTTTCACCAGCAGGAGGTTCTGATCCGACAGGGGCTTCTTATATAGCAACAACAGGCAGTGAAACATTGAATGATGTTGCAATTGTAGCAAATAAAGGTTATTATGGAGCAAACTTCGTATGGGTTATGATAACTGGATTTATGGTTTTCTTTTTCCAATGTGGATTTGCAATGGTAGAAACAGGGTTTTGCCGTGGTAAAAATGCAGCTCATACTATGACTATGAACTTTATGGTATTTTTAGTAGGAGCAATTGGATATTTCTTAACAGGATTTGCTTTTCAATTTGGTGGATCTGGTGGAGCAGCAGGACTTGGTTCTGGTGGAGCTGCTGGATTAACTTCTATGCTTTCAATACCTGGTCTTGGAGGAATTATTGGATATAATGGCTTCATGTTATCAGGTACAGGTATTTATGATCCAGGAATATACGCATTATTCTTCTTCCAAATGGTGTTCATGGACACTACTGTTACAATTCCAACTGGAGCTTTAGCAGAAAGAGTTAAATATTCAGCAGTTGTTATTTTATCATTCTTTATTTCGATGTTTTTATATCCGCTTTTCGGAAACTGGGTATGGGGAGGCGGCTGGCTTTCAACTCTTGGTTCGAATTTTGGATTAGGTCATGGTGCTGTTGACTTTGCTGGTTCAGGTGTTGTTCACGCAATGGGTGGTATGATTGCTTTATCAAGTGCAATAATTATTGGGCCTAGAATTGGTAAATTTAAAAAAGATGGAACTGCAAGACCTTTTCCGGGGCATGATATACCAATGGCCATTATAGGTACTATTATATTATTCTTCTGTTGGTTTTCATTTAATGCTGGGTCAACATTGAATTCATCCGATTTTAGACTAGCAGTTGTTGCTACAAATACAATGATTGCTGGTGCAATAGGTGGACTAGTTGCAATGTTTTATATGTGGGTTAGATATGGAAAACCTGATCCATCAATGACTGCGAATGGAGCTCTAGCAGGACTTGTTGCAATCACTGCACCTTGTGCTTTTGTAAGTGCGCCTTGTGCCTTCTTTATTGGTGCAGTTGCTGGATTACTTGTATGTGTATCTGTTTCGTTCATCGAAAATAAATTAAAGCTTGATGATCCAGTTGGTGCTATTTCTGTTCATGGAGTCAATGGTATTTGGGGAATTCTTGCTTTAGGATTATTCGCAGATGGTTCTTATGGAGATGGGTTAAACGGAGTTGCTGGAGGTGTAAGAGGATTATTCTTTGGAGATGCTTCTCAATTTGCAGCACAATTTGTTGATGTTATTGTTTTAGTTGTTTGGGGCTTTGCTATTTCTTACATTTTCTTAAAATTCCTTGATAAAGTTTGGGGGATAAGAGTTAAACCGGAAGAAGAATTGAATGGGCTAGATATTCCTGAGATGGGTGTCCTTGGGTATCCGGATGTACAATTAGTGAAAAATCCTGAATTAGATTATGATTCACAAGATAATATGGAAGTAAAACAAACTTTAAGGTTTAAAGGAAATTCGAGTGCAATATAATATAGAAAGGGAGGTCATGGTATGAAAAAATTAGAAATTGTTATTAAGGGTGAAAAGTTAGAAGAATTAAAGAAAATCTTAAGTGATTGCAATGCAAATGGTGTGATGATTTCAAATATTATGGGTTACGGTAATCAAAAAGGATATAAAACAATTTACAGAGGTACAGAATACAATGTAAATCTATTACCTAAAGTTAAAGTTGAAACAGTTGTTGCTCCTGATGTTGCAGAACTAATAATAGATAAGGTTTTGAAAGAAATTAGTACAGGCAATTATGGAGATGGGAAAATCTTCATCTATGATGCTGAAGATGTTGTAAGAATACGTACTGGAGAACGTGGAAAAGACGCTTTATAAAATACTGATAATTTTATTAAGAATATAACCTTAGAAATTAAATTGAAATTTTGATAATTGTCATGGATATAAGGGAATGGCTTCATTTTATATCCATGATTTTTTATTTTCTAATAAATATTGTATTAAAATGGCTTTTAGATTTCTGCAATTTATTTTTTTATTCAGTTTTAATAACAAATAAATGTACTCAGCATAATATAGAATTAGGTGATTTGAAGAAATATTTCATCTAGAATAGTATGAATAAAAAATTATATGAATACAAAGGAGAGAAAAAAATGGATAACAAGAATTGTAGAAAAGATTTTAAATGCTGTGAAGAAGATATATTCTTTGATGAAGATAAATGTTTTGATGAAGATAAGTTTGAAAGTATAGAAGAAATTGATTGTTGCTTTGATGAAGATAAGGGCTGCTTTACAGATATGTTAGAAGAAGTCTACAATGAAGGCTATGAAAAAGGAAAATGCAAAGGATTTGAAAAAGGATGCAGAAAAGGATATGAGAAAGCAGTTAAAGAATTCTTATGCTATATGAAAAAAAATAGATGTTGTTTAAAATGTTGCCGATGTCATCGTCATTATGATTGTAGCTGCAGATAAAAAGTTATCATATAAAGTTTATTAATATTATTTCTAATGGGAATAGTTTTTAAAATTAGTATGATTTAAAGGATAATGCTTAAAGATAAGCATTTTATAAGCTGTGCACCTAAATTTAATGGTGTACAGTTTTCTTGTTTTGTAATATATATTATGATTTCTCCATAATTCCTCCATATTTAATTTATATAATAGTCTTAAAGAAAAAACAAAATTTTATTTTAAGAGGAGGAGTAACTTATGTTTTGTAATGGATTTGGAGGATATGGCGGTTTTGGGCCAATAAATTCTATTGGTTATGGAGGAATGTTTTTAGCAATGGGATTTAGAATGCTAGTATTTATAGTATTTATAATTCTAGCAGTTAAATTATTTAAAGGTTATACAAATAAATCTAATGATGCAATGAGAATACTTAATGAAAAATTTGCAAGTGGAGAAATGAGCCAAGAGGAATACTTAAAAAGAAAAGAAATACTTTTACAAAAAAAATAAAAATACTCTAAAATTCTTTATGTAAAGCAAAGTATAAAGTAATATAATAATGGTAAGTAATCCTGGAGGTGGTATGCATGAATAATAATTTTAAAATATTAGTTGTAGATGATGAACAGAATATATTAGATGTAGTAAGAGCTTATTTAGAGAAAGATGGTTTTGAAGTGATTACAGCTATGGATGGTGAAGCTGCATTAAGCATATATAATAATGAAACTGTTCATTTAATAGTTTTAGATTTAATGCTTCCTAAAATAACTGGTGAAGAAGTATGTAGTAAAATTAGAGCTGCCTCCAGCGTACCAATTATTATGCTTACGGCTAAGGTTGAAGAAGATGATAAAATAGAAGGAATATCTATAGGAGCTGATGATTATTTAACTAAACCATTCAGTGTTAGAGAACTTGTAGTAAGGGTCAGAGCATTACTTAGAAGGGCTTACAGAGATTTCACTCCTATGGCTGATTTTTTAACCTTTAATAATGGAGATTTAGAAGTTGATATTAGAAAAATGGAAGTTAAAAAACGAGGTGAAAATATAAGTTTAACTACAAATGAATTTAAAATACTAACAGTTTTTCTTGCAAACCCAGAGCAGATATTTTCTAGAGAAAAATTAGTTGAAAAGGCATTTGGAGCAGATTATGAAGGTTTCGATAGAACTATAGATTCTTATGTTAAAAATATTCGTCAAAAGCTGGAAAGTAATCCTAAGGAACCAGCTTATATAATAACTGTATATGGAATGGGGTATAAATTTATCCCAAATTCCAGTGAGGTAAGACAATGAAAGTATCTTTAGTGAGAAAATTATCAATAGGTTTCATATTGGCAGTTTTATTTTCAATTATTTTAGCTAGTGCTATTTCAAACTATACAGTAGAAAATAAATTTAAAGATTACTTAGTTGATGAGCATAAAACAAAAGTAGAAAATGCAGTAAAGATTATACAGGATTTATATAGTGGGCAAAAGGACTTTTCGAAGGTAAACAATGATGAAATTCAAAGATATGCTGAACTACAAGAATTATATATAGAGGTAAAAGATAATAAGGATAATACTGTTTATTCTTCTGGTAAGTCTCATTTGCAGGATGAAAACATGATGGGAAATATGATGGGACCAATGATGGGATCTATGATGCGAAATTTTTCAGGCATCAATATGGGAGAATATACTGAAGATAAATATCCATTAAGTCTTAATAATGAAGATAAGGGTGTCATAATAATTGGATATTTTGGAACATCATATTTATCTTCTGCATCCCTGGCATTTATTAGTACATTAAATCATTCTTTAATGATTTCAGCATTAGCAGCTTTAATTTTTGGAATTGTCATAAGTATAATTATTTCGAAACAAATATCGAAGCCTTTATCTAAAATAACTGAAACTGCAAATAAAATCAGACAAGGAGATTTAAGTGCGAAAGTAAATATTAAAACAACTACTAAAGAGATAGATGAATTATCTAATTCAATAAATTATCTTGCAGAAAGCTTAAATAGCCAGGAAATGCTTAGAAAAAGATTAACCTCTGATATGGCTCATGAGTTAAGAACCCCTTTAACTACTCTGAAAACTCATATAGAGGCCTTTATGGATGGTATATGGGAGCCTACAAACGAAAGATTTGAAACTTTTTATGAAGAAATTGAGAGAATGACAAAAATGGTTGATAACTTAAGAGATTTAGCAAAACTCGAGCAGATGAATAATAGTCTAAATAAAAGTAAAGTCAACCTTTCAGAGGAATTAGAAAAGATAATTGATACTTATAAACCCCTTTATATAAAAGAAAAATATGAATTAACCAGTGATATAGCCCAACAGGTAATAGCGGTAATTGATGTAGATAAGTTTAAGCAGATTATGAATAACCTGCTTTCAAATTCATATAAATATTTAAGGTTAGAGGGTAAAGTATCGGTAGTATTAAGAAATGAAAAGCAAAAGATTATAATTAAAGTTATTGATGATGGAATTGGAATACCTGAAAGAGATATACCTCATATATTTGAGCGATTTTATAGAAGTGATATATCACGTGATAGAAATACTGGTGGTTCTGGAATAGGACTTACAATTACTAAGGCCTTTGTTGAAGCTCATGGTGGAAAGATCTACTTAGAAAGTAAAATTAATTCTGGAACTACATTTACTATTGAATTACCAGAAAACTAATCTGTATAAAAAAATGATTTAAGGAATTATAAAATGAGATTGTAGTATGATTTTAAAAATATAGATCACACTTCAGTCTTAATTTTTTATAAATTAATTTTGTAACAATAAAAAGATTTTTGAATAATTTTACTATATAGATATTTATTTATTTAGTGTTAAGAAATAGTTAAAATACATTAATATATATTGACAATGTATAGATGGTGATTTATGTTATATATAGATTGTTATCTATATGAGGAAGGCATGAATGAAGATGGAATATGAAGAAAATTCTAAAATTTTTAAAGCACTATCTGATCCAAGCAGATTGAAAATAATTGATATACTATCCTGTGGCGAAAGGTGTGCATGTGATATCTTAGAATATTTTGGTTTTACGCAGCCCACACTTTCTCATCACATGAAAGTATTAAGTGAATGCGGTCTTGTTGAGGTGAGGAAAGAAGGACTTTGGAATTACTATAGTTTAAATATTAATAACTGCAATAAACTCACATTGTTCATGATGAACCTTATAACAGAGACAAAAGATTGCATTTGTAAAGATAAAACAAAATGCACTTGTAAATAAGAGTTTAATTAACTTAATTCAATAAACTTATTTTAAGGAGAGATGAGAAAAATGAAAACAAAAGTAGCATTTATATGTGTACACAATTCTTGTAGATCGCAAATGGCAGAGGCGCTTGGAAAACTTTATGGAAGTGATGTATTTGAAAGTTATTCTGCAGGAACAGAAACAAAACCTCAAATAAATCAAGATGCGGTAAGAATTATTAAGGATTTATACAATATTGATATGAATGAAACACAAAAATCTAAGCTTTTAAGTGATATTCCTGAGGTAGATGTTGTCGTAACAATGGGCTGTAATGTTCAATGTCCGTTTTTACCATCTAAGCATAGAGAAGACTGGGGATTAGATGATCCAAGTGGCAAAAGTGATGAAGAATTTAAAAAGACAGCCAATACCATAGAAGAAAAAATAAAAGATTTAGCAAAAAGAATTAAGGATAAAGAAATTAATTTAGATTAATAGATTAAAATGGGGAGGATTTAAAAGTGAATAATAAATCATCAAGATTATCATTCCTAGACCGATATTTAACCCTTTGGATATTTGCAGCAATGGCATTAGGCATAATACTTGGATGGGGAGTGCCATCATTATCAGCAGGACTTGCAAAAATGTCTATTGGAACAACGTCAATACCAATAGCTATTGGATTAATAGTTATGATGTATCCACCACTAGCAAAAGTAAATTATAAAGAACTTGGTAAAGTATTTAAAAATCCTAGAGTTCTTGGATTATCACTAGTACAAAACTGGATTATTGGACCTGTTTTAATGTTTATTTTAGCATTCGTATTTTTAAAGTCAGACTCAGCATTAATGACTGGACTTATTCTTATAGGACTCGCTAGATGCATAGCTATGGTAATTCTTTGGAACAGTTTAGCAGATGGAGATAGTGAATATGCTGCAGCATTAGTTGCATTTAATTCAATATTTCAGGTAGTATTTTATTCGGTATTTGCGTATCTTTTCGTCACAGTGCTGCCACCTTTATTTGGTCTTACAGGATATGAAATTCATATTTCTATGGGAGAAGTAGCAACGTCTGTTGCAATTTACTTAGGTATACCTTTCTTATTAGGGATGCTTACTAGACTTATTCTAGAACCAATGAAGGGGACAGAGTGGTATATTAAAAAATTTGTACCTAAGATTAGTCCATTAGCATTAATTGCGCTACTATTTACAATAGTTGTAATGTTTATGTTTAAGGGAAAATATATTGTAGAATTACCTCTAGATGTTATTAAGGTAGCGATACCACTTGTAATATACTTTATTGTTATGTTTTCGATATCATTTTATATAAGTTACAAATCAGGGATAAATTATCATCAAACTACTACTTTATCCTTTACAGCTGCAAGTAATAATTTTGAATTAGCAATAGCTGTTGCAGTAGCAGTATTCGGAATTGAGTCAAAAGTAGCATTTGCTGCAGTAATAGGACCATTAATAGAAGTACCAGTGATGATTGCGTTAGTTAATGTGGCTTTGTATTGGGGAAAGAAGTATTTTAACTATAACAAGAATGCACAAATACAATAATTAGAGTAACGTCAAGAGATAAGTGGTGAATAATTTTGGATTGAGTATATTTTTCTTTTCAGTTTTAGGAATTGATTTGGGATCTATTCTATTTGCAGTTAGCTTGATAAAGAAAAATTTTGAAATATGCCCACAAAGAAATCATAGCCAGATTTAATGGAAAAAGGATCTGAGTGAAAAAAGAGAATAATTCTAAGACGCTCATTTAAAATTAATGTTAAACCCTAAAACCATGTATAATAGAAAAAGTTTTTCTATTATGCATGGTTTTAGGGTTTTATAAGCAATTTTTATATACGTTATATATAATTATTATTTTAAAGAATTAGTTAAAAATTCGATAGATGTAACAAATTGTAAAAGTTGTACATTCTAATATAAATATTTAACTTGTTATATACATATTATTACATTTTGTAATAAATATGTAATTAAAGGTAATTAAATGTAAAAAACAGTTAGATAATAAATTTACACTAAATACAAAAAACAGCAAATAGTGATATGAATGTATGATAATATATAAAAAGTGAATAATTTCAAATTAATATGTTTATATTTTTTGTAAGGAGATGGAGTAATGTATTATGATTCGCCATTATCAAAATGGAATTTAAGTGAACTGTTAACGTGGATAGACTTGAAGTTTATTCCAAGTGATGACAGTTCAGATGTCGAAAATTACTGTTCATTTATGGGTGCATATGAGATATGTACAATGTTTAGAGGAATAGTACCAATAGTACATGGTCCAATAGGATGTACAAGTTCCTTTTATTCGACCAGAATTGCAACTAGATTGAGTGATAAAATAAAACCTATGCCATTTAGCTCTTGCATGAATAACAATGATATTATTTTTGGTGCGCTAGATAAATTAGAGAAAACAGTAAAAGAAGTAGAAAATTTATACAAACCTAAGTTAATTGTTATATTAACAACTTGTGTATCTGATATGATTGCTGAAGATATTCAATCTTTAACAAGAAGGTTACATAAAACATCTGATGTAGATATTATTTCTATCAATGTGGGAGGCATTTCGTGCAAAGGATTTCGAGAAGGTGCGAATATTGCTTTTAAAGCATTAATGGATTATGTAAGTGAGAAAAATCCAAATGCTGAAAAAGAAGAAAACTCAATTAATTTATTTTTAAGAAGAGTTAATGGAAAATTATCTGATTCTGAAGATATAAAGGAAATTGAAAGAATACTCTCAATAAATGGAATAAAGATAAATACAGTAATTAAGGTTGGCGCAACCTATGATGATCTAATGAAGATTCCTAAAGCACAAGCTAATGCATCTTTTTGTTATACATATGGAAAAGATGTTATGGCCCATCTAAAAAATCTATTTAATCAACCGTGTGCTGAGAAAAGTTACCCAATAGGATTAAGTTCAACTTTAAATTGGGTTCAGGACATTACCTCGTTACTATCACTAGAAAATAAATTTGAAAAATCTCAAGAAGTTATTGATTCTGCTAATAAACTTAATGAATTAAAGATATTTCTTCATTCAAAATTAAAGGAAAAGGAAATGTTTGTTTGGCATCCAGGAGAAAAAGCGCTGGCATTTACTAGAGTTGCCTATGACTTAGAGCTTGAACCAATACTCATAGGATATACTTACCATTTGATAAGTGTTACTAGAGATACAATTATACGTATGATAAATGATGGTTATGATCCTAAATGTATTATAAGGGGCCATTCAAAATTATGGGATAGATATAATGAAGAATTGTCATTTACAGAAAGACCAGTTCTGTTTATGCCAAAAAGATTCTGGGTAGGCAATTTGCCTTGTATTGATTTGGATATGTTTAGAGATAGTGTTTTGGGTATTTCAGGACTTAACAAAATAATTGATGAATTATATAAACTTTACACTCATGGTGATATTGAGAATAATTCAATATTCAATAGATATTTTGAAAGACGCTATGATGAGGTATCCTGGAAATAAATATAAAATTTGTAAGGAGGAAATATTTTGGATAATACAATATATTCACCTATATATAATAGGGCATCATTATATGGAGCAAGCTTAGTAGCATCAGAGTTTGATGATTCCAATATATTTGTTTGGGGTCCAAGAGGGTGCACATCACAAGTCTTAGAAGCAATGAACCTTCAAAGACAACAGTTTGACTATTATCATTGTAAAGTTAATCAAGCAGACATTTTAACTAATGGTATTTCGGTATTAAAAAATAAAATAATATCTATGGTAGATGGATATATAAACAAAGGCCCGCTATTTGTAATGTTAGGTGATGCAACCCTGTTAACTTCAGAAAATGTAGAGGGCGTAATTGAAAATAATATAGCAAAAGATTTTCCATTGATTTTTATTGAAACTGGATTTAAGGGTGATAGTTATTATGGGGTTAATGAAGCAATGTATAAAACTATCGACAGACTTGTAACTTTGAAGCAAGAGAAAAACAATAAAAAGATAAATATAATCCCAGAAGTTGGATTGTCACCATCTTGGAGAGGTGATGCGGAAGAAATAAAAAGAATAGTAGAAGCTTTAGGGTTTGAGGGGAACATATTATTTAATAGGACAAGTATAAGTGATTTTAAAAAGTGCTCAGAGGCAGCCTATACAATTTTAGTTAATGAGAATATAGGGTATAAAGCTGCTGAATTACTACAGAGTAGATTTAATATCCCTGTATTTAAAAGTAGTATTTTTCCTATGGGATTAAAAAACACTGATAAATGGTTAAAACAGCTACAAGAATTTTTAGATATACCGATCAATGATGAAATAAAAGAGAAGGAAGAAGAGATATTTTTCACAATAACTAGACCGGCTCTTAGGGAAGAAAGTTATAATACGAAAGTTAATATTATTAAAAGGAATAATGCTGTAATAATGGATTGCGCAAATAAGAGTATTAAATGGGCTGAAGTACTGGTAAATGAATTAAACTTTAATAAAGTATTTATTTTTAATACTGATAACCTTAATTCTAATACAGATGATATGGATATATCTATTTTAAATAGAATTGAATTTGTTGAGGATTTCAAAAGCTTAATTGAAAGAATCAATAGAGATGATACAGCGATTGTACTTTCATCTGATTACATCAATCAAATTGAAGAAATTAATACTAAGGATAAGGTGGTAACAACAATATCTCCAACAGTTAGAAAAGTAACATTTATTTCTAAACCTTATTTGGGATATAGAGGTTTTATTAACTTTTTAGAAGATTTAGTAAATAAAATTACTTATTAAGGAGGAATGAACATGGAATATAAACTTAGTTTTCCTAAGGATTTAGATTCATTTAAAAAATTTGTAGGGGATCATTTATTTAATGTTGACTGTATTGATGATGATATGTGTAAGTTAATAATAGATAAAGTTAATAATGGAGATTATAAATTCACGTTACAAGAAATTGGATTAATGCAAAGGATATCATCAATTGGAGATGTTTGCACATGCGATACAGCTCACAGAATAGGTATGGATGGTAAAACTTGTGCAATCGCGGAGGTTTAAAAGTGGTATGAAAAAGGTATTAATGTTTCTATTAGTTGATGTTATTTGGATAATAGGATTTTTATTAGTTTTAACATTAAGTTTTATGCCAATATTTTTTATTGGAAAGAGTATATATTCGAATTTTAGTATATATGCATTTATAGTTATGGTACCTATTTTATTATTTCTATGGATGAATGTCTATATATTATGTGCCGGTTTATTACACTTTTTATTTGTACCTAAGTTAAAGAGTGGAGTTTTTAAGATATTAAGTGGTCAATGGATAAAATGGAGATTAAATTGGATTCTGTATTCTTATGTTTTTTTATTCTTTAATAGATATATGTTGTTTAATAAATTTATTAAAACTCCATATATGAAATTAATGGGGGCAAGAGTATGTTATACAACTTATTTTGGAGAGACAGCAGATCTTCAAGATTTAAATAGTTTACTATCATTTGGCAAGGATACGTTAATTGGATCTGAAGTAACTTTAGCAACACATTTAATTATATCTGAAAAACACATCATATTTAAAAAATTAACAATAGGAGATGGTGTGTGCATTGGAGCACGATGTTCATTAGCACCTGGAGTTACTATTCAGGATAATGTTATCTTAGGATATAATGTTGGAGTTTCTTTAGGTTCAACCGTTGGAGAGGGAACCCATGTAGATGGATTAACTGTAATTCACAGCAAAGTTAAGATAGGTAAGAATTGCAAGATTGGTTTTGGATGTACAATAAAAGATAATTCAATTGTGCCAGATAATACAATAATCCCAGCAGGAACTATATGGGATCAGAGAACAGAAAGTAAGGAGAATCAATTATGTTAGAAAAATTAAAGAAAGATAATGAAGTTAGAAAGATAGCAATTTACGGAAAAGGGGGAATTGGAAAATCAACAACCAGTTCAAATTTAGTTGCAGCAATGTCTGTTCTAGGATTAAATGCTATGTTAGTAGGATGTGATCCAAAAGCTGATTCGATTCATTCGCTTATAGAAGATAAAAAACAAATAAATACAATATTAGATACTATAAGAACATATGGAACATCATTAGAATCTGTAGAAAACTGTATATACAATGGATTTAATGGCATAACTTGTGTAGAATCAGGGGGGCCAGCACCTGGAATAGGTTGTGCAGGAAAAGGAGTTGCTGTGGCTTTAGAGTTGCTTAAGGAATTTAAGTTTTTTCATGACAAATTAGATATGGTCTTGTTTGATGTATTGGGAGACGTTGTTTGCGGTGGATTTGCTCAACCAATGAGAAATAATTTTGCAAAAGAAGTTTATGTAGTTACAAGTGGAGAATATATGTCAATCTATCAAGCTGTAAATATAGCATCTAGTATAGCATCTATGGCTAATGAAGGAATTGATGTAAAAATGTCAGGAATTATTTGCAATAAGAGGAATGTTGTTGGTGAAGATGAAATAGTAAATAGGTTATCAGAAATTATCGAAGTTCCAGTAATACAATATATTTCAAGATCGCCTGTAGTCCAAGAAGCAGAAGCTATAGGAAAAACTGTTATAGAAGCTTTTGGAGATTCGGAAACAGCTGGTGGGTATTATGATCTAGCTAGAAAGGTATATAACAATAAGAACTTGTTTGTTCCAAAGGTTGAGGATAGAATGGAAATTTTAGAAGAAATAAAAAGAATTATTAGAGAGGTAAATGGATATGAAAAATCTAAAAGCATGCTTGTGTGAGTTTATTGGAGTATTTTTTCTTATTTTTACTGGTGTCGGTTCTATTATTATTAATGATCAAACTAATAATGGTTTGGGAAATTTAGGCATTTCGATGACATTTGGTTCCATAATTATGATTATGATATATGCATGTGGACATATTTCAGGAGCTCAGTTTAATCCGGCAGTTACAATAGCATTAGGTATTTTTAATAAAATGGATAGAAAGCTCGCAATACCATATATTATAAGTCAAGTGTTTGGTGCAATATGTGGAAGTACAATTTTAAAAATTCTATTTGGTCAGCAAGGTAAATTGGGTGTTACTAATCCAAAGATTTCAGCCGCTGGATCACTGGTTTGGGCCTCATTTGCATTTGAGTTTATTTTTACATTCCTTCTAATGTTTGTTATATTGAATGTTGCTGTTCATAAAAATGCTAATAAAAGTTTTTCAGGATTGATTATTGGGATTGTAATTTTTATAGGTGCAGCCATTGCAGGACCTGTTTCAGGAGGTTCATTTAATCCAGCAAGATCTATAGGTCCTGCAGTAGTTAATATGGATTATCAATATCTTTGGATATATATTGTATCACCTATAATTGCTGCTATAAGTGGCGGCGCGCTATTTGAGTTTATATCAAAAAATGAGGAAGTATCAGATAATACTGTAGAAGCGTAGATTTACTTAGAAAGGAAGTAATGGAAATGAAGCATCCATGTTTTGATGGGCATGAAAACTCACATATTTATGGACGTATTCACATTCCTCTTATAGGAGGATGTAATATTAAATGTAGTTATTGTAATAGAAAGACTAATTGCTCTAATGAAAGTAGACCTGGAGTTGCGACAAAAGTAGTATCTATTGAAGAGGGATTAGAGATTATAGAAGCCTCAAAGAATACTAATCTCAGAATTATAGGAGTTGCTGGCCCAGGCGACCCATTTGCAGAACCAGAAAAACTTATATCGTTTTTATCTAAAGTAAGGGAACGTTATGGTGACTATTATGAATTATGCATATCTACAAATGGATTAGTTGCTCATGAGTATATAGATGTTCTTAAACATTTGAAAGTAAATTATATGACATTAACCATAAATACTTACAATACGGATACTTTAAGTAAATTGGTTCAATGGGTAAATTACAAAGGCATAGTTTATACTGGAAAAGAAGCAGCAGAAATTCTAATGGAAAACCAGTTAAAAAGTTTGAAAGCTATTTTAGATAATGGGATGAAATGTAAGGTTAACACGGTAATTGTTCCTGATATAAACCAATATGAAATACCTGAGCTTTTAAAAAATATAAAGACATATGGACAAGCTATTGGGAATTTAATTCCCATGATTCCTGTTGAAGGAACAATTTATGAAAATACTAGTCCCATCTCTGTCATGGAATACGAAGAGATACTTAATAAATCTAAAAATATTTTAAATCAAGTTAAAGGATGCAAGAAATGCAGAGCGGATGCTGCATATATAGCCATTAAAGGAAGTGAAAAATATGAAGAAGCATAAATTAATTATACAATGCAATATTTCATATATTTTATGGTGTTACGTTGTGTGATTTTATTGTAAAAAAATATAAAAATATGAAAATTTATTTAATAATTAATAAATAAAAATAATAATTTTATGAGGAGTGGTAATATTATGCCAGTAATAACAGTAGATACAAGTAAATTAACAAGGGAAAGTAAAGCGATACTTTGTGAAAAAATGACAGATATAATATGTGAAATTTCTAAAGCACCTAGAGAATTTGTTACAGTTATAGTAAGAGAGAATGAACTTGATAATTTTTCAATTAATGGAGAACTAGTTTCTGAAATTTTAAAGAAAAGATAAATTGGTTATTACTAAATTGAATAAACAATTGAAGGGAAGGAAAATTTATGAAAACCTGTAAGAAGTGCAATTTACCTGAAACATATAATAATATAATAATTAACTCTGACGGAGTATGCAATTATTGCAATTTTTATGATGAACATAAAAATGAATTAACTAATTTTAATGAATTAGAGAAAAAATTTGTAGAAAAACTTGAACAGGCGAAAATTAAGGCTAAAGAAAATGGAGCTAGGTATGATTGTCTCGTTGGAATAAGTGGTGGAAAAGATAGTTCATACATTGTTTATCAACTAAAGAATAAATACAATATGAGAGTGTTGGCTTTCAATTATGATAATGGATTTTGTACTGAATATATGGATAATAATGTAAAAAATTTAATAGAAAAGTTAGATGTGGATTTTATTAAATTTACAGCTAAAGATAGTTTTCTAAGAAAGAATTATTCAATGGCAGTTGGAGCTATGAAAAACTTCTGTTTAGTATGTGGGCATTATGTACATTATAATAGCTTTTTAACAGCATATGAGAAAAAAATTCCAATTATAATTAATGGACGCACAAGAGGTCAAGTATTACAGTTAGCAACATCTACAACCATGCTTGAACCTTACGAGAATCCAAGTTGTCTTAGAGAATTTGAATATATTATGAGAAATATGGTTGATGAGAAGATATTGAAACAGATAGAACAAGCTATGTTTGTTGATTATTTAGATGATGTTAGAGTAGAAAGTCTATCTTATTTTATGTATCATCCATATAATGAAGATTCAATAAAAGACTTTTTAGAAGAAAAAATAGGATGGGAACGTCCAAAGGATGGAGTAAAACATCCAGATTGCTGGGCTCATTCATTAGCTGAACACTTTTTTTTACAACAAAATAACTTTCCGTTTGTTACAGGTGATATAGCTGTTTCAGTGAGAGAAGGATTAATTACACGTGAAGAGGCTATGAAAATTATGAAAGAAGAAGAGCAAGAATTTAAAAATATTAATACTGAAGTGGTAGAACGATTTAAAAAGAGAATTTCAATAAAATAATAATTATTCTTAGATTACTTCTATAATGATATACACAATAATGTAATTATTGTGTATATCTTACTTAGTGAATACTGAAATCACTTTTTTATGAAAAACTAAGGGGATAAAAATCTAGTAAATTAGCTTATGCAAGATTGGTGGTGTGAAATGTTAATTCGAGAAGCAACAGTAGAAGATTCAAGTAAATTACAAAGTCTACAGCAACAATGTACTACTGGTGAAAATATTATGATAACTACGGTAAATGAACCGGATTTTTTTGCAAGAGTCAAGGCGTATGAACAGTATAAGGTTTTTGTTTTAATTGAGAATGGAGATATATTAGGCTCTATAGCATGCGCATTAAGAGATGTTACGATAAGTGGTAAAGTAGTTAATTCAGGATATTTATTTCAAATGTTTGTTTCACCAAAACAAAGGCAAAAGGGCATAGGAAGCAAACTTTACGAGCATGTTGAAAAATATATGATTCAAAATAATGTAGATATATCATATTTTGTAGTAATGAATGATAATGTGGCTTGTATGAAATTATATGAAAATCATGGTTATAAATTAAAATGTAATTCTATTATGCCTTATTTACCTGTTTATAAAAGAATGCATAATTTAGACAAAAATAAATATAGAGCTCGTTATGCAACAATGGCTGACGTAGAAGCAATTGTAGATATGTTAAATGATAATTGGAGTAATTATGATTTATATGAACACTTAACAAAAGAAAAATTTATTAAAGAAATCGAGCGAATTCCTGAATTTGATATTAATAATATATTAATTTTAGAAGAATCAGAAAAGCTTGCATCTTTTATAGCGTTTTGGGATTGGAGTGAAGTTACAAGAATAACTGTGAAAGCAATTAATATAAAATTAAAAATTTTAGGCACTGTACTGAACTTTATTAATATTTGTCATAAAGCTCCGAGAATACCACAAAAAGGTGAATTGTTAAAACAATTATGTCTTACACATTTTGCTTTCAGGAGACCAGAAGATTTTTCGGAAATACTTAAATATATTAATAATATCGCATTAGATAAGGGCATTGAACAAATATGCTTTACCTTTGATAAAGATAACATTCTTAGCAAGAATTTAAAAGAATTTTTTCATATTAATATACCATATAATGTTTACTATAAAACATTTAAATATTGTATTAGTGACAATATGCCAACAATCATAAGAGGTATAGATTTATAAAATAATAAATTATTTTTATGTAATAGTATATTAAAATTTAAATTGAATTAGTGGTGGAAAATATATGGCAAGTGTATTTTATGTAGATTATTATTTGCCGAAAAAGCGAATAACTGTACAAGATGTTATTAAAGAAGCAAATAATTTTATTTTACCTTCTAACTTTAAAACTAATGAAGAATACTGTATTGATTTTTGCAGTCAAAGTAAAATGAATAAAATATCTATTGAAGAAAGCCAAGATCATGTAGATATTTTTTCTAATATGATTTCAAAGTTCTTTGATAAAACAAAAATTAACCCTGATGATATAAATTGTATGATTTATGCCGATCCAAAAAATTCATATGCATATCCTGATATTAATTCAGAGGGGCGAGTTATAATTCCATATTATTTACAAAAAAAATATAAACTTAGCAATGCTTCAATTATAATTTCAAATCAGCAATGTATAACAACTATTTGGAGTATAGGTATGGCGCAAAAATTGCTTTTGGGAACTATAGGAAAGTATGTGATCATAATATCATCAAACTTTTTAAAAAATATGGAAGATAGAAATATGGGATTTGCGATAGGAGGAGATGGAGCAGGAATTATAGCTATTAAAAGTGATATGGCCTTATATGAAGTAGTGGATTATAATTTTCTTTCAGATGGTACCGCAAGTTTTAATAGTTATTGCAATATAAAAAAGAAGATAAATAAATTTGATAATATTATCCAACAAGTAAAGGCAATTAAGTGTTTATTAGGTAAGAACAAATTAAGAATGAATGATATTTTTGGCGTTATTCCGCAAAATATTAATTATTGTGTCTATGTAAATGTATATGGTAAAATGCTAAATTTAGAAACTAAAAAAATGTTTTTAGACAATATACCAAATGGTGGCCATTGTGGAGATGTAGATATTATACGTAATTTAGCGGATTTTTTAAATAAATATCAAATTCCTAAGGGAAGCTATATTTTATTGTTTGGAATGGGTGCTTTCGGTGAAGATTTTAATTATGGCGCAGTGTTATTAAAATCCACAAACTAGAAATTAGTTTAAAAAGCTAAAGTTATTTGGGAGGGGATACAATATGAAAGAAAATATGGTAAGTACATTAAAATATAATAATTCAAATACTTTTGAGTATTATGAAAATGGAAAAAAGTATAAAAAATATTTTTCAGAATTATATATTGATGTTATAAAAGTATTAAACTTTCTAACCGAGCAAAATTTAAAAAAAGGTGATCGTATTGGTATTTTAGCAGAAAATAGTTATGCTTGGGTTGTATTAGATTTAGCATGTATATTAGGAGGAATAGTAGTTGCTGCATTTCATACTAGTAATTTTGAAAATGAATTAGATGATATATTTAGTAGGTATAAATTGGAAATTTTATGTGTAGATGATAAATATATTAAAAATATTACATGTAAAGGAAAAGTAATTGAAATATCTAATGTTATAAAACAATTGGATTTAGAAAAAGTAAAACAGAGGGAGTATAAAGAATTCTCATCAAAAGATGAAGTTTTTACAATGATTTTTACATCTGGTACAACAGGAACTCCAAAGGCGATTGAATTGAAAAGTGAGATAATAGAGGATTTTGTATTTAACTTAGAAAAGCTATTTAAAGTAAATAGTAATGATAAAATTATAATGTTTTTACCGCTTTCTCATATATTACAAAGATTGTATGTTTATGGAGCCATATTATTAAAGTTTAATATGGTAATGACACCTCCAGAAAATGTTATTAAGGCATTACAAATAGATAAACCTACAATTTTAGTAGCAATCCCTTATTTTTATCAAAGCATTTACAATGTTGTTTACGGGTCAATAAAATCTTCTGTTAAAAATTATATTATTTTTAAAATGTTTCTTTTAATACAAGCATTAATGCCAAAAAGAATTAAAGAAAAATTAAGAGGAAAATTTCTAAAACCGTTAATAGATTTTTGGGGCGGAAAAATGAGAATACTCGTTACTGGCGGTGCTGCAATTAGTAAAAATGTATTAAAATTTTATAATTATGCTGGGATAACATTGTATGAAGTATATGGAATGAGTGAGCTGGGACCAATTAGTATAAATTATCCTAGAAACTATAAAATGGGGAGTGTTGGTAAACCATTATCAGGTAAGAAAATACGTTTTGATGAAAATGGACAAATTTTAGTTAATAGTGAAATGCCCTGGGCTAAAAGTTATTTTAATGCTTCTGAAATTGAAAATAATCAAGTTTTTAAAGAAGAAGGTTATGTGGCAACAGGTGATATAGGATATGTAGATAAAGACGGTTTTTTATATATAAAAGGAAGAATTAAAGAAATGATAGTATTATCTAATGGGAAAAAGGTACATCCAGGTATTGTAGAGAATGAATTTAGCAATGGAAATTATATAAAGCAAGCAGCAGTTTTTGGAGAAGGAGAATCATTTTTAACAGCTGTTATTGTAAAAAATGATAACAATGTTGCATTAGAAAACATTGAAAATGAAATTAAAAAAATTAATAAAAAGCTACCTGATCATGCAAAGATAAAAAGATTTGTTATAGCAAAAGAGGATTTTAATATTAGTAATAAAATGATTTCAAATAGTATGAAATTAAATCGTACTAAGATATATGAAACTTATAAAAATCAGCTGATGAAAATTTATAGTTAATATAATTTTGTTAGGAAAGTGTGATAAATATGATAATTGATATGCATGGGCATATAGCTTATCACAAGCTATATCCAAGTGAATTTTTAGCGTGTTTAGTAAAAAATATACAGTTACCTAATGTTGGAAAATTAGATACAAAAATAAAAAATATGTTTATAGAAAATATATTGAAGAACTCCCTAAATGATATGGATTGTGAAAAATTAATTGAGCAAATGAATGATGCAGGAATAGGGAAGAGTGTAATTTTAATTTTAGATTTAGGATATGAGTTGGGTGAAGCAGAGATGTCGATAGAACAAATTCATGAGTTTCACTACAAAATTTTAAAAGCTAATCCGGATAAATTTATAATATTTTCAGGTATTGATCCTAGAAGAGGAAAAAGTGGTCTCGATATATTTGAAAAAAGTATTAAAGAATATAGATTTTCTGGACTGAAATTATATCCTCCTTGTGGCTACAAATTGGATGATTCTATACTATATCCATATTATGAAATATGTAATCAAAATAAATTACCTATATTGATTCATACAGGTAATTCATTTGAAATATTAAGAAATGAGAGTATTGATATAGAAGCTATTCGAAAGATATCAAAGATATATAGCGAAGCAAAATTTATTTTAGCACATGCGGGAGTAAAGGAACAAGAAACAGGGATAATGCTTGCTAAAGAAAGAGAAAATGTGTATTTAGATATTTCATCGTTTCAAACAGAAGTAGATGATGAAAATAAATTGAATAATAAGCTTAATATTTTATTTAATAACATACCGAATAAAATTTTATTTGGAACTGATTGGCCGATGTTTAGTTTTTCTGGTAGTCAAAAAAAATGGGTTGATTATTTAACTAATAACAAAATAACAACAGATTTAAATTTAGAAAAATTATTTTATAAGAATGCAAAGGAAGTACTAAATTTAGTTAAAGTTTGAAAATTGAAAGAAAGGAGATAAGATGAAATTGGAGGAAAGTGAAAAAATTGTGTTAAAAATTCTTAAGTCATTAGTTAAGAATATTAAAAATATAAATTTGGATTCAAAGTTGCAGGACGATTTGGGAATGGACTCAATTAAATTAATATCATTAGCGGTCGAATTAGCACAAAAGACAAATGTTGATATGTTAGAAATAAGCGAAAAAGTAGATTTTTCGAAGATTATAACTGTAAGAGATGTAGTTATATTTTTTCATGAAATCAAGGCAAAGCAATTATAAAAATATAATTATATAGGAGATGAATAAAATGGGTAAGAGTAAATTGAAAAAAAGTTTAGGAATAGGAAATGCTTGCTTTCCAGCACCTATAGCCATGGTTGTTGTTGGTAGTGAGGAAGATTATAATGTTGTAACAGTTGCATTAGTTGGATTAGTGAATTGTAATCCACCAATGCTATCATTTACATTAGCTAAATCAAGACATTCTTGTAATTATTTAAAGACCAATAAGCAAGTTACTATAAATTTTACTTCAACAGCCAATATGAAACAAGTAGATTTTTGTGGTTTGGTATCAGGAAAAGATGTGAATAAGTTTGAAAAGGCTGAATTGACTCCTAAGTTTTTAAAGAAAGGATCTGTTCCAATAATAGATGAATGTTGTTTTCATTATATTGGGGAAGTAGTAAAGGAAATTGAATTTGAATCTATGAATATGTATATAGTTAAAATAGACGATATTTTGGTAGATGAAAATAAAATAAATAGAAATGGCAATATTGATATGAAGGAAATGGAGTTATTGATATATTGTACTGCCATAAGGGAATACTGGTCATTTGGAGAGAAAATTGGTAATGGATATGAGGAAGGGAAATTTCTAAATAATGATTAAATAAAAATGTATAGATAAAAACTCTATAACGGTGAAACTTATGAAAATCTATATGGTAAAAATTTCAGATAGTAATGAAGAAAAACTAGATAGTATATGGTTACATATACATGAAGAAAAAGCACGTAAAATACAAAGCTTTACCGATAAAAAGAATATGATAAGAACATTAGTTGGTGAAATTTTAATAAGAACCATAATTATTAAAGAATTAAGGATTAATAATAAGTGTATAATATTTGAAAAAAATAAATATGGAAAACCATATTTGAAAAATTATCCTACATTTAATTTTAATATTTCCTATTCTGGAAACTATGTTACATGCGCAATTAGTGAATGGCCTATAGGCATTGATATAGAACAGATAAAATATATTAATTATAAAAAAATTGCCCAAAGTGTTTTTTCAACAAATGAATTTGAGTATATTACTAATTCAAATGTATCTATTCAATTAGATAGGTTTTATGAAATATGGACATTGAAAGAAAGTTTTATTAAGTGCTGTGGCAAAGGGTTAGCAATTTCATTAAAATCATTTTCCGTATTGCTACAAAAAAGAATGTATATGTGTGTTATTATATAGGTTAATTAATGTAACAAGAATTTTTGTATATTTATGCATAGGCTAATGATGAAGTTTTCGGACTTGGTCAAAAGACTATTTAATATAATGATTGTACAGTTTAAAAAACTTGAATAGTTATAATAATAAATGTATAATTATAAAAAGGGAATTGTTGGAATGGATTTGCAGTCAGTTTTTTAATACCTAACTTTAGATAAGGTTAATTTCATTCTAATAATAATTATTTTAATAAATATGAAAGGTTCTGATATTGATGGAGAATAAATTAAATAGTACAAAAGAATTTCTTGAAGAGGCAAACAAATCAATTTTATTTACCACAAAACGTCCAGATATTGTGATGGATCATGGAGAAGGTGTCTATTTATGGGATACGGAAGGAAAATCCTACCTTGATTTTATGGGGGGATGGGCAGTTACAGCATTGGGACATTGCCCAAAGGTTCTAACAGAAGCGTTGATTAATCAAAGTAAAATATTAATAAATGCTAGTCCTTCATACTATAATAAACCAATGATAGAATTTGCAAAACTTATTACTGATAATTCTTGTTTTGATAGGGTGTTTTTTGCTAATAGTGGGTCAGAAGCAAATGAAGGGGCAATAAAGTTGGCAAGAAAATATGGAGCAAGATACCTTAATGGTGCGTATGAGATAATAACTACTATTAACAGCTTTCATGGCAGAACTCTTGCTACAATGTCTGCAACTGGTAAAAAGATTTGGGAGGATTTATATGAACCAAAGGTACCTGGCTTTAAGCACGTACCATTAAATGATTTAGAAGCTATAAAAACAGCTATAACGCCAAACACATGTGCAATTATGCTTGAGCCTATACAAGGTGAAGGTGGAGTTAATGAATTAAACAAGGATTATATAAAAGCATTGAGAGATATATGTAAAGAACGTAAAATTTTATTAATCTTTGATGAAGTACAAACTGGACTTGGCAGAACGGGAAAGCTATTTGCCTATGAGCATTATGGAATTGAACCAGATATAATGACATTAGCAAAAGGAATAGGTGGTGGGTATCCATTATCTGCACTACTCGTTAAAGAAGAATTTAATATATTTGAACCAGGCGATCAAGGTGGAACATATTCAGCGCAACCACTTGGCATGGCAGCTGGACTAGCTGTAGTTGGTGAAATTATAAATAAAAATTTATCGTATAACGCTAACCTTCAAGGTGAATATATAATAGAAAAATTAAATGAGATAAAAGATAAATATAAATTTAATAATATAAGAGGTAAGGGGTTACTTTTGGCTTTTGACTTTCCTGGAAGCAATGGAAGTGAAATTGTTGATGAATGTTTAAAAGAAGGTCTTTTGATAAATTCACCAAGACCTTCAATAATTCGTCTAATGCCCCCTCTAATAATAACTAGAGAAGATACAAATAATATGATTAATATACTTTGTAAAGTTTTTGATAAAATGTTAATATGATTATTAGATTAATTATATAAGATTCTTATAAATATATTTAAAAGTAATAATAGTAAGAGGCTTGTATAAAGCTTTATGTTTTAGATTAAGAAAAAGAGGGTGTCAATTAGCGGCATCCTCTTTTGTATTGATTAAGAATAGTTTTGTTTAGAGTAATTTAAAATCATTACTGTAGGCTAATTTATGTGCATCTTTTCTATTTTCTAAAGAAAGCAAAGTATCGGTTCTTTCATTAATTATAAATTCTTTACTTTTTCTTAAGGTTTTTGCATATATAAATTTAACAATTTGCCTGTAATATAAATTTAAGAGATGGAAATATTGGAATTTTAATGTATGTTAGCTTATATTTATCTCACTGTTAATTAGATATTCATAAAGTATGCCTGTAATGCAAAATAGAAAGGTTGTTTTAGTTTATGGAAAAGGTAAATGAAGAATTAGGAATTAGAAATACAGTTACAATTGAAGATAAACAAATACTTCGGAAAGCATTAGATGGAATAAATGGATGGAGTTTTAATCCAGTAGCAGTAGTTAATGATGGAAGAGAAGAATATTATTTTATTTGTAAAGTAAAAACAATGGTGGAAAACTTCCATATGAAAATGGTGAAAGTATATATTAAAATTCAAGAAGAGGGCAACCCTAAATTATTATCTATAGAAGAAATTGTTTGAACTTACAATAACTATAGCTTTGCCTTGTGATGAATTTTATAGTATAATTAAACATTATAAAGAAAAGGAGCTAAAATTATGGGGCGATTTGAGATTGGAAAACCATATGAGGAAGGTATAACAAGATATCCAGAAGGGGTTAAATTTGATATTGGGCAGAATGAATGTAACCTATTAATATATGCTGAAGATCCGACGGATAAAGAAAGACAAGCTATAGTTGGAGGTGAACTTAAATATGGATATTTTAAAGAAGACAATGTAATTATCCTATTATTTAGATTTGGAAATCATCAATGGATTGATGTACCTTATTCTATACATATGTCGAAAAAACTTGTGGAATTAAATTACATTGAAGGACAAGGCGGGTATATTTTAAATATTCATATTATAAATGCTAGAACAGGTATTTTAGAAGATATTAGATCAGAAGAACTTGATGGAAGCTTTTCTAATATGTTTAGGGAAGATATATTAGCTCAAGAAGCTTTGGAATATAATGGATTTAATAGTAAAGTAAATGAGTTTATGAGTCAGTTTACTGTAAAAGCACTAGTCAGCATGTCTAGAGTTTTAATTTAAATTATGAAAAATTCTGCGATATTTATTTTAAGATATGAAAGTAGTAGTTGAAATGAACTACTACTTTTTTAATTAGAAAACAAAAGTACGAATTAATGTAAATAATTTATTTCATAATAAATTATTTTTGGGCTATTACACCATAAAAATTATCGCCTATATCTAAAGTAGTAATATTTATAAAGCCGAGGGTGTCTAATATTTTTACTAAATCCATTCTATCCAATCTTTGATCAATAGGAGGACCAAAGTCACTATCAATTTTTTTCCATTCAACAATAGCAATCTTTCCTTCAGGAGATATGATTCTTTTTATTTCATTTAAAAATTCTTCTATATCATAAGCTTCATGAAGTACAAAGCTAATAAAAGCAAAAGTAACTTTATTGCTTTCTAACTTTAGATTATTTTCTTCTGTCAAAATAATCTCTATATTTGAAATGTGTTTATCCTTCACTTTTCTATCAACATCTTCGAGCATTTCAAGGGATATATCAAGGGCAAATATTTTACCGTTTTTTCCTACAATTTTGGACGCAGGAATAGTGAAATATCCAATCCCACAGCCAATGTCGGCCATTACATCTCCTTTTTGCAAATCAAGGTTAATAAGAGTTTGTTCTGGTGGGAGCAGTTCTCTTCTTTTTTCATTATCAAGCTTATGCTTATTATTTACATTAAATTTGTGTATCATTGTTTAAAGTGCACCTCCAAAGATTTTAGCTTATTTATAATTTTTGCTTTGTTTATTTTAATTTATTATTATAAGTATTGTTACCTTTATAATTTATATGGTTATAGATCTAAAATCAATATACAGAAAATAGTATTACCTTTATAGAGATTTTAAATGCCATAATAAACTTATAATAATATAAAAAAGAGTTATTTAATGTGAGTTTATCACAGAACATAAAGATATACTTTGGTAAATTGAGAGCGTAAATAAAATTATTTTATGCGAAGGAGTGTTTATAATGAAAAATGTTGGAAGTATCGATAGAGTTATTAGATTTATTTTAGGATTTGGATTATTAAGTCTTCTACTTTTTAGTGATGGGAATTTGAAGTATTTGGGATTAATAGGATTGGTTCCTATATTAACTGCCACAGTTAACTTTTGTCCTTTATATTCAATATTTGGTATAAAAACATGCAAAGCAAAGAAATGAATGCTTTTATTAGACCTCCTAAAAAAATACCACTTCTTTTGAGAGTAGGAATATATATTTCCAAGAAAGTTACTAAAAAAGATTTACTTGTACCACGACTCCTTTCTTGGTATCCAAAAGTTGCAATAAGCTCTGGGATTCTTGAATCAATGGTGGCTCATGGTAAAGGTGATCTGAATAAACGTATTTTAAAACTTATTAGAATTCAAGCATCTTTAAGTGTATCATGTCCATTTTGTATAGATATGAATTCATTTGAATATGAAGGAGATGGAATTACTAAGGAAGAAATGTATTCTCTAACAGGGAAATATAATATTGATGACATATCTACATTTAACATTAGAGAAAAGTTAGCAATAGAGTATACGAAATTTATATCACAAACTCCAATTAAAGTACCTAAGGAGTTTATGGAAAAAGTAAAGCTTAACTTTACTGAACGTGAAATTGTTATTCTAGCAAGTACTGTATCGCAAGTTAATTATTGGGCTAGACTTATACAAGCTTTAGGAGTTCCTCCAGCAGGTTTTTCTAGCAAGTGTGATATATAAAAAATAAAGCTTTTTAGAGCTTTATTTTTTATATATGTATTTATGCTAAATATAGCTATGTTATAATATAAACAAGGAGACCATATTAAATTGCAGAAATAAAATATTGTATTGGAGAGAATTTTCAAAGAAAAAGACTGGCAACTGAAGCCACAAAAGCTGTCATAAAATATGGTTTTGATAATATTAATTTACACAAGGTTCAGATAAGTCATAAATCAATAAATATACCTTCTAAAAAAGTCATTGAGAAATGTGGGTTTGTTTATGAAGGTAAACTTAGGGATTTCTTTTATATGGATGGACAATATGTAGATAGATTGTATTATTCAATATTACAAGATGAATTTATGAAAAGGTGATTAAAGGAGAATAATAGTGGACAAACCTTGCGTATGTTATTACAAAAATGAATTCGGAATAGAATATGTTTATTGCAATGGATCAGAGTTATCATATTCAGAGCACAATCATGTTTCTGTTTATACTATTTTATTGCTGTTATCCGGAGAATTATTACTAAAAAAGCAAAGCATAAATTATGAATTAAAACCGTCTATATACCATATAATCAAGCCATATACAACTCATAGCATATCGTTAAAAGGCAGTTCTTACAGCATGATATCAGTTTGCATAAATAAAATACTAGTTGAGAATAATAGTACAATAGATAATCTGAAGATGATAATAGGTAAAGATTTAGAATACTTTGCTAATACGAATATTATTAATTATGAACAGAGCAGGCTGTTATTTAGTGGTTTGGAAAAGCTTTATACAAGAGATAATAAGAATTACATGGAAAAGAATATAAATTTGTTAGCAAACTATATTGAAGATAATCCAGAATTAGAAATAAATATTGATAAGATGTCAGAAAAAACCAATATAAGTAAATATCATTTAATAAGACAGTTCAAAAAGGAAATTGGATTAACACCACATAAATTTCAAATTCAAAATAGGGTACGTAAAGCTCAGCGTATACTCAATGGTAATTATTCCATAATAGAAGCTGCATTAATGGCAGGATTTTATGATGAAAGTCATTTTATTAGGCATTTTAAAAATATTATGAGAATTACGCCAACAAATTATAAAGAATCATATATAAGATTGCAGTAAAAAAATAGATACCTTGAAGTGTTACAAAGTATCTATTTTTTTGTTGTCTAACAAAAAATTCTAGAATATAGTTTTAGCAAAGAGCAGGAAAGAATTTTGCAAATAAATATAATCCATCATTTTCAGCTAGTACTTCATGTTGTATATTAGCAGGAAAAATAGATATAACACCAGGGGTATAATTAAGTTTAATTCCATTATTAATGCAAACTCCGGTGCCACAAATGACTTCATGAGTTTCTAATTGTGCTTCATGTAGATGCATTCCTATTTTTTTGTTTGGAGCAATGTGGACAAGATGAAAGCTGAATTCACCATTTGTATCTTTTGATGTTATGATATGTTTTAGCTCAACACCATCAAAGGTTGGATGCACAGACCAAACAATTTTTTCAAAGGAAATTTCATTATTAGGAAGAAGTAGTTTTCCTTCATTAAATTTTTCAAATAGCATTTTATTTTCCATAATTAATCACCTCGAAATTTTTAATTTATTTGTTTAAATTGAGTATAGCATTAATAATAAAATGCTTATTGTACAAAATTGCTATAGATTTATTAAATTTTATAAGTATGATTATTTATTTATAAACAACATGTAAACTAGACTTATGTGGTAACTTACCGAAATAATAAATATTTTTGTTACGAAAAACTATGAAAATATCGCTGAAGGCTCTAAGTTGCAGGTTGTACTCACTTTAGCATGCTCCCGCTTTCAGCGTGACAAGCTAAAGTGAGACAACCTACAACCAAGAGCCTTTAACAGCTCATTTTCAAATGTTTTCTGCATATTATGACCCTTGTGGTTACAAAAATATTTATTATTTCTAGTTAAGATATCCACATGAAGATTTAGTAAATATGTAATTATATTCATATAATAAGTCAAATTATAATGTTGGATATCTATAATAAAAAACAAGTTATGATTGTTAGATAAATAAAGGAAAATAATACTAAATTTTAAAATATGATATAATTATTTCAATATTGTAAAGAGTTTAAGATAATGCAATGGATTTAAAATTAGATAATTAGGCGGAAATTTCGTAAAACAGATATGAAAATTAGTTATGTTAAATGGAGGGAAAAGGGTGAAATTAAAAGTTTTAGTAGATAACAATACATATATTGACCAATATTATTATGGTGAACCAGCAGTTTCATACTATATTGAAGATGAAGATACTAAATTGTTATTAGATGTTGGATATTCTGAATTGTTTATTAAAAATGCAAATGAGTTAGGTGTAGATTTAAAAAAGATAGATGCTATCGTAATTTCACATGGTCATGATGATCATACAAGAGGATTAAAATACTACTTTGAGAAAAATAACAAAAAGAATATTTCTATTATTTCTCATCCAGATGCCTTTAAAGAAAAGATGATGGACAATTTAAAAATCTGTTCCCCAATTTTGCAGGAAGAGCTAAAAGAAAAATGTAATTTAATCTTATCAAAAGGACCTAAAAAAATTAGCAAAAATCTAATATTTTTAGGTGAGATACCACGTCTGAATAATTTTGAAAAAAGAGAACCTATAGGCAAACAACTTGATGATAAAGTATTAGTAGAGGATTATGTAATGGATGATACAGCACTTGTATATAAAAGTGAAAATGGTATCTATATTATTACAGGATGTTCGCATAGTGGAATATGTAATATAGTAGAGTATGCAAAGCAAGTGTGCAAAGATAGCAGGGTGCTTGGGATTATAGGTGGTTTTCATTTATTTTAAGTAAATGAGCAGGTGAACAAAACTATAGACTATATAAAAGAAAACAATATAATATAAAGGAGTTATATCCTTGCCATTGTACTTCATTTATTGTTAAAGCAGAAATACATAAATCAGTGCCAATTAAAGAAGTAGGTGTCGGGTTGTAAGTACACTGGTAAGCTTTTCTGTTTCTAACTTAGAGTGGGCTGCTAATTTAATTTTCAGCCTACAAGACAAAGTTAAAGTTATAGCGCCACTTGAACTAAAAGAAGCAATAAAAACCAGAATAAAAAGAATACATGAACACTATAAAGATGACAGATATGTGTCATCTTTTTTTAGAAACAAGCAGTTTGTAATTCAAATATTATAACTGCAAATGGTACGGCCTCTTTAGAATTCGCTTTTCTTTACAAAATTGGGCAGAAAAAGAGAGGATATATAATTTTTATTATGCTAGACTTTATCATAAAGGGAGGTGATAAAGGTGGAATGGTTGAAAAATATTAGCCAGGCAATTAACTATATAGAAAGCAATTTAACTGATGATATTTCTTACGATGAAGCTGCCAAAATTGCTTGCTGCTCAACCTATTATTTTCAACGCATGTTTTCTTATATTGCAGGAATTACACTATCTGAGTATATACGACGCAGGCGTATGACAGCAGCAGCCTTTGAATTGCAGAGGGGGGATATGAAAGTGATGGATATAGCTTTAAAATATGGATATAAATCTCCAACAGCTTTTAATCGTGCATTTCAAAGTGTTCATGGAGTTTCACCAGTTGTTGCAAGAACAAATGGAACTCAATTAAGCTCTTATCCACCTATCAGTTTTTCAATTTTAGTTACAGAAGGCGAAAATATGAACTATAGAATTGAAAAAAAAGAAGCAATAAGGATTGTTGGGGTTAGGACTGCATTAAAAGAAGATATGGATGAAAATCAAAAAATAGTACCAATATTTTGGAACAAGGTATTACAGAATGAGTTGTTTTCTAATATTAGCAAATTGATAGAAAAAGATTCAGATGGAATTTTTGGGGTTACAGCTTATGAAAATCCAAAAGATATCTACTATTATATAGCAGTTCCTACAAATAAACCTATTCCTAAAGGTATGGTTGAGTTTGAAATACCAGCAGCTACATGGGTGATTTTTGAAAGTAATGGGAGATTTAAGGAGTCAGTTCAAACAATATTTAAAAGATTTCTTACAGAATGGCTTCCGTTTTCAGGTTATGAATATGCACAGCTGCCGGATATTGAGATTTATCCTGTGATAGATCAAAAATCAAAGTGTGGACATGTAGAAGTTTGGATTGCAGTTAAATAAAATGAGGTGAAGAAATGAATTATCAAATTGAAATTAAGGATATTGAACCTATTAGAGTAGCTTTTATAAAATATAAAGGTATTGTGACTGAAGCTAATAAAGTATTTCCTAATGTATTTAAATCAATTAAAGGCAAATCAAATGGTGCACCGTTTTTTTGTTATTATGTTATGGATCAGAAAACGAAAATAGGTGAGATGGAGCTATGCGTTCCAACAGCTGAGATACCAAATGGAAATGGAATTACGGTGAAAGATATACCACGAATAAAAGCTATTTGTGTTACGCATATTGGACCATATGAAACTATGGGAAAAGCATATGAAGCAATTGATTGTTATGCGAAAGAGAACAATTTGACATTGCAGCGTCCATTTCGCGAAGTGTTTATAAAATGTTATACGGCAGTTTATTTTTACTAAAAATATTAAAAATAAAGCAAATTAAAATATCTTAGAATAAATTGGAGATGTTTTAATTTGATTTTCTTTTAGGTCGATTTAAGCAATCTTAACGTAGTGT
>JAJXWH010000090.1 GCA_021781745.1 Bacillota bacterium | reverse complement strand
CAATGTTTTTGTCTTGCAAATATAAAATATCTCAACTTTTTAGGGGTGGCAAGTTATTTATATAAAAAATAAGAAAAATCAAAGGGTTGCTGTCTTAGTTAGATAAAAAACTTTGACAGTACCTAAACTATTGTGGGGGAAGAGCGTATGAAAAAAGCAGTATTTTTTGATATAGATGGTACTTTAATTGATTGTTTAAATGGAATAACAGATATTACTCCAAGAGTAAGGAAGGCAATTCGTAAATTGCAGGAAAATGGAAATTATACCTTTATTGCAACTGGCAGGCCTTATGCTTTTTTAAATGAAGCTTTATGTAATTTTGGTTTTGATGGTTTTGTCCTTACAAATGGAGCCTATGTAAAAGTCAAAGATAAATGTATATATAAAGAAGCAATAAAGAAAGATATTATACAAGATATAGTTTATAATTTTGAAAAGCTGGATATTCAATATATCTTGCAGGGAGAAAGATATTCATATATTAAAGATGAATATAAAAAACTGCATTCATTTTATGACTCATATAATATATCTAAAAAGTATTTAGCAGGTAATTATAATTTGGAAGAGGTTGATATATACAAAATTGAAATGTTATGTAATGATAAAAAGGGAATAGATTATTGTTTATCCTTGGGAAATGGTGTTTTTGATTATGTTCATAATGAAGAAGGAGGTTCATTTGAATTATACTCAAAATTAAATTCAAAGGCTTCAGGAATTTTAAAAGTCCTTGATTATCTAAATATTCCCATAGAAAACAGCTATGCCTTTGGTGATGGGAAAAATGATATAGAAATGCTATCTATAGTTGGATGTGGAATAGCTATGGGTAATGCTGAGAAATTTGTTAAAAGTTATGCTAATAAGATAACAGATACAGTAATAAATGATGGAGTAGCTTTAGAAATAGAAAAATGTTTGTTATAAATTTAAGCAGCGGTTTTTCAAATTATAAAACCGCTGCTTTATTTATAAAACTTTTAGGGAAAGAACCAATTAAAGACTTTTGTCTAATTCATATATAATTATAGAATTTTCATTATCTTCATTATCATTTTTTGATTTCGAATTTTTTGTACTTGGAGGCAGCACGGAACCATTTAAGTCCAATCTTTCTCCATTTTTTCTTATCCAATTATTTATTTCTTTATTCTCATTTTCTCCATTTCTCAATAATACATATTTTATTTCTCCATTTCGTACCATATTTTTAAACTCATCTAAGGTTAGAATTTTATCTTTTCCGCTAAAGCCACCAATTGCAATTACTGGGTCACCAGTTTTTACTATTAAGTCGGAAATATCATTGGCTTTTTCTACTGCAAGTAAATACTTTCCTTCTGTTTTATGTGCATTCAAGAAGCTAATTAGCTTTTCAGTAGTTGAATTATTGTTGTTTTTCATTGGTAAAAACCAATCTTTTGCATTAAGTTCATGGTTTTTAGTATTGACTAGTCTTAATCCAGCTGTCGGGGATCCACCTGACATTCGATAAACCACTGTTGTAAATGACCAGAAAGAGGGGGCAATTAATAATCCTGTAAAAGCTACAGATAATAGTACCTTTTTAAAAATATATTGTCTCCTTTGTTTCTGATCTTCTGTATTTTTAATAAAAATACATATAATTAGTATTAATGAAGAAAAAAATGAAAATACTCCGATAACTAAAATTAATTCTTTAGAAATATAATATAATTCATAGTAGGAGAGTACTAATGATTGTATTGCCCCATTTACAAGCATTGATATTGGTAATATCCATGCTTTAACTCCACCTTCCTTATAAAGTTCCCACATGGTTACAATGCCTATTCCTACTAATGCAGCAATTGAAGGTGACATCATTGTTAAGTAGTAAGCATGACCAATGCTTTTTATATAACTAAAATATATACACTCAGGAATTAAGCACATTCCCCATAATAGAGTACTTAGTTGTTTTCGCTTATCAACAACTTTTCCATATTTCAGATTAATTATTGAGGTAATTAATCCAAGCAATGCCAAGGGTAAAAACCAGCTTATTTGATCTGATAAATTATTTTCAGAAAATAGTCTCGTAACTCCTGGATTTCCATTAGTTGAAATACTTTCATTGTTCATTTTGTTTTTTGTGGTTTGATCTGGATCATTATTAACATTAGTTTTTTTAGAGCTTGACGATAAATTAGAAGGCGAGCGTTTATTGATTCCTGGGAATTTAATTGAAAAATTCAATCTTTCTGCTCCATTATGACCAGCAATTAGTTCGGTAACAGTATTATTAGTGCTGCTTCCTATAAAAGGTCTATCTTGAGCAGGCACTAAATCTACAATTACTGCCCAAGAAAATGAAAAAACTGTTAGAATTACAGTTCCAAATAAAAGGTGTTGTATTTTTCTTTTTATTGAAATAGATGATGCAAATAAATAGGTTATATAAAGTGCTGGTAATATCATATAAGCTTCCAACATTTTTATATTAAATCCTATTCCTACAAAAGCTAAACTTATTAATAAATATTTCAGACTTCCTTTTTCTGCTGCTAATGATAGTAATAAGCATGATATGATTGAGGTTAAAACAAGTAGATTATCTATTGTGTTATTTCTGCTTGCAGCAACAAAAATAGGAGTTATTGATAGGCATAATGCAGCAATAAGACCTGCTTTTTTTCCAAAAGATCTATTAACAGTATAGTATAAAAGTCCTACTGATATAATGCCAGCTAAAGCTTGAGGAAAAATAATACTTAAGCCACTAAAACCAAATATCTTCGCGCTTATAGCTTGCATCCAAAAGCCAACTGGAGGCTTATCAATAGTTACAAATCCAGAAGGATCAAAGGAAACAAAGAAAAAGTTTTTTAAACTCATTGTCATGCTTTTTATGCCAGCAGCATAATATTCATTTGCATACCCTTCAATTCCTAAATTCAAGAAATTAAGTATTGAGGATAATAATAATATCATGCAAAGTTGATAATTAGATTTTAAAATATCGAAAGTTTTTATGCCTAGAATTTTAATGTTCCTCAAAGAATCACTTCCTTTTGTGAAAAATTTTTGTAGAATAGCAATATTAAATAAATTTGTATAAATTATAGCATAATATCCTATCATATTCGGTGACATAAATATTAAGAATTAATAACATTTTAATTATAAATGCATTACTATGGAAGATTTGAGCAAACATATTAAGTGGAAATTGGATATGATATATGATATTCACATTTTTTTAATAAGAATTTTATATAGAGAAATTACTCATAATAAAATAAATAATATTTTGTATTAATTTAAAGTAAGGAGGGAAAGCATGAAGGGAAATTATAATAATCTAAAGCTAGCAGAACGTGGTGCACGAGTGAATATTATAGCCTATATTAGCCTATCCTTTGTAAAACTTGGTATAGGGTATTTAGCAAAATCTGAGGCATTACTAGCTGATGGGATAAATAATACTACCGATATAATAGCATCATTTGCAGTATTAATTGGACTTAAAATATCAGGAAAGCCAGTTGATGATAATCATCCTTATGGCCATCTTAGAGCTGAGACAATAGCATCTCTAATTGCATCCTTAATTATGCTTGCTGTTGGAATAGATGTATTGTATAACGCTATTAAATCAGTTATTTTCTTCAAAGCACAAGCTCCAGATTTAGTATCTGCGGCAGTTGCGATTTTTTGCGCAATTGTAATATATATGGTATATAGATACAATAAAAAAATTGCTATAAAAATAAATAGTTCTGGTCTTATGGCTGCTGCGAAAGACAATCTTTCTGATGCATGGGTAGGTGTTGGTACTACTTTTGGAATTATAGCTTCTCAATTTGGATTACCTTGGATAGATCCTCTTGTTGCTGTAATTGTAAGTATTTTAATTTTAAGAACAGGATGGGATATATTTAGAGAAGCTTCCCATAATCTTTCTGATGGGTTCAGCAAGGAAAAGCTTGAGAATATAACACAAAGTATAAAGAAGGTACAGGGAGTTAAGGATATTAAGGACATAAGAGCTCGCGCTCATGGAAATAATATTCTACTGGATGTTATAGTAAAGGTAAGTTCTGAACTAACTGTAGCTGAAGGACATAGTATTACTGAAAAAATTGATGAAAAATTGAGAATAGAATTTGAAATTACTGATGTAGTTGTCCACGTCGAGCCTGATAATAATGAGCTATAGATGGAGTTATGGAGAATACCATAGCTCTATTTTAGTTGTTTGGAAAACTTCAAAATTATTCTCAATTCAATTGACAAAATATATTTGTATTGCATATAATGAACATATGAATAGATATTCATATGTTCAAGCAAAGAGAGTGATAAATATGGAAAATAATAACATTGAAGTTTGTAATTGTACCATAATCCATGAGGATATAATCAATAAAGTTAAAGAAGCTATACCAGAAGAAGAAACTCTTTATAATTTAGCTGATTTATTTAAAGTACTTGGAGATTCAACAAGAATAAAAGTATTATGGGCACTAGCTGAAGCGGAAATGTGTGTTTGTGATATTGCAGCATTACTTGGAATGACACAATCAGCTATTTCACATCAATTAAGAGTGCTAAAGCAAGCGAGACTAGTAAAATATAAAAGGAATGGTAAAGTAGTTTATTATTCATTAGATGATGATCACGTTAAAAGTATTTTCAATCAGGGGTTGATTCATATATCAGAGAAAAAATAAGTTTTAGATTGGAGGAATAATTATGGCAAGTAATATAAAATTAGTTAGTAATCCAGTTAATGCAAAATTATCAATTAAAAATGATCCTAATAAAGTGAGAAAAGAATTTGTATTAGAAGGTCTTGGGTGTGCAAATTGTGCAGCAAAAATAGAAAAAAAGATAAACGAATTAGATGGAGTGGATTCTGCCAATGTAAATTTCCTTACTAAAACTTTAGTACTAGAAGCAAATGAAGCCAGCAAAGTGGAAGAACTGATAGGAGCAGTTAATAATATTGTAACAAGTATTGAATCTCATGTAAAAGTTATTGAAAAGATAACAGAAAAAATAATAAAAAAAGAGATTCTACTTGAAGGATTATGCTGTGGTAATTGTGCTGCTAAGATAGAAAGAGAATCAAGTAATATAGATGGGGTTAAATCTGCAATGGTAGATTTTATTTCAACTAAGCTTATACTTGAAATAGAAGATTCATTAAAGCTAAATGATATTATAGATAATGTTAAGAGAATAGTTAAGAGAATAGAACCAAATGTAAATGTAGTTGAAATAGATAGCAAAAGTAATAACTTAAAAAATAATGCTGAAGAAGTTGTTGAAGAAAATGATAAATCTGAAATTATTAGGTTAATAATTGGTGCAATAATTTTTGGGATAGCAACTGTAATGAAGTTTAGTAATTCGACAGAATTATTGCTATATTTAACAAGTTATATTCTAATAGGTGGAGAAGTAATTTTAGGTGCTTTTAGAAATATTATCAAAGGTCAGGTGTTTGATGAAAACTTCTTAATGAGTATAGCAACTATTGGTGCTTTTGCTATAGGTGAATACCCAGAAGGCGTTGCAGTTATGCTTTTCTATCAAATAGGAGAAATGTTTCAAGATATGGCGGTTAATCGCTCAAGAAAATCTATCTCAGCGCTTATGGATATTAGACCGGATTTTGCTAATTTAAAGGAAAATAATGATATAAAAAAAGTAGATCCGGAAGATGTTAGAATAGGTGACGTAATAGTAGTCAAACCAGGAGAGAAAGTTCCTTTAGATGGTAAAATAATCGAAGGAAGTTCTATGGTTGATACTGCTGCATTAACTGGTGAGTCTGTCCCAAGAGAAGTAGGGATAGGGGATGATATTTTAAGTGGAGTTATAAACAAAAGTGGACTTTTGACTATAAAGGTAGAGAAGGAATTTGGTGATTCTACCGTTTCAAAAATATTAGATTTAGTCCAAAATGCAAGCAGCAAGAAAGCACCAACAGAAAATTTTATAACAAAATTTGCGAGGTTTTATACACCCGCTGTTGTTTTTGCAGCATTAGCACTAGCTATAATTCCACCTTTTATAATACAAGGCGCAACATTTTCAGAGTGGGTTTACAGAGCACTAGCATTTTTGGTTGTTTCTTGTCCTTGTGCCTTAGTTGTATCTATACCTCTTGGTTTCTTTGGAGGAATAGGAGGGGCATCAAAAAATGGGATATTGGTTAAAGGTGGAAATTACCTTGAATCCTTAAATGATGTAGAAATGGTTGTATTTGACAAAACAGGAACACTTACAAAAGGAATATTTAAAGTAACAGAAATTAAACCAGAAAATAATATTACTAAAGATGAACTTATAGCGTATGCTGCTTATGCAGAAAATTATTCAAATCATCCAATAGCAACATCTATTCTAAAGGCATATGATAAGGAAATAATAAGAGATAAGATAAATAATTACGAAGAAATATCAGGTCATGGTGTTAAAGCAATCCTTGAAGGTAAGGAAGTACTTGCTGGTAATTATAAATTAATGGATAGAGAAGCTATAGAATATAAACAAGTTGAAACTATAGGTACTATAGTTCATATTGCAATAGAGAAAAAATATGCGGGGTATATAGTTATATCGGACGAAGTTAAAGAAGATTCTAAAAAAGCTATAAAAGCATTAAAAGGTATTGGAGTAAAGAAAACAGTAATGCTTACAGGTGATAATAAGGTAGTTGGAACTAAAATTGCTAAAGAATTAGGCTTGGATGAAGTTCATGCTGAATTATTACCAGATCAAAAAGTAGAAAAGCTTGAACTATTATTTGAAGAAAAATCACCTAAGGGCAAAGTTGTATTTGTTGGTGATGGCATAAACGATGCTCCTGTTTTAGCTAGGGCAGATATCGGAATAGCAATGGGA
The DNA here is from genome assembly GCA_021781745.1 of Bacillota bacterium. Lineage (GTDB taxonomy): Bacteria > Bacillota > Clostridia > Clostridiales > Clostridiaceae > Clostridium. Next base: position 8,291 of record JAJXWH010000090.1, on the reverse strand, counting down.
GGGGTTGGTTCAGATGCTGCAATAGAGGCGGCTGATGTTGTTATAATGACTGACGAACCTTCTAAAATTGCATCAGCTATAAAAATAGCAAAGAAAACAAGAAATATAGTAATGCAGAATATTATTTTTGCTTTAAGTATTAAACTTGTAATTTTAATCCTTGTAGCTTTTGGACTAGGTACTATGTGGGAAGCAGTATTTGGTGATGTTGGAGTTGCTCTTCTAGCAGTTTTAAATGCTATGAGAGCTATGAAGGTAGATAATTTTTTTTAATTTGCTGAAGAATGTAGTCATTAATTTGGCTGCATTTTTTATGTTGATGATATAAAAATACAAATTCAGTTTATTTTAAGTGATAGCAAATTTTATATTTCCTGCATAGTATAACATTAGGTAACTTTTAAACAAATATATCAAATTATAAAATACGGAGGAGAAAAAAATGAGTTGCAGATGTCGTAGAAGAAATAATAATGCTGGAACACTTGGAGCAAACGTTAATAGGTGCTGCAGGAATAATGCCGGAACACTTGGAGCAAATGTAAATAACTGCAATAATAATGCCGGAACACTCGGAGCAAACGTTAATAGGTGCTGCAGGAATAATGCCGGAACACTTGGGGCAAATGTAAATAACTGCAATAATAATACAGGAACACTTGGAGCAAACGTTAATAGATGCAGAAGAAGACCTTACCCTGGAGCAGATGCATTAGAAGATGCTTATAATGCAGGTTATAATAATGGATATTGTGATGGTGTTGAAGATGGATTTGAAGACGGATTTTGTGAAGGATTTCAACAAGGCGAAAGAGCTGGATGCGAAAATACAAGAGAAGATGCTATAGATTGTATAAGGCGAATCAGATGTTAACTAGCAAAAAGTAAATTAAATAATTAAGAGAATATTGGATTTTACGTCTTATTAATATAGGAATAAGAAGTAAAAAAGTAGAGATAGTATTAGATAATTTAAAAATTCAATACTATCTCTTTTTCTATTAGGTTTTTCACTTATTTTGTTTATAGAGTTAAGAAATCATATATTGAAATATAATTTAGTGGTCTTCAACTTCTGAATTAGTAGCTTTTTGATTATATATTAAAAATAAAAAGATACCAAATAGAATAATCATGGAACCAATTAGCTGCTTCAGAGTAATTGTATCACCAAGAATAAAGAATGCTAATATGCATGTACCAATTGGTTCGCCTAAAATGCTCATTGAGATTGTTGAAGTGCTTAACCACTTTATTAGCCAGTAAATATAGTTTGTCCTAAATAAGCATGTTGACATTATATAATAGAACTTTAATATCTGCAAAGTATTTCAACTTATAACTATTATTTACATGATATAAGCAAAATAATTAACTAGAGAAATGGTAATAGTGATTTTTTTGACGCCGAAAAAATAGAGTAAGAGAGAGTATTGCAATTTTATTTAATAGTAATATAAGAAACAATATATACAATTAAAGATATACTATCTCTTATTATAATTTGAAGTAGGTTATGGTTAGGTATCCAATACCATCATTGACAAAAATATTTACTGATATACAATTAATATCATGCGAGGTGGAAATCAAATGAGAAAGTTTAATAAATTACTATACCTTTTAATTACTGTAATATTTTCATTATTTTTAATTTCATGTGGAAAGAATGATATACCAGCATCTGAGGCAAACCTAAAGATACATTATATAGATGTTGGACAGGGAGATTCGGAATTAATACAAGTTAATGGAAAGAATATTTTAATTGATGCAGGTACAAGTGATAAGAAGGCTTTAGATTATCTAAAATCTATAGGAATTACAGCATTAGACTATCTTATAGCTACACATCCACATGAGGATCATATAGGTAGTATGGATGATGTTATTAACAATTTCAATGTTGGAACCTTCTATGCTCCCAAAGTTACAACAACTACAAAAACTTACGAAAATATGATAAAAGCCCTAAAATCAAAAGATTTAAAAATAAATGTGCCTAAAGTAGGAGATGTAATTAAAATAGGAAATTCAACGCTGGCATTTTTGGCACCAAATAGCAGTAAGTATGATGATCTTAATAATTATTCTATTGTATGCAAATTAAAGTATGGGAATACAAGCTTTTTATTTATGGGAGATGCTCAAGATGTATCGGAAAATGAAATACTAGAAAAACAATTAGATGTACAAGCTGATGTTTTAAAAGTTGGCCATCATGGAAGCCATTCATCTACAACACAAGGATTCTTGGATAAAGTTAATCCTAAATATGCAGTAATAAGCTGCGAAAAAGGTAATGATTATGGTCATCCGCATAAAGAAACGTTGGATAAACTTAATGAAAAAAATATTAATGTTTTTAGAACAGACTTAGAAGGTACAATTATAGCAACGTCTGATGGTAAGGATATTAAATTTAATGTAAATCCTGTGGATAAAAAATCAAATATACCAGGAAACGAAAATAAAAATTCCGATAAGAAGGAAAACTAGAATAAATAAAAACTCATTACGTTAGTGGATATAATTATATTTTGTATAAAAATAAGTTTATGATATATGTATCAAAAAACATACAAATATCATAAACTAACAATTAAGGAAAAATTGTTTTGGAGGCATGCTTTGGCAGGTAATAGTATTAACCAAATTGCACTTTTTGAACACAACTTTTGGTTACAGATTTTAGGAGATCATTCTAGATTTATTTTAAATGCACTTTCACCGAAAGAAACATATTTTGTTAAAGAAGCAAATGAATTTATTAATTTATTTGATAGTCTGCTGGATAAGGCTCGTAAATAAATTTCTGAGGAAAAACTTCATGAGTTAAATTACAAATATTATTCTGCAGCAATAAAGATAAGAGAATTTAAATTAATTATTTTATCTTTATAAGTTGCGATAATAAAGTTATAATCCATAAGATTCCACAAATATAAATCACCAAAATATAAAAAACTATATAATAAGAAAATTAGAAAGTGGTGATTTATATGTTAGATAAAGATGATTTAAATGTTGAAATACAAGCTGTTATACATAAGTGCAGATGGAACAGATGTTAATGCAACTTCAAAATGGGTAACGCAAGACGTTAATGATGCCTTAGATGCAGCTATAACAGCTGCAACAAATGCTAAGAGCACAGCGACAACAGAACAAAAAGTATTAAATACAGCAGTTGGAACATATGTTGCAGCATAAGCAGATGGTACAAAAACTAATTAATAACTTTTTTTAACTAAAATTTTATAGTAATATAAGAGAAATTAGATAGGGGTAGTTAATTTACAACTGCCCTTATCATTTTTTTGTTTATCTCCGTGTCTTTAATATTTTTATAGCATCTGTATATATGAGAACATGAAAATAATAGGAGGAATTTGTTATGAATAATTATGATAATTTTTTTATTTGAGTAACTAATTTAACACTTGCAAGAGAATATTATGAAAATACTTTAGGATTAAAATTAAAATTTGATTTTTCACAGAAGGGTATGATTGCTTTCATTGTTGGTAGTGAAGAACCTGCAATTATTTTGAAAGATGAAAGTGTATTTCCTAACATGAAACCAACAATGTGTTTTGAAGTTGAAAGTGTTGAAAATAAATATCGCAACCTAAAAGGCAAAGGTGTCCAGTTTATGTCTGAACCTTTTGAAATAATGACAGGATTAGCAGTAGAATTTGAAGATCCATTTGGCAACAGGCTTGGAATTACAGATTATTCAAATTTAGATGAAAAGTTTTTAAGGAAGCAAGTTTAATTATAGTTGGGTAGATAAAAATATTATTGCGTACAAAATAAACTAAGTATAAAGAAGAAAGGAAGTTCTAACCATGGAAATATACACAATAGGGCATTCTAGTTCGAGCAAAGCGAGCGTTAATTTAAAGATATTAATTGCTTCAAGCTGAAGATATAAGCTGCGAATAAATGAACTTTATATTTTAGAAATTATTTAGAACGGACTATGCATTGGATTGAAGAGTATTAATACCTTTCTTTTAACACAGCATTGTTGCCAAGAATATTGATATATGAAAATATTGTAATTATAGTTATAATATATGTATAATGTGCGCAGAAAAGTATTTAACTGTAAAATGAAGAGTATTTTGAAAGGATGAATAAGGTAATGGCAGTTTTCGATAGTTATGATAATTATTATGATAGAGCGGTGAAGGCTTATTGTTCTAATAAGAAAATAGAACCTAAAGATATTAATTAGATTTGTTTTGAATGAACTGCATGATATTCCTTGTGAATTCGATTTTAGTTGGAAGGATTATAAAAAGTTTGAAGTTATATTAGATAGAAGATGTGAGGCTTTTTTCAAAAAGAGAAAATAGTTTTTATATGTTTGTCATGCCTTTTATAATGCTCGATTAGTCAATGGTTCCTAAAATTTTAAATGTAAAAATAAGTTTTAATTAAAGTAAAAGTAAGTGCGGTTTGATAATCGTTTGTAGTATAGCATTGGAGGATGTAATTATGTTAAAAATAGCAAATAAATATATAAAACTATACGAAACAACAGTACAGGAAACAAAGGCTTTTGTAGAAGTCTGGAAGTCCAGAGAAGAATATATGGAAAAGCAAAAAAATACATATGAAAAGTATTTAAAAAACGAAGGGGTTGAAACTCATGTTAAAATCAAGTTATATTTGTCATAAATAAGCAATCCTTATTTATTAGGGGTATATGAAAGTCTAAAAAAAGAAGATTGGAAATTGCTAAATGATACATTATACCAGTATGGGAGACATAGAGTGTTAACTAAAAGTGGAAATGGATATGATCAGTCAGGTGAATTATGGGAAGTAATGGATTGTATGGCATGCAATGATATTGAAGCTTTGGAAAAATCATATCCAGAAGAATTAGGATTAAGTAGCAATGGATATCCAGCTTTTGTGATAGCAAGTAATCTGTTATATGTCCTTTGGTATCACAAAGATGAATATGCAGACGAAGTAATTTCAAAAGCGAAAAAAATGTTACAGCAGAAAAAATCACTATGGGAAAAAGCAATTGTTTCATTTCTTATAGCACTATGTGAAGAGAATATGGAGGAAGCCGGCATACAGTTAAATCAAGTGTGTGTAGCTTCAAGAAGAAATGATAGGCATAAACTTTATAAATACTTTTGCTCAGAAGCACATGGTTTATATAATATGGCTAAAAGTATCGTGCCTAAAGGGTTGTTTGAGCAACTAAAGATACCTGAAGATGAAGCATTTATAAAAGAGTTTGCTATTTGGCAAAAAGATGAATCTTACCCTAAAGGTGAGTTGTTTATTAATTATCCGGATGAATTAGATTTTATGAATAAAATTTAATATTAAGGAGCATAGATGAGCATGCTCTAATGGAATATGTAATCTTTAAAGAGAAGAATCAGAAAATTTATGTTAGGAGAAGCAAAACATGTCTATGGAACGCAAGAAGCAAAGGTGGTATAAAAGAGAAGTAAAACGTATAGTAAGAACAATTGATAATTTTTATTCAGTATTTAATCCTTTGGTCAATGAACCATTTAGTGATGAATATTTTAAAATTTATGCAAATTTATTTTTTAAACCAAAAGGAAAAGAAAGAACAGAAATCTTTAAACATCTGATAAGAAAAACAGAAGAAATGTTAATGAGCAAACCTGAAGATATAGGATTTTGTAAAATAATATTAGCAGTTTATGAAGAAAATTTTTCACATTCACAAATTTTAATTTTTTACGAAAGCAGCTATTATAATACATTTTGGGATAGAAAAGATATCCGATATCAAAAATGGTCAAAAGTTAACAAAGGTTCTCTAATTGAAAGGCTTAATGTGATTACAAATTTAGCCGAAGGTGGCTATTTAGAAGAGGTGTCAGATGAATTAGGGTATAGAAAACAGAAAATTTGGTTCTATGAAGATATAATATAGGATATTGATAACTAGTACAATTTTTCATAATAAATGTTAGTATTTAAAGAGGTTATAAAATGGATAAAGATAAGTATAGGATTATTAAAATTGGTAAAGAGGCATTATATGAATTTATATATGAAAAATTCATTGAAAATCAAGAGGAATATTTAGGTGTTAATGCCTTAGAGGTAATGAATAGTTTTGAAATAGATTTTCAAAATGGAAATTTTATTTTTATTGCACATAAAAGTGAAGATGAGAATGAAAATATAATACCATTACCTAAAGAGATAGATTTAGTAAAGCTTATGGATAAAATGGAAGATACAACTTCTACAATGTTTAGTAAGGATAGGTATATTGAATTATCATTAAAAGAAATAATTGATATACAGGAAAGAAAAATTGCGACTTATAGAAGAAATGTAATGAACAGTATTGTAAAAGTTGTAATTGATAGACCATTAGGTTCATATCATCCGAAGCATAAAGATATATATTATTCTGTTAACTATGGATATGTACCTGGTATTATAGCACCAGATGGCGAGGAACAAGATGCATATGTTCTTGGAATAAATGAACCTATAAAAGAGTTAATAGGTAAAGTAGTAGCGATAATTCATAGGAATGATGATGTTGAAGAAAAATGGGTAGTTGTTCCGCAAGGAATGAAAATAACAAAAGCAGAAATACAAGAACAAGTCAATTTTCAAGAGAAATATTTTGATAGTTTAATAGAGATGTTAATTTAAAATTGATTAATTATATGATGAGAAGGTTTTATAAAATGCATTTGGGGGTATTATATGTTCAATGTATTTAGAAAATTACATAGAAACAAAATGGAGAATTTAGAAGAGTTTACTGGTGAAAGAATGTCATTAGCACATGGGCAATATATTAAAGCCCTTGTAAAAAGAGCGGGAGAGGTAGATAAAGATAGAAAGGTATTTGGCGCAAGCAAACACCAATATGAGTTAAATCCTGTATTATCAATAGATAAGATACATAAATTCGAAAGTGAGTACAATATAAAATTACCAGAAGAATATGTATTTTTTCTAACAATGGTTGGTAATGGTGGTGCTGGTCCTTATTATGGGTTGTATATGCTTGAAAAGACTGTTAAATATAATGAATATGAAGATTCTATAAGTACCTCAGCGTTTATAAATAATGAACTTACAAAAGAAACATGGAAGAGTACCATGGATAAACTAGAAGAAGCTAATGATGCAGAGTATGATGAAATTATGAGACAGGTATATGGAGGACTAATGATAATTGGTACTCAAGGGTGCACTTATGATAATTTATTAATGGTCAATGGTTCTGAAAAAGGTAAAATTGTTTATATTGACTGGAATTTAGAGCCGGAATATGGTCCATATCTTACACAGATGACATTCTTAGAATGGTATGAGAACTATTTTAAAGAAATTATTTATGGAAATAGTGTAAAATCATATGGTTATATTAAACTTGGAAAAGAAGAAGAGTTAATAAATGAATATGAGAACGCACAGATGGAAAATAAGAGGGATATATTGATAAGTTTTTTTAGATTTCCTAAGCTAAAGAGTGATACAATAGAATTTCTGAAACACAGAGATGAGAAATTTTTGGATCATTTAAGGGTTGAATTATTATTTAAGCATAATAAGAAGGCAGGAATGGAAATGTTTGATTCTCTAATTAAAGGAGAAAATTTAGAAGGTGCAGTCTTATGTGCAAGGAGAATACCTGATGAGCTAAAAAATAACTATTATATGGATATGGTCAAGCTGTTATATAATAAAGAACTTAAGGAAAAGGAACGGATAATTTTCTTTTTGACAGACTGTAAATCTATTTCCGAAAAAGATTTAATTTCTTTTGCAACAGATGAAACAATTGAGAAAGAAGAGCGAAGAACAGCTGTTTGGGCAATCAGCAAAGCTAATGACAAAATGGATTATATAGAGCAATTTATTTCATGGATGTACTGTGATTCATATTGGATAGCACACGCTGCACTGCAAGGGATGGCTAAGGAGAAAAATGAGAAATTTGCTGGAAGCATATAAATGGATGTGGGAAAAGTATAAAAATGATTCGACAATGCGTTCAAATTTAGAGATTGCATTTAAAAATAATGGGATTGATATTAAGAAAAAAATATGAGCATAATGACTGGGAGAAATGTTCGGTATATATAATGTGGTTATATCAGTTTATTGAAAAAATATAAATAATAAGGTAGTGTAAAAAATATATGAAAAATCAGTCTGACTACCATTTAATGTTAACTGATGTTCGCCAGTTGCCCTTGACACACCTAAAGATAAATGGTCTTAGGCAGTTAAGGACGGGTGAACGA
>JAJXWH010000089.1 GCA_021781745.1 Bacillota bacterium | reverse complement strand
CAATGTTTTTGTCTTGCAAATATAAAATATCTCAACTTTTTAGGGGTGGCAAGTTATTTATATAAAAAATAAGAAAAATCAAAGGGTTGCTGTCTTAGTTAGATAAAAAACTTTGACAGTACCAATAATAATTTGTGGGGGTAAAATATGTTTAAGTTAGGGAAATTAACGTTTGATGTGGAGAATGCGACATTTGGTGGGAGTTTTATGGATTCAGCCATGAGTAGAAGAATGCAAAGTACTGGAAAGGACGAATTCCATTGGTTTATAGAAATAGATATGAAAGCAGGAGATTTTGTAACAGAATTGGATGAGGAAGAATTGATAGACTTAGAAGACGATGAAGAAATTTTTTATGAATCGGTTTCACCTCGTTTATATCATAACAACGGTTTTATCCTAAATATAAAATCATGGAAAGATATAGAAGGACTTTCTCTAACATGGGATTCTCAATATAATGCAAACGGTGAAGAGGCAGGAACATTGTATGTTTTTGAACATGAGGATGTAACTAGTGGAACAATAAAATTTTTAAAAAGAAATGCAAATAAATTCCTAGTTCAATGGACAGGAAATGCAAATGTGTATTGGAATGATGAATACGGGGAAGATGTTCCATTTTCTTTTGAAGGAGAAGTAGAATTTAGTGGAGTTAGTGCTTATTGTGATGATATATCAACTTTAGATGAATTAAAAATAGCAATGAGAAACTTTGTGAACTTAGATGAATATAAATGTATTTTCAATGATACACATAATATTAATACAGGTATTTCTTATACATGGAGATTTTTCCCTAAAAATATAGATGAATGATACAATGAATACTTGTAGAAGTATTTATGGAGTTTTAAAGGAATAAATAAAAAATATGCAAGAGGTTAATTAATGAAGCGAACACCAGGTTACATATTTAAATGCTTAGAATGTGGCAAGTATCGTCTGTGGGTAGACGCTGATTAGGAAACGTTCTATTTAGTGATTATTGTGAAGTATTCTGGCACACTGATTTAGATAAAGGAATGTGAAAATTATGAGCAGAGGATTAGAAGCAGTATATAAATTATTAAAAATTGAAAATAATAAGGCTATTTATGCTTATTCAGGTGATAATTTCAGTTATCCATTTAATAAAGAATTAGCACGTTCATATGATGGGCGGATTGAAATATCAATATCAGCATTTGAAAATATTCACGATAATGATCTATTTGAAAAAGGTAAAGTAAAAATTATAAAAGAATGTTTTTATGCTGAAAAAAATACATTTGGAATTGATATTTTAGCAATTAGGACTATTAGCCATATATTAAGAAAGCATAGAGAAACTTCTGAAATACCAAAAGAAGGACATTGGGTTATATGACTATATTTGAAATGGCAATAACTGTTTTAGAGTTGTTTTATCACGATAAAAAAGAAATAAGATGATGTACAATCTTACCTTTTATTAAGTATAAGGTTATTAATAGTTTTTGAGGTGATGAATTTGGCAATATACATGATTAAGTATTGGTTTGAACATGGTGGTATTTGTTTATGGTCAGCTAATGACAATGCAAGAAACAGATTTAATTATCCTATTGATAATGACAAATTGCCTATTTCAAAGAAATTAATTGAAGAATTATATGCACTTGAAGAAGAATATCATGGATATCTTGATTGGGATTATCCTCCAAATCCATCTCCTTGGTCATTAGAGCAAAAGAATGATTTTAAAAACCGCGCAAATATGGCGTATCTTAAATTATTATCAGAATTAGGTGATGAATTCGAAATAATAAATGAAATAGATAAATGTGTGATATAAGTATATTTTTAATTAAATATTTGCTAAAGTTAAATTTTTATACTTAATGAAAAGCTAAAACCCAAATAGGTTCAGTGAATAACTTACGTTATGCGGAGGTATTGTAAAGAATGAAATTTGAATATAAAAATTTTTCTTGTGATGTTGAAATATTTAAGAAAGATCTTGATATTTTGGTAAGATTCTATGATAAATCAAATGAACAAAATGAGGATGAAATAGTGAATCTTGTTATTGTAGATCCTGGTTATGGTTATCTTCTTTTAAAATTTAAAGGTAATTCAGGACTGTTAAGTGGTTATTTAAATGAAAGCATATTTTCATCTGATGAGTTAGTGGATGCAGCAATTAATTTTATAGAGAGTTTATCACCATTATCGGAATATGCATATATACCACATCATGTGGATCGCGTAAAACTAACAAGTTTTGTGGAGTACAATGGAGAATACTAAAAGTTATTCCGTGATTAAACTTATTTATTTTAATAGGAGGGCATATGTTTACTTTTCTAAAGGAAGTGACTAATATATTTTTCTCTTTTATATATGGAAATTTAACAATTAAAGAATTTGAAGAATGGGTTTATAGTTATGAATACTTGGAGAGTAGCATAGGTTCTGATAATTATAATGCTTTAATTGATTTTGATTACTGGTTCTATGGTACGGAAGATGAACTTGAAGAATTGATAAGGAGTTTGTATAAGAAATCAGCTTATGAATTTGGTAAAGAATATGTTATGTGGATATTGAATGGAATGTTAGAAGGTAGCTTTGATTTAGTTTTAGGTTGTTCAAAATTAGCTTATCTAAGGTCATTTGAAAAGGAATTTGATTATATTCCAATACTATTTGTTGGATATGATAGCCTTATTGAGGATGCTGAATATCACTATAGAGATGATTTTATTGAAAAGAATAAAATAATACGGAATTACAGTAAATCAATAATTGAACTTTCGAAAAAATTTCTAGGGGAGTTGTATTTGTAGGATAGTCTATATATGAGTGGGGTTGTATTCATAGAAGGGAATAGGTTGAGATGTATTAGGTATGAAAAAACAGGATATTGAATCTAATTTTTATAATGTATTAAGAGGTAATATAAATATTCTAGAGTTTGAAAAGTGGGTTTATAACATCGACGAAGAATTATTAAATAAATATTTTGGAGATGATTTTTACTTTTATATTAGAAGAAGTATTAACATTACTTTTATTTTCAGTATTAACTGTAATACTAGGTTTAGTTTCATTATATAGAATAATAATCGAATGAAAATGATGAAATACATTCCCAGGTTACAATAGGTTCCGAACAAGAATAAATATTCTAAACCATATTACCATATTAATAATATGAATCTGTTAAATTATGGATTTAGTATGTATATGAAAAAGTTGTTAAAAAATGAAGTTATAGTATAATGTGGGTATGAACTTGTATTTGTACAGAATAATAAAAACGTTAATGGGGTTAAAAATAGAAATATAGTGGAAAACGTAGAAGGGTGGTTCAGGTATATGTTTAAATGCGCTAGATTTTATGCAATTATTAGTAATAAAAGTTTAATTATAAAAAAGGAAAATGATGATTTAGAAAGTATAAATGATTTTGAGTCATTTATACCAAATGTTCCGTTCTATTATCATTTCTTTGATAAAGACAAGCCTAATATAGAAGATATCAAAAGTGAAATTATAAAATTAAGAATAAAAAATTTAACAATTATAGTCCCCGATGATGCCATAGACCTTGAAGTAGATAGAAGGATACTTACAGAATTTTTTCTACTACGTGGAATAAAAAAAGTTCAAGTCAAGGCTCAAAGTGCATATTTAAACTTATTTAATGAAAAATACATCTCTATTTCTAGAACTACTAGAACAATGGTTTTGCAATATATTGTGAATAACAAATCTATTGTTAAAAAGTATTATGACAAGAACTATACAGACGTGAAGGAAATTGCATTAGACGTGAAAAATCTTCATACTGCTTGTGAATATGAAAATCCACCTATATATATAAATAACATTAATAACGATATGGAAAAGTTTGAAGTGATTGGAACCTTGGTCTCATTAAATGATATCATTAATAATATTATGAATTCTGAAACTGATAATTAGTTAAAAGTCTTCTCATATTGTGCTTTGAAATATAATTCAATTACACATTGAACTGTTTAGTTTAATATGTATAGAGAAAAAAGTTATTCAAGCAAAACAAAAATATAAGCAAATTTAAAGGCAATAAACACTTCAAAATGTTTATTGCCTTTTTTCAAGCTACTTTATGAGAATCATCGCTAGAATCTACATCTAGAGCGACTCCAAGTTTTGCTGATATTATGGTATTTAATTTGTTAATGGAACTTGATAAGCTAACAATTTGTTTCTCTAAGCATATAGGTTCTCTTAATATCCAGATATTCTCCATTAATAGGTGGAGCCATACCATTCACTACAGGAGCTTTTCTATTATCTTCTAAGATATTATTTTTATCTAATGTAATTTGATTACTCGAGAAGGTTGTATTATTATATTTATCTTTAATGTGTGATGTAGATTTATTATTTGTAGTAGAAGGGGAGTTTGAAGTGTGCTTATTATCAAGATCAATAGTTATGTCCATAGTATCATTAGTTATATTAGAAGAAGTGCCAACGCTGCTTATATTTTCAGTATTAGTTATAACATTAATTTTATTATCATCTATTGAATCACCATCAAATGAAAATGATGAAATACAATCTCCAGTTGTAATTGGTTCTGATGAAAATCCACATACGTCTAGATCTTCTTCAGCTGCAAAATCATTTTTAGGTAATGCATTTTGTTTTCTTCTTGCCATAAAATTCTCTCCTTTTAATATCTAGCTGGGTTAGCTAACTAAGTTTAAATAACAAAATACAAGATTTTTAATTCATACTTATCTCACTTAGGATATATGGCTAAATGAAGCATATTCTAATATGGTTTACCATAAATATTCTGTGCAATATTTATTCTTGAGAATATTACCATATAAGAATATATATTCTAAACCATATTACCATAAATATTCTTCAGAATATGCACATTTTAAAAGAGTGTGCGTTAGCACAATTAAGATCTTTTTAACCTATAGAAAATCGTAGTTGGGTAGGACTTATTACTTGATTTAATGCTATGTTACATTATAAAACATATATCCATAATAGCAGCTGATCAAGGAAACTTATATTCTCAAGGGGCACAATGTCCAGAAGCGTGCAGCCGCTAGCTCTCATTATAAGAAATGAGAATGTTACGAATGCTAGCTATCGGATAAATTTTTAGAGCTGTAAATAAATTAGTGGAGCGTGTTGTGAAAATGATTAGAGATGAAATTAAGATTAGTTCAGAAGAAGGAGAGGTTTTTGATAAAAAGCAAATAGCATTGGCAATAAGGAATTCTACTTTTCAGGATGACCTAAAATGTTCTTTATTAGAGGATGGTATATTAGATAAATGCCTAGGCTGCAGCCTTAGATATCTTTGCGATGGAATAGATCAAGTGGTTGATAATTATGTGGAGAAAACCACAGAGGTTGTAAATAACTTTAGTTTTGAATAAAGTATTTTTTAATTTTTACCACTGTGAAATTATAATAAATAAGAATCTCTGAACAAGAGAATTTGAGATGTTTTAAGAAATTTAGAAATAGGTTATAATTACAGTATAGACGATGAGTTAAGTTAAATGAGTGCGATAAAACAATAAGTTAAAAAAATGATATCATAAAAGGAGGTTTTAATAGATGCTATGGAATGAAGTGAGAAAGACTTATCCTAATAAATGGGTTGTATTTGATGGTTTAAAACAATATGAGGAAGATAATAAATTAATTGTTGAAGATTTAGCAATAGTAGAAGTATTTTCAGACTTAAATACAGCTTACAAGTATTATTGTAACCTTCATAAACAGGATAAATCACGTAAATTAAATATTGGTGATACGCGTAAAGAGAATCTTGAATTTAAAATCGAAAGGATCGGATTAATACGATGATAAATTTAAGGTATGAACATAAGTTATTATTTTGTTCCTTGGACTTGACTATTGATAATAAGTCATTGCATTTTGAAAATGTATTGATAGATACTGGTTCAGCTACTACTTTAATAAATAGCGATTATATTCATTTTGATGGTAATGAAGAGCTTATTAATGTTCATGGTGTAGGTGGTTATGAATCGGTTTTAATGAAGCATTTTAAATATATATATATCAATAATGTGAGTACACTGTACATGATGTTTTATTATGTGTTGGTGAAATGGATTATGGAATTAATATTGATTTACTTATTGGATTAGATTTAATGAAAGCACTTAATGCTGATATAAGCATTAAAAATATGTGCTTAGAATTTTCAAATTGTTAAAATAATATACAGTTGAAAGCACGCTTTTTATGAAATTGATTAAGATTTTAATAATAACAGCTCCAAGGATACATTGATCCTTGGAGCTGTTAGACTTTTATGTTGAATAATACAATGAAATATTGTTAAGGATTTTAATTAAAATAGTTTTCTTTTTTAGAATAGCAGTAGAGTAGCACATATTTTTTATATAGGCATAATCGAGAACTGTACAATTTCTAAAGAATACAAAATCTATAAGCTCTTTTTCATCTTTATTTAAATTTTTTAAGGCCTGTCTTAAGTCTTCATAATCACACATTTCGCACAATGAAGTTTCAGCAGAGACTTCAAAAGCAGGAAAATCATTTTCAACATTATCATGCAAACTTAATGCATCATTACCTTCAGTAGAGCTTCTAGTTTTAATTTTCTTGATTAAATCATTTATATTATTTTTAATGGCATTAGTAGCATAAGCAACAAATCTATGCTTTTCTAAATTGTACATGGAAGCAGATTTAAAAAGTGATTGGTAACATTCCTGAATAACATCATGTTGGTTATATCCATCAATGAAAGTTCTTTTAGAAATATTATAAATAAACGGCCTAAATTCAGCAGCTAATTTTTCTTTTGCTTCTTCATTATTATTTTTGCACTTGGTAACTAAAGTTTCAATATAATTAAAATCCATATGACCTCCCTCTTTGCTTAAGAGTAATGAATTAAGTTTATTAATTTACATATATTGTGTATGTTGTTAAATTTACCTCTACATATAGTATATATGGTCAAAATGCATATAACATATATGAGTAATTGAAAAAATTAAAGATTGTAGGGGAGATGTGTAAAATGAGTAATTTTATAATAGCTGTAGGTCATACTGCAAGTGGAAATGCTGGTTGTGGAGTTGTTGATAGGCTTAATGAAAGTGATTGTGTAAGAGAAATTGGAGCTTTAGTTTCGGAATACTTACAGGAAAAAGGATACGGTGTTAATTTACTTAGGATTGATGAAAGTAACAAATATAATTGTGAGGATTGTTACTTAAGAGCTATTCAAGCTAACCAAATAGCACAGACTTTGGAAGTAGAGCTTTATTTGGAAATTCATATTAACGCAGGGGGAGGTACTGGCCCTGAAGTATTGGTTACTGGAATATCAGAAGTAGCTAATCAATATGCTGTGAAGGTAATTAATGCATTGGCCGGTACTTTAAATTTACCTAATAGAGGAGTAAAGACAAGAAATCTTATTGTACTTAATAAAACTGTTATGCCTGCAATTTTGGTTGAGTGCTTGTTTGCTGATAGTGATGATGTGGAAGTTTATGATCCAGGAGTTATTGCAAGAGCTATTGTTAATGGGTTAGTTGGAGTTGATGGTTCGTATGATAGAGAATGGAAATTGGGATGGAATCGCAATGATGTTGGATGGTGGTATTGCTTAAGTATAGAAAATAGAGGTTGCTATACATCACAAGATGGATGGCAGGATATTGATGGGGAGTGGTATATATTCGATAACAGGGGATATGCTTTACAGAATTCTTGGTATCATAATGAAAAAAATAATGCCTGGTATTACTTAGATGAAAGTTGTAAGATGGTTAGAGGCAGTAAGGATAAGCCTTTGTGGAAGTGGATAGATGATGGGTGTTATTGCTTTAATGAACATGGGGGATTGTATTGTGATTGTGTTACACCAGATGGCTTTAGCGTTGATAAAAGTGGAGCTTGGATTAAATAATTTAGTATTGTGGCTGGTTAATAATTGTCAAGTTGGTAAGTTATTAACCAGCTATAAATATATAACATCATTAGTATGAGGCAAATATTATCTATATAGCAGCTAACGAATAGATGTTAAAGATATCTCAATTATTAATTAATTCATCTAATGAAATATTGCTTTCAAAAGCCTTAATATCTATATCAATAATATTTTTGATTTTTTCTATTAATTGATTTTGAAAAGGTTCTAAATCCTCATTGTTAATATCAAACCATTGGTTATTTTTAAAAGAAAATACATCCCAAGTTTTTATTCTTTGGTATTGCTTCCAATTAGTTTTTTCTTGTCCAGTTGCTAAACTAGCAAAATTCTCATGTTTTTTTATTTCTTCATTAGTTAAACCGTCAGAGCACATTTCACATCTGAGTTTTATAGAAGAACTTCGATTTTCAATCCAATAAAAAATACTTCGTCCACCTTTCCAACGTGTATTAGATTTTAATTCTATTAGAAATATTTTTTCTAATAATGGTGTAGTAAAGAAGATAGCTCCTTTTGATGATAAGTCAGGATAAAAGACTATATCTTTTTGGAGTAGTTCCCTTTTGGATAAATAACTAGTAATTTGCTCTAAATCTAATGGATTAATTGTATCCTGTTCTTTATGTTTATGAACGCAAAAGACATAAATATCTGACTGTCTTTTAATAACATCTGAATAGGTATTGTCTTCTTGATTCCATTCTTTAGTAGGTTGTATTCCAAATTTAAGACTTGAATAATCTTTTTGTACCCACGTTTGTATATAGCCAGAAGATTTAACTTCTATTTTAATGCCATCCTTTGATAAAATATCATAGCTGTCCCATTCAGTTCTAGTACCATGATGCACATCTAAAGCCATTGAAATTATATATTCTGCGAGTATTCCTCTTTCAGCATTTCCAATTAAATCAGAATGAGCCCATGACCAATAATCACGTAGTGTTGCATCTTTTATTTCTTTAAAGTTTTCACTACCAGATTTTCGTTTAGTTTTTATAGCTTCTAACATATAAATTACCTCGTTCTCAATAAATGGAATATGGAATAATCCTATTATAATGTTATCATAGATATTTTCAGGAAACCATAATATTTTTATAGAAAATATTGACTCAGTCAATAAAAAGGAATACAATATATTTATATTGACTAAGACAATAAAATATAATTTGAAGTTCATATGTGTTATTTTTAAATTAAAAATATGTATTGGTACTGGAGGTGAGTGCTTGATTGGGCTTGAGTATATTCTTGGCTTATTTAATATGCAGCATATCGATCTTGCTGAAAAGCTGGGAATAAAGAAGCAAAATATTAATCTTTGGATTAAAAGAAAACAAAACATACCTAAAAAGTATCTTCCAGTATTAGAAGATATCTTTGGAATCAAACAAGAATATTTTGTGAAAGAATTAGATGAAATAGAGAAACTAGAGATACAAAAGGAAAAATTGAAAAAAGATATACACCCTGTTATTAAAGAATATGAAGAAAAATTTCTTGTTGGAGAAGTAAATGATATTGTAGAAGTGCCTGTTTATGATAGAGAAGAGATGAATAAAATGGAGAGGACCATTGAAAAAGCCAAGCTCATATCTAGGTTTAAGGAGGCTATGGATGTTGTAGACAATAATCCATACATGGATACTTATAAATTAATAGTTGAACTTATGGAAAAGGCGCAGCATGAAGCTCTAGTGCATAAAACTATAGAGGCGCTTGGGCATTATTTTGATATATTACCTGACTTTGCATCAACAGGTCCAGAACAAGATGAATTTGAAAGTGAAATTTTCGAAGTTTTTGATGATAATAACTTTTAGGAGGAATAATAATGGCAACAGCAAACATTGGTTTTGAAGAAACACTGTGGAAGGCAGCAGATAAATTAAGAGGTAGTATGGATTCAGGAGAATATAAGCACGTAGTACTAGGGCTTATATTCGTAAAATATATATCGGATAAATTTGAAACTAAATATAATGAGCTTCTTGAAGAAGGAGATGGATTTGAAGAAGATAGAGATGAGTATGAATCAGAAAACATATTCTGGGTTCCTAAAGAAGCGAGATGGGACTTTATAAGAGACAATGCTAAAGATCCAAGAATAGGTCAAATAATTGATGATGCAATGATTTTAATAGAAAAAGAAAATGTAACACTAAAAGGAGTTCTTGATAAAAGATATGCACGTCCAGAGCTTGATAAGAGAAGACTTGGTGAACTTATAGATTTACTATCAACAATTAAGTTACATGAAAATGGAGAAAAAGATCTCTTAGGAAGAGTATATGAATACTTTTTAGGGCAATTTGCAAGTGCAGAAGGTAAAGGTGGTGGAGAATTCTATACTCCAACATCAGTAGTTAAGACTTTAGTTGAAATGATAGAACCATATGAAGGAAGAATTTATGACCCAGCCTGCGGTTCAGGTGGTATGTTTATTCAAAGTGAAAAATTCGTTGAAGAACATGCAGGAAAGGTAGAAAACTTATCTGTTTACGGCCAAGAGTTAAACTCAACAACTTGGAAATTATGCAGAATGAACCTTGCAATTAGAGGATTAGATGGAAACTTAGGACCACATCATGCAGATACTTTCCATGACGATTTACATAAAACTCTAAAAGCAGATTATATTTTAGCAAATCCTCCATTTAATATTAGTGACTGGGGCGGAAATAAATTAACTGAAGATGTTAGATGGAAATATGGTACACCACCAGAAGGAAATGCAAACTATGCATGGCTAGAGCATATGGTATATCACCTAGCACCAAATGGATGTGCAGGTATAGTTCTAGCTAATGGAGCATTAAGTTCAAATACTTCAAATGAAGGAATAATCAGAAAAAATTTAGTAGATGCTAAATTAGTTGATGCCATAGTTGCTTTGCCAGATAAACTATTTTATTCAACAGGAATACCAGTATCATTATGGATATTAAATAGAAATAAAGAAGATAATCCTAAGTTTAGAAGCAGAGAAGATGAAATTTTATTTATAGATGCTAGAAATTTAGGAGAAATGGTTGATAGAAGACATAGAGAATTAAGTGATGAAGATATTAAAAAGATATCTGAAACCTATCATAATTATAGAAACATAAATGGAAAATATGAAGATATCCAAGGGTTCTGTAAAGCAGCAAAAATAGAAGAAATAAGAGAACATGAATATGTTTTAACTCCAGGAAGATATGTAGGAATAGAAGAAGCTGAAGATGATGGAATTCCTTTTGAAGAAAAGATGGAAGCTTTAACTAGTGAACTTGGAGAACTTTTTGCGAAGTCTAGAAGATTGGAAGATGAGATTAGGAAGAATCTTGGAGGAATTGGATATGAGTTCTAGGGAGATTGAATCTGAAGAATTGAAAGCTCTAAATGGTATAGATTCAAATTTTAGAAAAGTTTATGAAAATATTAAGAATACTTTAAATGAAGCACGTTCTAAAGCATATACTTCTATAAATTTTTATATGGTTCAGACTTATTGGCGAATAGGTAAAATAATTAATGAAGCACAAGATGGCAGTGAACGAGCAGAATATGGTAAAGAATTAATAAATGAATTATCAAAAAAGTTAACAAGTGATTATGGTAAGGGTTTTGATAAAAGCAATTTATCAAGAATGAGAAAGTTTTATTCTCTGTTTAACAATGTTGACGCACTGCGTCAAGAATTAAGCTGGACTCACTATAGATTAATAATAAAAGTAGATGGTGAGAGAAAGAGAAATTTTTATATAGATGAGTGTATCAAAAGTAATTGGAGCACAAGGCAGCTAGAAAGACAGATTAATTCCTTTTATTATGAAAGACTTTTATCGACTCAAGAAGAAAATAAAAATGAAGTTAGAAATGAAATAAAAAAGTTAGAACCAGAAAAAAATATAAATGATATGGTAAAAGATCCATATATATTAGAATTTTTAAATCTAAAAGAAAACAAAAAATTTCTGGAAAAAGATTTAGAACAAGGTTTAATAGATAATCTACAAGAATTTTTATTAGAACTAGGAAAAGGCTTTTCATTTGTAGGAAGACAAAGAAGGATAACAGCAGATGGAGAGCACTTCTACATAGATTTAGTTTTTTATAATTATCTTCTTAAATGTTTTGTTCTAATAGATTTAAAACTAGGTAAATTAACACATCAAGATATAGGGCAAATGGATTTTTACGTTAGATATTATGAAAAAGAAATAAAGGGAGAAGATGATAATCCAACAATAGGTATTATACTATGCTCTGAGAGAAATGAAACTATAGTAAAATACTCAATTTTGGAAGAAAGCAAACAAATCTTTGCCTCAAAATATATGCTTTATATGCCGACGGAAGAAGAATTGAAGAGAGAGATTAAGAGAGATAGAGAAATTCTAGAGATTGAGGAAAGGATGAATGAAGATGAGTAATAGAGGATTATTTGATAAATTAGGCTGTTTATATGTTGAGATAGGGAAGAATTTTGGAGGAATTAGATATGAGTTCTAAGGTTACATTATTTGGCGAAGTTCCTGACGATTGGGTAGTATCGGAAATTGGAGAAATTGCAGAATTAAGACAAGGATTACAAATTTCAAAAAAACTAAGAGTTAGTGCGGATGTTAAGGAAAGTATACCATTATTAAAAATAACCGATTTGCCAAGTGGTATATTCAGTGAATATGTTAAAGATATTCCGGAAAATTATATAGCATCGAAGGATGATATCATTTATACACGAACTGGTCAAGTGGGATTGGTATATACTAATATTCAAGGTTGTGTGCATAACAACTGTTTTAAAGTTATTCTTGATTATAATAATTTTGATAAAGATTATATATATTACTATTTAAATTCAAAAACTATATGGAAATATTCCAATTCAGTGGCTGGTGGAAGTGTTCAAAAAGATTTGACACATGGTGCTTTTAAAAAATGTTTAATAGCATATCCAAAATTAGATGAACAAAGATCCATAGGTAAAATACTATCCAGTTTAGACAAAAAAATAGAAACCAACAATCAAATTAATAAAAAGCTAGAAGAAATGGCTCAAGCTATTTTTAAACAATGGTTTGTGGATTTTGAATTTCCGAGTGGAGATGGAGAACCTTATAAATCAAGTGGTGGAGAAATGGTTGAAAGTGAGATGGGGATGATTCCTAAGGGGTGGGAAGTGAAAAATATTACTGAATTAGTTGATTCAGTTTCTATAAAACACAAGTTTGATAAAAATGAAATTATATTCTTAAACACATCTGATATTTTCAATGGTGAAGTGCTACAAACAAAGTATTCAGAAGTATCAACATTACCAGGTCAAGCTAAAAAAAGTATAAAAAAAGATGATATTTTATATAGTGAGATAAGACCTCAAAACAGAAGATTTGCATATGTAGATTTTGTTGCTGATGATTATGTAGTATCAACTAAACTTATGGTATTACGAGCCAAAACTCATATTAGTTCAGCAATCATATACTTTTTACTTACTAACAGTAGGATTATAGATGAATTACAAATGATTGCAGAAAGTAGGTCAGGAACTTTTCCTCAAATAACATTTAATAATTTAAAAGACATAAAAATAGCAGTGCCTAAAGATAATTCACTAAATGATAAGTTAGAATTATTTCAATCTATTTTAAATAAAATGTGTTGTATTAGAAATGAGAATAAAAAATTAAATGATATAAGAGATAACATATTACCTAAGCTTATGTCAGGAGAAATAAGAGTACCAATAAATAATTAAGAATTAATGCCCTGCAAGGGTACCCTGTGGGGAATGGATAATTGAGAATTAGGAGATGATTTTTAGTAGAGTTAATAATTTTGAAAGAGCAAATAATGCTTAATTATTAATTCTCAATTTAAGAAAAGAGGTGCGTAAATTATGTTTTTTACAATAGAAGCTTACAAATTCATTTTAGGAATGAATGAATCTTTTAGGTTAAAAAGAGATTTAACATGGTCAGTTCAGAAAGATTTTCATTTATATGATAAAATTGAAGATATGCTTTTTGATACGATAGAAGAAGCAATAACGTGGTTAAATACAAATACAGAAGTAAATATTAATGGTGAGACAGTATCAACTAAGCCTAAAACTTCATTTAAAGCTGGTGATGATAGATTTCATTTTGAAGTTATATTGCATAGAGAGGAATGTCCAGAACACATATTTACAAAAGATGAATTAAGAAACGTGCTGCTAAATGGAGATGACAATAACAACAACGTATTAGTAGTAAATCTACAAGGATACTTTAAACTTATAAATAGAGCAGAGTTAACATACATTAGAAAATATCCAGTAAGATTTGAAACATTTGGTAGAGGAAATCATTATGTAGGATATAAATTGGAAGAAGATTTTATAAATCTTGTTTATTGTATATGCCTTGAAGCTTGGCTAATGCATTTAAAGACTGGAAGAAGCATTTATAAAGATTATTTATCCAAAGAGTTAACAGAAGTAGAACTACTAAAAGAAATTAAAGGAATTTATAGTGAGCTTGAAAAAATTAAAGCTAATTTAGGGGTATAATTTTATGAGTAGACTAAGTTTACTGGATAATGGGATAGACTCTTTAAAAAAGGGAACCGAATATTTAATAAAATATTATGGAGAAGCTGACAAAGAAAGAAAAATGATTTTTTTAAAAGATTCAATAATATTTCTTCATCACGGCACTGAAATTATAATAAAATATATTTTATTCACCAATAATGAGTATCTTATTTTTTCTCAAATAGATTCCAACGTAATAAAAGCATATAAACAGATGAGGCAAAATAAAAAGAATAGTGTTTTTGAAACTTCTTTAGTTGATAAACTTCATACAGTAACATTTGAGGTTGCATGTGAAAGAGTAACTGAACTACTAGGGTATGAAATGAGCACAATTCTAAAAGGAAAATTGGAGAGCTTAAATAAACTAAGAAATAGGATAATACATTCAGAAGTAAGTATTAACCAAATGGAAATAATAGCGCTATTCACAAATTTTTTAGATGAATTAAATGATTATTTTTATAGTGTTTTAAAGAATAAATATACAGAAGCTATTGGTTATACGCAATTAAAAGAAGAATTTGCAAGTATTAAGGCATATTTGATAGAGAAGTGTGTGTAAAATTTTTGTGGGCAAAAATAAAGGAAGATATTCCAAATAATTCAAGAATATCTTCCCAAACATATAAATCCCTATTACAATAGAATTAAGCTATAAAACATATTGAAAGAAGGGAT
>JAJXWH010000124.1 GCA_021781745.1 Bacillota bacterium | reverse complement strand
TATAAAAGGTGGAAGTAAAGAACCACTAAGTATAAGTTTTGATGACAGCACAGGAGTTACTTTAAAAAGTCCAAAGAATTTAAGTTTAAATGCAGACGATGATATAATAATAAAAACACCAGCAAGTGTAAAAGTAAAAGCACAAAGTCAAATTGGAGTAATAAAGACTGGAACAGAAAGTGGATTTTCTGTAGAAACTGATATGCATTTTAAAGGCAGTAATGTCATAAAAGATGGAAGTGACAGAGAGACTTATGCGCCATTTGATGATGAGCCAAAGGCAGGCAAGAAGCCAGATCCACCAGCACCTCCTCCAGAGAAAAAGAAAGGCTTTAATTGGGGAAAACTAGCACTTGCAGCAGTAGTAGCAGTTGCTGTAGTAGCATCAGTAGCTACATTTGGATTAGGAGCAACATTAGCAGTAGCAGCAGTAGGTGCAATAGTTGCATGTGCAGCAGCGGGAGCAGTAGAAGGTGCAAAAAATAGTATTGCTTCGCAAACGGCTCAAAACGGAGGAGACAGCTCGAAAATTAATTACTTTGAAGTGGCCAAGGCATCGTTTTT
The DNA here is from genome assembly GCA_021781745.1 of Bacillota bacterium. Classification (GTDB taxonomy): domain Bacteria; phylum Bacillota; class Clostridia; order Clostridiales; family Clostridiaceae; genus Clostridium. Next base: position 2,701 of record JAJXWH010000124.1, on the reverse strand, counting down.
TGGAGCTGTAACTGGTGCGAAAGATATGGCTGAAACTGAAGCATGTGCAGCCTATGATACACTAGATCAAACTGCTAGTTTTATGTTTGATGTATGCACATTAGGGGCTTTTCATGATTCGTGTAAAGATTTCTCAGAGTGGTCTCATAAATTTTTTATGGATAAAGCACCGTATAAGGAAGGCTTTGAAGATTCAGAATTTGTTATAAATACTGCTCTATTAGCAGATGGAATGTTTTCGATTGGTAACATGGCGAGGAATTTACCTAAAAAATTCTCAATAGGTCAATTCTCTCTTGAAGGGATTGGAGTAAATATACCTGTAGTATGTGCAGATGGATCGATTGTTTTGGCTGCACCAGGAGACTTAGCGTCTATGGGTGGCGCTGGGAGCGCAATGTATAATATGTCTAAATCTAATGATGCAGGCGAAAGTAATGAGGGAGAGGATAAATCTAAAACATTAGTTGAAAAAGGAGAGCAGTTCACAAATGGAAGAAAGAATAAATTGAAGCCAGATATTAGATATAAAGCGGGAGAGTTTGATTACTATTATGAAACGGATAGTAGTGGTAGGTTAACTAAATTTGAAACAGATGATTTACAATTTACAGAAAGAGAAGAAAGGTTATCTAATAGTAAAAATACACCAGGAAAAATCAAAGGAAAAGATCATGCTGGCCATTTGGCAGGTGATAGGTTTGGTGGGTCACCTAAAATTGATAATTTAGTCTCGCAATTATCAGAAGTTAATCTTTCAGAATATAAGAAAATTGAAAACCTGTGGGCGGAAGCTATTTCCTCTGGACAAAATGTAACAGTTGACATGGATATTGTATATGAGGGAAGTAGTTTACGACCATCGGAATTTATAGTAAACTATACCATAGATGGAGAAGCATTTTCTGTACCTATCAAAAATTAAGGAGAGAAATTGAATATGAAGGAATTTGAAGAATATTTTAGTGAAATTCAAGCAGACATGATATCAATATGTTTAGAATATGTTAATAATAGAGCTGAAAAGATATATTTATATGCTTCATGTGAAGGAAATATTGCTTTCAGTAGCTTCTTTTACAAAATAAATAATATATATGTGAAAAAGCACAATTTGAATGATGCTATTGACGAAAGTGAAGAAAGATATGATGTGTCGACTGAACGTCAATTTGCAGTATTAAATATTATTAATGATGATGTTAAAAAGATTAAAAATTTATGTATAGAATATGAAAGAGATGTTCCAACGGAATTAAAGCTGATTTATGATGTAAAGAAAAATAGCTTAAAAGCAGAATATAAGTATGACTTAGTTTACTCTAACGATTCAGTTAAAACGGCTAATCATGTTGCAATGGAGTGGTTTGAGCAAATTAAATTAGAAAGCAATGATTAAGATATTTTAGATATGTGAGGGTTTTAGTAAAGATATGAAGGTGCTGATTTTAAAAGTATCATATCAGCATATTGAAGAAAGTAATCTTTATGAAGTTAGAACAAGCAAAAGAAACAGAACTTCATAATTAAGCGACAAGATTAAAAAGCACAAAGGAAGAGTGAGTAGAAAAAAGATTAAAGGATGCAACAATAAAATTCTAAGAATTCTTTAATTATTGGATTAGATATTAATATTATCGTAGGTTCATCATTAAATTTTGGATTAAGTAAAAATCCTATAAATTACATTGAAAAGGAAATTATGAGTAAAGTATTTGAAGATTATTTTAGTGGATTACAGGCTGATATGGTTTCTATATGTTTAGAGTATGTAAATAATATGGCAGAAAAAATATATATTTATTGTTCGTGTGAAGAAACGATAATTTCTAGTGACTTTTTCTATTGTATTGGAGGTAAGGTAAAAGAGCGCACAAATTAAATTATGATACTGATATAGACAAAGATAATAAGTATGTTTATGACACTTCTCCGAAGAGACAAGATATGGTATTGGATATTTTAATAGAAGATATAAAAAAATAATGACTTTATGCAAAGAATATAATAGAGAAATGCCAACAGAGATTAAATTGGTTTATGATGTACAGAAAAACAGTTTAAAAGGAGAATATAAGTACGATTTAGTTTAATATAATGATTCAGTTAAGACTGCTGATGATATTGCTATGCAATGGTTTCAAAAAATTCAGATGGAGAATAGTAAAAAGTGATATAAGGATAAAAAAAGTATGAATTAGAATTATTAGTGAAATATTTAAAATGTATGTTTAAACTAGAGGTTATATTTATTTTGTGAAGTAGGTATTTGAAAATGAGGTGCTAAAAGTACTTAATGGAAGCTTATTTAATCATAATATTACCTTGTCTGATTAAAGGCTTTTGACTCATATTAAGCGTCACGGATATCAAAAATATAATGCTGTTGGACAATATCATTATTTAAATCAAGATGCAGAACATAGAGAAATCATTCCAAGGGAAGAGGAATTGGTAATAGATGCAGATGGGAATGTATTTATGGATAGGGTATTTTCCTCGTAGGAGAAGTACTTACCCTAATGGGAAAATAATTATTTTTTGATAGATGTAAATTAATTTATTAAGGAAAAAATGGCTCAACACTAAAAACTGTGCTTGACATAAAATAATTATAAAATTAAATAAAAAATGCATTCAAATTCCTGTATTCTATAAGTGACTAATCCAATAGAATTGAAGGAGTTTAAATGCAATTACA
>JAJXWH010000088.1 GCA_021781745.1 Bacillota bacterium | reverse complement strand
GGATGGCTGCAAATTTTTATACATTTGTCAAGTATTTTATTCAAAAAAATTGGGGGAATCAAGAAAAAATCAAATTAGTAAAATAGAGTAATCACAGACTCTATAGAGTTTCCGTGAGAACTCATATAAGAATAAGGAGGAACGTAGTAATGAGCTATGTAGGAAAAGTATGTCCTTATTGCAAATCGGAATTTAAAGAAGATGATGAAGTTGTAATATGCAGCGTTTGCGAAATGCCACATCATAAAGAATGTTGGATTGAAAATAAGGCGTGTACTACATTTGGATGTACGGGAACCATCATGGGAATTGGTAATAATAGTGATGGAGTAATCTGTGATAGATGTGGTTTGGTTTATTTTAAAGGTGAAGCTTTTTGTTCAGCTTGCGGAAATGCTCTTAGAAAGTCAGAGCAGCAGGAACAAAATTCTTATACTTTAGGGCAACAGTTGCCTTTAAATTATAATCAGTCCCAATATACAAATCCAACACAGCCAAATGCTAATTCATATAATAACGAATTAAATATTGATATGCAGAATTTTATTGGAAAGAACCTATATTATTTTTTAAATAAATTTCAGGATCTTAATCGTGCTAATGAAAAAGTAAGTTGGAATTGGGCAAGTGCATTTTTGGGTGGATATTGGTATGCATATAGAAAAATGTATTTGAATCAATTGATATTTTATGGAATATGGATTTTGGGCTCATGTATACCATTATTATGGATTGCCACTATCATAGTATCAGGAATGTTCGGTAATTACATATACAAGTGCCATGCAGAAAAACATGTTCAAATAGCTAAGAATATGGATTACCAAATAAAAGAAAGTTATTTGAAGGAAAAGGGAGGAACCAGTAGCGGTGCAGTATGGGCAGTTATTGGCATCAGAGTTGCAATAGTATTTTTAGTAATACTAATGTTCATCCAATTTTCAAAATTTTCAAGAATACATTAAAATAATGTATTTACAAACTTATGAAATAATTATAAAGAGCTTATTTATGAATAATAAAGTTGAATTTTTTTAAGCTTATATAAAACATAGGGGGAATAAATAATGGATTTTATGGGGAAAATCTGCCCTTACTGCAAATCGGAATTTAAAGAGGATGATGATGTTGTAATATGCAGCGTTTGCGAAATGCCACATCATAAGGAGTGTTGGATTGAAAATAAAGCATGCAGTACCTTTGGATGCACAGGAACTAATATGAGCGCTGTCAGTGATGGTAATAGTAATAGACTGCTCTGCACAAAATGTGGATCAGCTTATAAAGAAGGGGATAAGTTTTGTTCCACTTGTGGAAATATAATTTTAAAATCCGAGCAGCAGGAGCAATGTACTTTTGTTTCAACGCAAGAACAATCTTTTAATTACAATGAATCTCAAAATATAAACCAAGCAACAGTAAACACAGACGAAGATATACTTACTTTCATTGGGAAAAATCAAGAATATTATTTTAATAAATTTCAAAAATTTAATCTTAATAATAGTAAAGTAAGCTGGAATTGGGCGAGTGCATTTTTAGGTGCATATTGGTATGCATATAGAAAGATGTTTTTATTTCAATTTTTATATTATGTAATATACCTTTTTGGTACATTTTTTATAGGTATGTTAATAGGTGGAGTATTTATAGTAACAAGAAATACTAATCATGCTCTTTTGGCAATGTTCCCTTTATTAGTTTTGTTTGGACCTTTTTTGATTTCAGGAATGTTCGGAAATATAATATATAAGTATCACGTTGAGCAACATCTAAAGAAAGCAGGATATATGGATGCTTATATGAAGCAAAATTATCTAATAAAAAAAGGTGGCACCAGTGGTATTGCAGTACTGGTGCTTATTGGTATTAGCTTATTGCTCAGAGTTCTTGGTAATTTATAACGATGAGGTGAATATAAATGAAAGAAATTGAAATTTTAGAAGATGAAAAAATTACTGAGCATAATGAAACTATTAAACTTCCTACTAATTTCATTACTATTGGAAATGTAGAGGTTGATGACGTTAAAATTTATATTAAGCAAGATGTATATAAGAAAATAGAAAAGTTTTCAAAAAAAGATACAACTCGTGAATGTGGAGGAATTTTAATAGGTGATTATGCTGAAATTAATAATAAAAAGAATGTAATAATTTCTGCATTCATTGAAGCAAAGTATACTGATGCATCAGCTTCAACTTTAACTTTTACTCATGAAAGCTGGAATTATATTCACAGTGAGCAAAAGAAATTATATCCCACAGAAAAAATTTTAGGCTGGCAGCATACACATCCTGGTTATGGAATATTTTTATCTAACTATGACATTTTCATTCAAGAAAACTTCTTTAATTTATCATGGCAGATAGCATATGTTGTTGATCCAAAAGCAGAAATAAGAGGTTTCTTCCAATGGAAAAATAGCAAAGTAGAAAAAACTAGTGGGTTTTATATTTTTGATGATATTGGGAAAAAAATCGAAATAAAGCAGGCAAAAGCCACAGAAAAAAGTAAAGTGAAAATTAATTTATTTTCTCTAATAATGACATTTTTAACAGTTATTTTATTTGTATTGACACTATACTTTGGAATGGAGAAGCTTAATATTACAAAGAAAATTGATGAACTGGTTTCTGCTAACGCTAAAATAACTGAAGAAAAAAATGAACTTGCAGAAAAATTACAACAAAGCAATGAGTTAGTTCAAAAGGAACAACAAGATAATAAATTAGCTCAAAATGCACAGCAAAATGATAATGCTTCAAAAGTAGTGGCCCATTCAGATAAAGATACTGATGGCATTATAAAAATGAAAGCATACATAATAAAAAGTGGCGACACCTTAAATAATATCTGTGCCAATAATAATATTGATTACAATAAAAACAAATCCAAAATTCTAAAAATAAATGGAATAACAGATGAAAATAAAATCTATTCTGGGGAAACATTGTATTTGCCTCTGGATTAGAAGTCTGTGTATATTTGCTACAGGAGCTAATGTTAAATTAAGCAATATTAGCTCTTTTTCCCATTCTAATAATTATATGATATAATGAATTGAAAAGAGAAATTCTACATATCATTTGTAGAAAGGAGTAAAATATTCAAAGTGCTTAACGTTAACAATATAGTAATAGTGCTACTTAATGGTATTAAGTCTAAAATATAGTGTGGATTTAGAGAGCTCTATTTTGGGAAGAATAAAATAAGGCTCTTCTTAATAAAAATTTTAAACTATTAACGATAAAAAGGGAGAATAAACATGAAAAAAGATAATAATTACCTATCAACAATTATAATAATAGCGGCTACATGCTTTAGCTTATTTATTATTGCACAAAATTTTTTATCACAAACTAATGAAGGGAGAGTTGGAGCAGCTTTACCATTAATAATTCCAGCATTGGCTTTACTCATTCCTTTGATTGCGGTGTCAATAATAATGATCATTAGGGAAGCAAAGTATAGAAGAATTAGAGCTAATGGTGTACAAAGTGCTGGTTTTATTAAGAAAGCAACAGAAACAGGAAATTATATAAAGAAGCAGCCTGAAGTTAAGCTGGAGCTCAATGTTTTAGATGAGAATGGAAATGCATATTCAGGTGAATTAACAACAATTGTACATTTTGCAGAATTAGAGTTACTTAAAGAAGGAGAACCTATTCCTATTATTTATAACATTAATAATAAAAACGAAATTACTATAGACAAAAAGCCAGACGTAAGGAAGTTTAGAGAACAAATTGAAAACTATAAGGCAAAAGGCAATGCTTAAGAATTAAAATTAAATTTAGGTATAGATAATATTATTTTTTGTAAATACTAAGCTTATATAAAATAAACACACAGTAAACAAAAGGGAGGAATTAGGAGCTAGCTGATTTCATGCTGGTTCTTATAATAATTATGTTTATACCTAGAAGAATTATATTTGAAAAAGACTCATTAAATTATGATATAGGGAAAAATATTTTAAAAGAATTTGAAGGCAAAGATAATATTGAAATTATTAATTTAACTTCAAATAAATTAAAGCAGCATATTCCTGGAGAAGATATTTATTCTCAATATAGAGAGGGAAAAAAGACATTAGTTGTTGGAACTAAGAAAAGTTTGAAATTTCAATCCTGTAAACCGTCAGCTCACTATCAATTGCCGTTAATTTCAGGATGCATGGGACAATGTGAATATTGTTATTTAAACACAAAGCTTGGAGATAAGCCATTTGTAAAAGTTCATGTAAATATTGATGAGATTCTTAGTCAAGCTGATAAATACATAAAGGAAAGATTACCAAACATAACTATCTTTGAAGGTGCTGCTACATCTGATCCTATACCTGTAGAGCCGTATACCCATTCTTTAGAAAAAGCTATAGTTTTCTTTGGATGCAATGAAAATTACAGGTTTAGGTTTGTAACAAAATATAATGATATAGATTCCTTGCTTGATTTAAAGCATAATGGTCATACAGAAATAAGATTTAGCATTAATACTGCTACAGTTATAGATCAATATGAACATGCTACAGCTTCCCGGGATTTAAGAATAGAAGCAAGCATGAAAGCCGCTGAAGCAGGATACCCAATAGGATTTTTAATTGCACCTGTATTTCTTTATCCTAATTGGAAAGAAGATTATCATGATTTGTTATTAAAATTAAGTGAGAAACTTCCAAAGAATTTAAAAGTACCAGTAACTTTTGAGATAATATCTCATAGATATACCACAACAGCGAAAAATATAATACTTCAAGTGTTTCCAGAAAGTAAATTACCAATGAACGATGAAGAACGTAAATTCAAATATGGTCAATTTGGATATGGAAAGTATGTATATCAAAAAGAAAATATAGATGAGATAAAGGAATTTTTTATAAAAGAGATAGAAGAATTATTTGAAAATAAAGAAGTAAAGTATGTAATATAATTATTTGCAAATTCAAGGGCAGTAAACATAACGTTTAGTGCCCCTTTCGCACTAATTAAAGAAGTTTGAATAATAGTACCAGATACATGTTTATGTTTTTAGAAAAATTATAATAGAAGAGCATGTGGTACTGATACCTCAAAGTGTTTATTACTAACATTTATATATTTTTAAGTTTGTAATTGATAATATGGATAAAGCGATTCAAGTAATTTAGAGAATTTATTGAACATATTAAAAATTTATATACAATAAATTATTTATTCACATAAAGTACTTGACATGATGAGTGTGGAACTGGTATCATAATCATGTAAACGATTTTGAATAATATATCTTACAGGAGGTATGAAGTTTTTATATAAAAGAAAGGTACAAAAAATGTATATGTCAACCAATTAACATATACATTCTGACTTTGAATAGTATTATTGTTTAAAATAATTTTAGCAAATTAAGTTGTTTGCCCTTGAGATAGCATTACAGGCAATTTTATGTCGCTAGGAATCATGGTGTCATTATTGTTGATAAGGTATAGCAGAGTTGAAACTGCTGAATTTGCAATGTCTCTTATAGGCTGCTTAATTGTCGTAAGCACTGGTGCTATAACACTGCCTATAGCAATCCCGTCATATCCTATAATTTTTACATCATTAGGTATTTTAAGGTTACGGGATGATAATTCCTTTATTACTGCAAATGCTATAGTGTCTACAGCAAATATGCCATCAACCTTCGGATTAGCATCTAAAGCTGTTTTTATAAAAGGTAGATAATTTTCAAATGAAAAGAAATTCACTGGAAATTCAATATCAATGCAATTAATATTGTTTTCTTTCAGTATTTTAGAAAAGGCGAAGCATTTTTCATTTGCAGGTGTGGCTACTTGTTTATTTCCTACAAATTGAAGAACATTTTTGCAGCCGAGGCGTATGAATTCATTAGCAGCTAGGCAACCACCTTGAGTATGATCAGCGGATATTACCGGAATGTTTTTTCCAAGGAATCTATCCAAGGCAACAATTGGAAGTTTTAACTTTGTATATTCTTCTAATTTCAAAGTATGACTACCGATGATTATGCCATCAACTTGATTTCTTTGTAACATAGCTATGTATTCTTTTTCGCGAATGCAATTATTACTTGCATTACACAATAATAATTTGTAACCATTCATATATAAAGCTTCTTCTATATGTTTTGCTTCTTCTGCATAAAATGGAATACCTACATCAGGTAATATTAATCCGATTAAATTAGATTTTTTTGTATATAAACTTTTAGCCATTTCATTTGGATGATAATTTAATTCTTCCATGGCATCATATACTTTTTTTCTTGTTTCTTCAGAGATATAACCTCTATTGTTCATAATTCTAGATACTGTAGTTACTGAAACACCAGCGTGATTAGCAACGTCCTTTATATTAGGCAAAAAATCACTTCCTTACGTATTAAAAAAATAGCTATATTAAATATAACTTGAAAAAGAGAAAAAATCTATAGTAACATGTTAACATGGTTTAACATGAAAAAATTTAAAAAAGTAATTGTATAGAAATTTTGTAATATAAAAAATAAAACTTTAAACTAAGTTTGATAATTGTAAATTCTGAAGTAGGCAAGTGGAATAGCCAATTATATGTTGTCTAAAAAAGTACTTTATTTATATTTTGTTATTAATATCAATAAAAAATATAAAATAATTTATGATAACCGGTTGACATATAGTAAGTATAAGAATATAATAATTTCAACGAGTAAATGTTTTCAAAAATAAATTAGTCATTAAGTTTTGGTGTTTGTAGTTTTCCCGTTCCGGAAGAATTAGGATTGGAGAAAATTATTAATATATAATTTCAAAGTGAATGATTAAATTAAAGTTTATTTTATACTTTTAATTTAATCCGATAAAATGGGGGGAATATTATGAAAAAGTCAAAATTGGTATCTATTCTAACAACAGTTGTTTTAACAGTTTCTTTATTAGCTGGTTGTGGTTCTAGCACCGTAAGTTCAACTGCTGATAAAGGTTCTTCAGGAAAAAATGTTAAAATAACATTTCTTAACACAAAAGGAGAAATTGCAACTCAATTAGAAGATGCAACAAAAGCTTTTACCAAAGAAAATCCTAATATAACAGTAGATATTATTCAAGCTAGTGCGGGAGAATCGCCATTCCAAAAGGTATCTTCTATGTATGCAGCTGGAAACGCACCATCTCTAAGTATGCTTGACCCTAATGACATTCCTAAATTTGCTGATAAGTTTGCAGATTTATCATCTGAGAAATGGGTTAAAGATGCAACAGCAGGAAGTTTAGATGCAGCGAAAATAGATGGAAAGCAAGTGGGCTTCCCATTATCAATTGAAGGATTTGGATTAATATATAACAAAACAGTATTAGATAAAGCCGGAGTTGATCCGACTACTATTAAAACTACTAAGGATTTAGAAGCCGCGTTCCAAAAAATACAAGGTATAGGAGTAGCACCAATGGTTCTTTCACCAATGGATTGGTCACTTGGAGCACATTTCCTACCAATAGCATATTTAGATCAATCAAAAGATCCTGGAGCAGCAGATAAATTTGTACAAGATATAAAAGCTGGAAAAGTTGATTTAAACAGCAATGCTGTATTTAATGGATTAATGTCAACTTTTGATGTTTTAAAAGCAAATAATATTGATAAAGCAGCACCGTTGGCTGGAACTTATGAAAAAGCACCTGAGTATTTAGGTACTGGTAAAGCAGCTTTTTGGTTCATGGGTAACTGGGCATGGCCACAAATTAAAGAATTTGACCAAGCTAATGGACAATATGGATTTATACCAGTTCCAATAAGCAATAATGCAGATGACTATGGTAATTCACAAATATATGCAGGACCAGCTAAATTCATAGGTGTAGATACTAAAAATAACGATGCGGACCAACAAGCAGCAGCAAAGAAATTCTTAGAATGGTTAGTATATAGTGATAATGGTCAAGATTTCTTAGTTAATAAAGCTAATTTAATTCCAGCTTTCTCTAATGTTAAATTAGAAATAGCTGATCCTCTTGGAAAATCAATAAAAAAATACATGGAAGAGAAAAAAGTTATAGCACCTATGACAACATTACCTGGAGATCATTGGGCACAAGTTGGAGGTTCAATGCAAAAATATCTTGATGGTAAGAGCGATAAGGCAGCTTTAGCTAACGATATTGAAAATTACTGGAAGAACGTTAAATAATAACATAATAAAATAGCGGATAGGCGTGTTTACGAATATCCGTTAGGCACATGAAATAAAATAACAAGTCCAAGATGCGATGTATATTTTTCATCAGACAAGGAGGTATGTTTACCTCATAGTGTGGACTATTAGGTGAACATGCCGACGAAGTATGGTGGAAAATAGACTAGCATATTGATTTGTTATTTTTTTGAATGTGCCTTATTTAATATAAGGATATAAAAAAGTTTTATAGAAGGAGTAGTGGGTATGACAAACGAAAAAAGCTTTTTTGGTAAATTAAGAACATATCTTGTATATGCAGGGCCGGGTACGTTTGCATTTTTTACTGTTATGATTATACCGTTTTTATATGGTATTTATTTAACTTTTACAAATTGGAACGGTGTATCAGACGTTCATAATTTTATTGGATTTCAAAATTATTCAGAAGTATTTAAAGATGGAGTGTTTTGGAATTCTCTGTGGTTAACATTTAAATATGCTATTGCAGCTGTAATACTTATGAATGTAATAGCATTTTTGCTCGCATATGCATTAACAAGTGGAATGAAAGGACAAAACTTTTATAGAGCTGGATTCTTTACACCTAATCTTATTGGCGGAATAATACTTGGATTTATTTGGCAATTTATATTCTCAAATATATTGGTTTATATTGGTAATGAATTTAAAATTCCTATTTTTTCCAGTTCATGGTTAGCAGATCCTAATAAAGCACTTTGGACTTTAATAATTGTAACAGTTTGGCAATACTCAGGATATTTAATGATTATATATGTAGCTGGTTTTATGAATGTACCAAGCGATATTCTAGAAGCTGCAAGTATAGATGGTGCAAATGGTTTTAGAAAACTTATAAGTATAACACTTCCTATGATGATTCCATCCTTTACAGTTTGCTTATTTTTAAGTTTGCAAAGAAGTTTCATGGTTTATGATGTGAATCTTTCACTTACTAGGGGGGGACCTTATCAAACTACTGAGCTTATATCTATGCATGTTTATAATAAGGCATTTTTATCACAGCAATATGGCGTTGGACAGGCGGAAGCTTTTGTTTTATTTTTAATAGTTGCAGCAGTATCATTATTCCAGGTTTATACAACTAAGAAGATGGAGGTAGAAGCATAATGAAAAATAAGAGATTAATAGCAAATATTATAAAATATATAGTTATATCAGGTCTTCTACTTGTATATATAGTACCATTTATCTTTGTGTTAATAAATTCCTTTAAAGCTAGAAAGGATGTAGTTGCTAATCCATTAGCATTGGCAAGCGATTTTAAATTTTCAAATTATATTGATGCTTTTGAAAAGATGAACTATGGACACGCGTTTGTTAATACACTAATAATAACTGTTTTAAGTGTGCTTATAATAATCATATTCTCGTCCATGACTGCCTATATATTGGTAAGGAAAGATTGGAAATTCAATAAAATTATATTTTTTGCAATGGTTTTATCTATGATTATACCATTCCAGGGAATAATGATACCTTTAGTATCTATTTATGGATCAATGGGAATGCTTAATACAAAGTGGGCATTAATTTATATGTATTTAGGTTTTGGAATGTCTCTAGCAGTATTTATGTATCACGGATTTATTAAAAGTATACCAGTAGAGTTAGAAGAAGCTGCTATGATAGATGGAGCTTCAAGATTTCAAACTTTTTGGCAAATAGTATTTCCTATTATGAAGCCTATAACTATGACTATAACTACTTTAGATGTGTTATGGATATGGAATGACTTTTTGTTACCATCATTAATATTAATAGCACCAGATGAAAGGACTCTGCAGCTATCAACATACGTTTTCAATGGTACTTATACTACGGATTATGGTTTATCAATGTCAGCTTTAATGTTATCAATACTTCCAGTATTAATAATTTACTTGTTCTTACAAAAGAGTATTATAGGTGGAGTTTTACAAGGGTCTATAAAATAAAGTGAAACTTTTCATGTGGAGTTTTAACTCCAGATGAATTTAGTTGAACTTATCTAGGGTCGTGCCAATGTTATCTCCAACTTAAAGAAGCTGGGATGCTACAGTGGCTAGACATCAGATAAAAAAATGTGTTTTGCAGGAGATAAAAAATGTACAGCAATAAAAAAAGAGAGGCAGATCAATATATTAAAAATAATAAGCATAAGATAAATGATCAATATAGACTTAACTATCACTTAATGGGTGAATATGGATGGATTAATGACCCTAATGGCTTTATTCAATATAAGGATAAGTATCACTTGTTTTATCAACATAATCCGTATGAAGCAGTTTGGGGACCTATGCATTGGGGACATGCGGTGAGTAAGGATTTAATAAAGTGGGATTACCTTCCTATAGCTTTGGCACCAGATAAAGATTTTGATAGAAATGGATGCTTTTCTGGAAGTGCAATAGAAAAGGAAGAAAAACTATATCTTATGTATACTGGTCATATAACTACAGGGCCTAATGGAAAAGAGGATTATAAGCAGGTTCAGTGCTTAGCCTATTCTGAAGATGGAATTGATTTTATGAAGCATGAAAGTAATCCAGTGATAGATACAAAGCAAGTTCCAAAGAATTCATCTTCAAAAGATATTCGTGATCCTAAAACATATAAAATAGGAGATTTCTATTATACTTTTTTAGGTTCTAATAATAAATGTGGGAATGGACAAGTTTTAATGTATAAATCAAATGATTTGATAAATTGGGAATTTGTCAATGTTGCAGCAAAAGGTAATGAAGATCTAGGTGAAAATTGGGAGTGTCCAGATTTGTTTTCAATACAAGGTAAAGAGGTTCTTATTGTGTCTCCGCAATATTTTAAAGCGCAAAATGATGATTTTACAAATATATATTCATGTGTCTATATGGTTGGAAATTTAGATTACAAATTAGGGGAATTTAAGTATGATGGTTTTTATCCAGTTGACTATGGATTTAACTTTTATGCACCGCAAACAACTATGGATAGTAAGGGTAGAAGAATTATGGTTGGTTGGATGACTATGTGGGAAAAGGAGTATCCTACATATAGCAATGGGCATAATTGGGCTGGAGCTATGACAATTCCAAGAGAAGTAATTCTAAAAAATAGTAAATTATATTTTAGACCTGTTGAGGAAATTGAGAGTTATAGAGCTGATGAAGTTGTTTTAAAGGACATGAAGATAAGTGGAGATAAGAAACTTGATATTTTTGGTGATAGTTATGAACTTGAGATTGTTTATGATGCTAAGGAAGCCGATGAATTTGGCTTAAAATTAAGAGTAAGTGACCAGGAAGAAACGGTTTTATCATATAGGAAAAAAGATAAACAATTTGTATTTAATATTGATAAGTCTGGTATTGGAACTGAGGGTGAAAGAAGAACAGAAGTTAATTTAATAAATAATAAATTAAAACTCAGTATATTTGTTGATAAATGTTCAGTAGAGGTGTTTGTTAATGATGGAGAGAAGGTAATGACAAGCCTCATATATCCAAGTGAAGATGCTGTTGGTATTAAAGTGTTTTCAAAGGGAGAGTCAAGTATAGAAATTCTTAGGAAATGGGACATAAAATAATTTGCTGCTTTACATTTAAAAATAGGAGATGAATAAATATGGAAAATTTGATGAAGCTCCTTAAAAAAATAAACCTTAAAATATCAGTTAAAATAAAAACTAAATTAATAGTTACATTTTTAATAATAGGTATATTCCCAATATTAATAGTTGGAAGTTCATCATATATCGTGGCTGAGAGAACAGTTCAAAAGAAAGTAGCAGCTTTTTCAGAACAATTGCTTAATCAGATTAATATGAATGTTACTTCGTTTATGAATGAATATGTTAACAAGACAACTTTAGTTATAACAAATTCCAATTTAGCAGATTTAATGAAGGACATAAATAATAATAGTTATTCTTATGATAGTATGCAAAAACGCAAAGAGGCTGAAGGAATTCTTAAATCGATAACTAACTCTGATGGGAATATTTCAACTTTTTGTATTATTCAGCAAGATGGTAAAATCTTAGGTTCTGTAGATTCTCATTCCCAGGATTATATTAAAAATAAATTAAAAAATTCTCCATTATATGACGATATAAGAAAAAATGAAGATAAAATATATTGGATTACAGGAATTAATGATAATTCTGAGATATTTCTAATGAGAGAATATAAGGATACAATTAGAAAAAGCGATAATGGCATATTAATTATGTCTATAAAAGTAACTGCTTTTAAAGATATTTTTGAAAAAATGAATTTAGATAAGAATAATAATGTTCAGATAGTAGATGAGAATAAAAATGTCATTTTTAATATTGATGATAAAGATATTAGCAGTGATAATTTAAGCAATATTATAAATGATTTATACAGTAAGGAGTCATATGGAAATTTCATAAAAGATAATAATTTAATTACATTCAGCTCTTGTAATAATGGCTGGAAGATAATATCTGAGGTCCCAATGAATTCGCTTATTAATGATATTAGATTATCTGGAGTCTTTACATTAATAATAGGAATAGTATGTGGAGTTATAGCAATAGTAATTGGTTTATATATAGCACGTGGAATAATTAAGCCAATTAACACCATAATGAAGCTAATGAAAAAAGCAGAGGATGGAAATTTAACTGTAATATTAGACTATAAAAAACTTGATGAAATAGGAAATTTGAGTAGTAGTTTTAATATAATGATTAAAAAAATAAAAGAACTCATAGGAGAGGTGAGTCAAGTATCTAATAAGGTTTTAAAAAATGTTGAAGATTTAGCTGAAATTTCAGTGGAATCAGCTGAAGCTACGAAACAAATCTCTATGGCCATTGGGGAAATCGCAACAGGCTCAACAGAACAAGCAAAAGGTTCTAGTGAAGCTATAGATCAAATAAGAATTTTAGCTCAAAAAATAGATGTTGTTATAGAAAGTACAGAAAAGGTTAAGGATATTTCTATTGACACAAAAGAAATTGGAAATACTTCTATTTCGGTAGTTAGAGAATTAAAAGAAAGGACTAGACAGTCAGTATCAATGGTTCAGGAAATAAATACAGATATATATGATTTAAATAATAGTTCTAAAGAAATAGAAAAAATAATTGAAGTGATAAAATCAATTAGTGATCAAACAAGTCTTTTATCTTTAAATGCATCTATTGAAGCAGCCAGAGTTGGTGAGGCAGGTAAAGGTTTTGCAGTGGTTGCTAATGAAATAAAAAAATTGTCTGAGCAGTCAAAAGCAGCAACTATGATGATATCTAAAATTATTAATAATATTCAAAATAAGACTAGCAATACTGTTGATTTAGTTCAGCAGGCAAATGAGATATTTGATAAACAAGAAGAATCTGTAAAGAATACGGATTGTGCTTTTAGAAATATCGTAGAATCAACAGAGAATATATCATTACAGGTAGAAAATGTCACACTTGTGATGAATGATATATATAGTTTTAAAGAAAAAATGATTAAAGCTGTAGAAAATATTTCTGTTCTTGCAGAGGAATCATCTGCAGCAACAGAAGAAGTTTTGGCTTCAGTTGAAGAGGAAAATTTATCAGCTCAAGAATTAGCTTCTTTATCGAATGAATTGCATGAAGCTGTTCAGAATCTCAATAATTCTATACACAGGTTTAAAATACAAGAATAGGTTCAAAGATATTCTTATAATTTTAAGGCAAAGAAAATTGTAGTTAAATATTAAAAAATTATAAAAATTATGGAATAAGTTGATTAGGTTATAGAACTTTAGTGAGAAATTTTATATGTAAGAAGGAGAAATAGAAATGGATAAAATAAAAAATGAAATTATGCTAATAACTTATGCAGATAGTTTAGGAAAGAATTTACAAGATTTAAAGGGAGTTTTAGATGAACATTATTCAGGTGCAATAGGTGGAGTTCACATACTTCCTTTCTTTCCATCATCAGGAGATAGAGGTTTTGCACCTATGAGATATGATGTTGTAGATGAAGCCTTTGGTACAATTAAAGATGTTAAAGAAATAAGTAAAGATAAATATTTAATGTATGATTTTATGGTTAATCATATTTCAAGACAATCTGAGTTTTTCAAGGATTTTCAAGAAAAGAAAGATGAATCAAAGTATAAAGATTTCTTTATAAGATATAAAGACTTTTGGGAAAATGGAGAGCCAACAGATGAGCAAGTAGACGCTATTTATAAAAGAAAACCAAGAGCACCTTACTATGAAGTTGAATTTAAAGATGGAAACAAAGAAAAAGTTTGGTGCACCTTTGCAGAAGAACAAATTGATTTAAACATGGATTCAAAGGTTGCAAGAGATTTTATTAAAGATACATTAATATCAATGTGTAAAAATGGAGCATCAATTATTCGTTTAGATGCTTTTGCATATGCAATAAAGAAACCAGGGACAAGCTGCTTCTTCATTGAACCAGAAATGTGGGAATTGCTTTATGAAATTCAAGATATAGTTAAGGAATATGGAGTAGATATATTACCTGAAATTCATGAGCATTATACGATTCAACATAAGATTGCAGAAAAAGGCTTTTGGATTTATGATTTTGCTCTGCCAGTACTAGTTTTACATGCATTATATTCAGGAAAAGGTGAGAATTTAAAGAGATGGCTTGATATGAGTCCAATGAAGCAATTTACTACCTTAGATACTCATGATGGTATTGGTATTGTTGATGTAAAAGACTTGATGACTGATGAAGAAATAGATGAAACAAAAGAAGCTATGTTTACAAAGGGTGCAAATGTTAAAAAGATTTACAATACAGCAGCTTATAATAACTTAGATATTTATCAGGTTAACTGCACTTATTATTCAGCATTAGGAAATAATGATAAGGCATATTTATTAGCTCGTGCTATTCAATTCTTTGCACCAGGTATACCACAAGTATATTATGTAGGAATGCTAGCAGGTGAAAATGATATTGAATTGATGGAAGCAACTAAGAATGGAAGAGATATTAATCGTCACTACTATACTAAGGAAGAAATTAGAGAAAACTTTAAAAATAGAAAAATAGTAAATGACATTAGAGATTTAATGAAATTTAGAAATACTAATCCTGCTTTTGGATTAGATGGAGAATGCATTACAGAAGTTAATGGAAGTGAGCTTGTAATTACTAGAAAATG
>JAJXWH010000087.1 GCA_021781745.1 Bacillota bacterium | reverse complement strand
TCACTTAATCTCGTGATGATGGCATAGAGGTAACACTCCTTCCCATTCCGAACAGGAAAGTTAAGGTCTATAGCGCCGATGGTACTGCATGGGAGACTGTGTGGCAGAGTAGGACGTTGCGAGGTAAGTAAAAAGGATATCTCAAAGTGATTACTAAAATCATTTGAGATATTTTTTTTTGATTTTTTGTAGAGTTGATTAGAGCAATTGACTCATAACCAATAAATTTATGATGAGTCCTAAGTGACATTCATATAGTATTTATTTGTTATTGAAAAACTTGGTAGGTTTGGTTTATACGGGCTAAAGGTACTAAGTTTTTTATATTTTTATTTATTATAAATTATAATATCAACAAATAATAAAGTTTGTTGTTGATAAGTATAGATGATAAGGACAAAATTGTGAATAAAATTGTTTTTTATGTTAAAATAGAAATATTGATGGAATAAGGCAAGAAGACACAAGAGCTCATATAAAAGTAAGTAGCATTGTTTTATAAACAATCTGAATCAATATTTTAAAATTAAAAAATAATATAATTTTCAATAGTTTTTGAACAAAGTACGGAGTAAAAGCAAAAAAAGTACCGAGTAGATAGACTAAAAGTGATAGTCTATCAGATAAGAGAGAGTGAGAGAGTGAGAAAGGTATAAAAGTACCAAGCAGATAAGCTGAATCATGAATGTGGTGGATATTAGGCGAACATGGGGCGAAGAACTAGTAAGGATTATTTTATAATAGGGTAAAGTTTTAGGAAGACTATTACTAATGAAGAGATTTTTCAGATATTGCTTGCAAAATTGAACTAAGTTTCAGCTTGTAAATCTATTTTATGTTAAAAAACTACTTAAGCAGATAATAGTATTTAAGGAAAATATAATTTGAATTTGCTCCATTTTTGCCCCTTACTCAATAACATAGGACAAGGTTATTGAGTGATATGGAATATATTGGGTAACCCAGTTGAGCCATTTATGACTAATTAGTAGCAGAAAATACAAGAATATATATTTCCGGAAGTCGTGAGTTCGAATCTCACCAAGTGCGCCCAAATAAGTGATACCAACGGTTTAGAGAAATTTAGACTGTTGGTATTTTTGTTATTACAACAACTACAAGTCAATGGTGAAAATATTAGCTAGAGTAATTACTTGCAAGTGCTAGTTAATAGAGATATACAAATGGAATGGAGTTACACTGATGATGGGTTCCAAAGAATGATAAAGCCATTAAGAATTTATATGAGATGCAATTTAGGAATAGTAAACGAAAAAGGTGCAAGCTTAGTTCCTTTAACAAATGAGTTTGAAGGAATATATTGGCCCGTTTACAGGTGAGCCAGTAAATGAAGGCAAAAAATAAAGCACCTTTTAGGTGCGGCTAGTAAAGATATGCAGTTGGCAAACCGTTCGGTGTGCAAGTAGCACAGCCAGTAACAAAGCCTTATAGGCGCATAGCAAGCCACCAGTTTTACTGGTGGTGTTACGGGTCCTTCTGACTGGGGGTGCTGGTACCATATAGCCCTCAACTGAAAACAAAACTTTCCGTAAATGAAATTTTAATAGTATTTTTTAAGAAAAGGTAACTGTTCCTCCACCAACGATTACAAGTGTAGAATCAAAGTTAAGTGGTTTGAGGACATAAGCGGGAGAATTTGCTTCCAATCGTATAAATTCTTGCATCAATGCATTTTCATCAAAAATCATAACAATTGCTCTGCCAGTAGGAGCAGTATTTTTTACATTGTAAGGAATACCAGTTGTTAACCCAGTATCTTTAATTTTATAAAATCCTTCTGTTAATGTTTTAGTTTCAGCAATTGCAACTATAGTATTCATATTAAATGATAGTAATAAAAAAATAGATAAAATAGCAATAAATTTTTTCATTAACTTTACGACCTTTCAAAAGTATTTAAATGTAGATTAATAAGTTGTTATTATGTGAACTAAAAGAAGTAATATTCAAGTTTAGGAAGAGTGTAGTAAGATAAATGAAAAGAAAGACTTCCAAAGTAACTTTTATGAAAATATTACACTTCCATTAGTGAAGATTATGATTGAGGAATCGTAGTTAAGTGGAGGTAAAATTTGCTGGGTGATTCTAGAATTTAATCTTGCTAGTGCCTCTATGGTTTGATCAGAATCAATAATTATAATTATAGCTCTATCATTAGAAGATGTAAGCTTTACAGTAATGGGGGTACCTATAAGCAAGTTAGTATCCCTTGCATTATATATGCCTTGCTTCAAAGTTTTAGATTGATTTTCTGCAAATACATTCATTGGATTCAAGTTGAGCGAAAGAAATAAAAAAATAAGAAATATAGAAATAAATCTTTTCATTATTTTAACCACCTCTAAAGATATTTTTGTTTACTTAATAAATCAGTTCTTATTATGTGAATTTTAAAGAGAATTAATGCAAAAAAAATAAAGAAATAAAAAAAGCCCCTTATATTTGGCTGACTGACATCAAATAGCCACCAGTTACTTTAAATTTTTCCTTAAATAAAATTTTAATAATATATTTTTACATAATATGTTATAATTTCTATATTATTAAGGTTATGGAAGCTGAATATTTGTCAATAGAGGTGAAGGGGAATGAAAATAAAATCAAGAACATCCATTATAGTAATCAGTTTATTTTTAACATTAATAGTGGCAGTTGGAGGATATTTTTCTTATGGATATATACAGACGCTTTTTGCGGATAAGACTTGGATTGCAGATTTAGGATATAAAGAAAGTGAAATCCATAAACTTACATTCAATTTATCTGGCGATGGAATTTGTCCCCAAATACCAGTTAAAGTAGGAAATGATGAATATGAATTAGGATTTGATACAGGGTGCGGAGTTGGAATATCCTTTACTGATGCTATTCAGGATAAAATTGACTACACTGTTTTAAATAAAGCAGAGGCAACTAATAGAGATGGCTGTCATCGTGGGTGGATAACGAATGTAAAAGTTAATGAAATTAATGTATTTGGAGATACATATAAAAATGTAAATACCAGCATATCTGACTGGTCTATGTATTCTTCGCAAAAGTTTAATGGAAACATAGGATTAGCTTATTTTAAATCAAAGGTAATTACATTAGATTATGAAGGACATAAAATAGCTGTAAGTAGCAGTCCAATTGACTATGCAAAGCTTGATACAGGTAAATATGTTGTACTTCCTCTTTATAAAACAACAACCAAGGGACAAGAAGATTTACTTTTTTTTGAGGCAGAATATAATAGTGAACCAATAATAGTTTACCTAGATACTGGTAAGAATCATTCATATTTGTATAATCCTGAAATTAATTACTCTATAGGTATGGGAGAAAATAAAAGGCCAACGTATTCTAATGTTAATTTGAAAATTGCGGATATGGATCTAACCCTTAATAATATAGTTGAAGCGAACAATTTTAAACAAGCAGATGGATTACCTTATCCTACTATGATTGAAATGAACTCTGACCAGATTTGGAAATGTAATTTGTTAGTTACAGTTGACTTGATTGATCAAAAGATTATTTTTCGTAGATTATGATTATATACAACAAATATGAGTAATACCAACGATTTAGAGAAGTTTAAATCTTTGGTATTTTAATTTAGCGTGGTCATTGTTACGAGTATAAGTCATGTAGATATAATAAGATTTTAAGAATATATTGATTACATTATATGTTATACTTTGATTATGGTGGAAATTAGTTGTGTGATAGATTAGATAAGGGGATGTACAAGTATGAAAAAGTATTTAGAAGAGGGTATACCAACATTGGAGGAAGCAAAGAAAATATTGGAGGAAGGCAGCAAATTAAATCCTGGTCCATGGATAGATCATTCTTTATATGTTGGTAAGGCAGCAGAATTAATTGCAAAAGAGGACAAAGAGTTAGATTCCAATACAGTATTAATACTCGGAATGTTGCATGATATTGGGAGGAGATATGGCGTGACGAGTATGAGACATAGCATAGATGGATATAATTTTGCGGTTGAAAAAGGATATGATTTGTTGGGAAGAATTTGTTTAACTCATTCGCATCAAATTCAAGAAATTGATGCTGTTTTTGGGAAATGGGATTGTTCAAATGAAGAATATAAATTTGTTAAGGAATATCTGGAAAATGTACAATATTCAGATTATGATAAATTAATTCAGTTGTGTGATGCATTAGCACTACCTACAGGGTACTGTCTAATGGAAAAGAGAATGCTGGATGTTGCATTAAGACATGGGGTTAGCAAATATACAGTAGATAAGTGGAAAGCAACCTTTGAAATAAAAAAATATTTTGAGGAGAGAATTGGAAAGTCTATCTACAGTGTTTTACCTAATGTAATAGAAAATACTTTTGAATTATGAAGTTAATTACATTTTTAAAGAAATGTTTATGAGGAGTTGACTAACAAAATGGGAGAAAGTAAGAAATTTTATCAAATAGGAGAAGTATCAAAGATATGCAATATTCCAATAAAAACACTGCACTATTATGATGAAATAGAATTGTTAATTCCAAGAAAAGTTGATCCAGACAGTAATTATAGATATTATTCAAATGATCAATTGACTCTAGTGCTTGTAATCAAATATTTTAAAGAAGCAGGTTTTTCATTAAAGGAAATAAAAGTGCTCTTAGGCAGAGAAGACTTAGAATATAACACAAGAGAAATTAATGAAAAATGCATAGAGATTGACAATAAAATTAATGATCTAAAAATGCTAAAGGAAAAGTTGCAGTTCTGCATTAAAGAAAGTAAAAAGAAAAAACATAAGAACTTTAAAATCGAGATAAAAGAAATACCTACTTCTTATGTTGCATATCTTAGAAGTAAAGGATCTTGCACTATTGAAGAATTCACAGTTAGATACTGTAAGCTGATTTCCTTAGTAGAGAAAAATAACTTTCATATTACAAAGAATGCTATGGCAATATATTACGATAGCTGCATGGATTTTGAAGAAAAAGATAAGGAAGATTATTATATTGAAGTTTGTATAGCTGTATCTGAAGAAAGAGAAATAGACGGTTTAGTTAGAAGATTTGGAGGCTTTAGAGCATTAACTGTTATACACTATGGAAGTTATGATAATATGATAGATACTTATAGAAAAATGTTTGAATACGCTTTTGAAAATGGATATGAGATTTGTGGTGAACCAATAGACAATTATCTTGTAGACATAATAAATACTTCTGATCCGGGCAATTATGTTACAGAACTTATAGTTCCTATAAAATAATTAATATTATCTTGGTTTAAGATACATGGAGAAATAATTAATCAAAATATGTATATAGTTGATTAGTTATTTTTTAAATTCACCTAAATTTTATAGTAATAAGTATTGACTCTCCAGTTACTGGATGCATTATTCTTTCAATATGAAGTTTGAAAGAGGTGTATATTAATGGGCGAAAAAATTATAGAAATGAATGAACATTATATTGGAAATGAAAAGCTAAGCAAGCTTATTATAAAGTTTTCAATTCCTTGTGTGCTTGCAATGGTAGTTAATGCTCTTTACAGCATTGTTGACCAGATTTTTATTGGTCAGGGGGTAGGGTATATTGGGAACGCAGCTACAAATGTAACTTTTCCTCTTGTGGTACTAGCTTTGGGGTTTTCACTACTTTTAGGTGATGGAGCGGCTGCTTTTTATAGCATAAAATTAGGAGAGAAAAACAAAGAAGATGGAGCTAAGGCTATCGGCAGTGCAATTATTTTTATGATAATTTTAGGTTTTATATTTTTAGTGATTGGGTATACTTTTATGGAAAAAATGCTATGGGGTTTTGGAGCTACAAGTAGCAATATTCATATAGCGTCAGACTATATGAGAATAATTTTAATAGGATTTCCGTTTATGATTCTAGCAGCAGGTTTAAATTCAATTATACGTGCAGATGGTAGTCCTGAATATTCTATGTTAGCCATGATACTTGGAGCAGTTACAAATATTATTTTAAATCCTTTATTTATATTTATGTTTCATATGGGAGTTAAAGGTTCTGCTATAGCAACAATTATAGGACAAATTTTATCTTGCGTAATCTCACTAATGTATCTTAATAGATTTAAAAATATAAGGTTTAAAAGAGAATATTTAAAGATTAATTTAGATGTAAGTAAGACAATAATGCTTTTGGGAACATCCAGTTTAATTACACAAATAGCAGTCACGATAATAGTAATAGTAAGCAATAATATGCTTAAGAATTATGGAGCTCAATCAATTTATGGAAGTGATATTCCTATATCGTCTATTGGTATAGTAATGAAAGTAAATGAACTTTTGCTAGGAGTTGTAATAGGGATAGCTATAGGTGGCCAGCCAATACTTGGATACAATTATGGTGCAAAAAAGTTCAGACGTGTAAAAGATACTTATTTTATCCTTATAAAAATAGCAACAGTTGTGTCAATAATAGGATTTATTATATTTCAGTTTTTTACACAGAATATAATAAATCTGTTTGGTCAGAATGATTCACTGTATAATGAATTTGCATTAAAATCCTTTAAGATATTTTTAATGCTTTGCATCTTCATAGGTTTTGAGCTTACAACCTGTGTTTTCTTTCAGGCTATAGGAAAGCCTGCAAAAGCAATGATTCTTACATTGTGTAAACAGACATTCTTTATAGTTCCGCTTATGATAATTTTACCGAGAGTTTTTGGAGTTTTAGGAGTATTATATGCAGGACCATGTGCAGAAATATTATCAGCTATAGTGACTTTTATCTTTATCATATTAGAGCTTAAAAAAATGAATAATGATATTAAAAATCTGGAGAAATATTGTAAGTAGTAAATATTAAATTAAGGATTATAAAAGGGTAAAAGTAATAATTAATTTAAAGGAAGTTTTTTAATGTATATTATATTAGCATGTATAGCTTTGGTTTTATCAGAAATATTTGAGAAAGCAATTGAAATAAAAAATGAAAACGACCATACAGTTTAAATTGAAATGAGATAGACATTGCCAATATAAGTTGTTAGTTATGTGGAATAATTTGGGAATTGTTGGCGCAATTCCTTTTATATTCTCTTAGAATATGAGGAAATACATAGAAATATGAGATACAAAGTGATAAAATTAAAAATATGTAGTGAAAGTGAAATAATGGAAAGAATATAGCTATATAGTCTTTAGTTACTAGAGTGGAGGAAGAAAATGAAAAAGCTATTAACATGTTTTTTAACTGCTGCTGTTTTATTAACATCAGTAATATGTGTTCCCAATATTCAAACAGCATTTGCATCAGGTAAAAAGGTAGTTGTTATTGATCCAGGACATGGAGCAGGAGGCAACAGCGAATACGAGCTTCAATCACCAGATTCAAGTATTACCAAAATAAAAGATGGTGGAGGAACTCAGGGAGTTGCAACTGGTGTTCCAGAGTACGTTGTTACATTGAGAGTGGCAGATAAGTTAAAAACTTTATTAGAGTCCAATGGATATACTGTTGTAATGACAAAAACTCAAGAGTCTGAGGATCCAGGGAATATTGAAAGAGCAGAAGTTGGAAATAATAATAATGCAGATTTAGTCATTAGAATTCACTGTGATGGAATAGATGATTCAAGTGTAACTGGTGCATCAATGCTGGTTCCAGCGCCAGTAGGATATGCAAAAGATATAAGTGATGTCAGTGCTCAATATGGACAAACTATATTAAATGATTTGATTTCAAGTGCAGGAATGAATAACAGAGGTGTAGTCCAAAGAAGCGATATTACGGGCTTTAACTGGTCTAAGGTTCCTGTTGTATTAGTAGAGTTGGGATTTATGTCTAATCCTGACGAAGACAGATTATTAAATGATGATAGTTATGAAAATACATTGGCACAAGGATTATGTAATGGAATAGTACATTCTTTAAACAAATATAAATTAGGATGGAACTTAGATAATGTGGGCTGGTGGTATTGCACTGATGTAAATAATGAATATTATTACACAGCAAAGGACGGATGGAAATATATCGATGGGCAATGGTATATTTTTAATGACGTTGGATATGCGCTTCAAAGCACGTGGTATGCTGATCCAAATGACGGACATAAATATTATCTTGACTCAAATTGTATGAGAGTTAAGGGTGAAAAAGATAAGCCGCTGTGGCTTAACATAAATGGAGCGCTTTATGGGTTCAATGAAGAAGGGCAATTATATGTTAACTGTATAACCCCTGATAACTACAAAGTAAATGAAAATGGGATACGTAGTAATTAAAGAAAGTGAGGTAAATATGGAGATTTATATTTATAAAACATATAATGAATGGTTTAATGATAAGCCCTCAGAAATTCTTGAAGGAGAGGTTAATTCTATATGTAATGGATTATTAGTTATCGATACAATTATAGACCACAAGAAATATAGACAAATGCTTTCATTAAAAAACAATTTTGCTTTTATATATAAACTTTCCTACGGATTTTTATCTTATGCTAAAGAAATTAATATATATTCTAATATCAAATCTTGGCAGGATTCTGATCCTGAAATCTCATTTAAAGGGGAAGTATGTGAAAGTGAATGTGCTGATAGTCATCTAGTATTCATAACTGAGGATGGATTTAAGCAATGTATATCTCTAGATGGAATTTATGCAGCTACATATGAAAGGTAGGCAGTTTAATGAATCTTGAAGAGGTAGATTTGAGAAAAGTATATAGAACTTGGAAAAGTGATTTGGGTCCGTTTCAAAGCTTTTTTAGAAGTTCGCCATTTGTGTCATTACAAACTTACGATGATTTTGAATTGACGGAAGAAAAGATAATTGAATGTGATAAGACGATAATAAATAATATAATAGAAAATTCAGATGACAGTAGTTTCGTTATAGTAGATTTACCACTTAAAGAGATATTAGATATTGCATTAATACTAAATAACGAATTTCTTATTAAACCAGTTTTAAATATTAATCTTTTATTTCACCCATTTGGGATTATTGGAGATAAAAATGATATTAGTAAGTTAATAAATAACAGCTTAAGATTAAAAGAGATAAAAACTAAAAAGTTTGTTATGCTAATTCCCTATAATAGATATAGTGATGATTTAGATTATAGGAACTTTAATGATAAATTAAATAACCAATATGGAATTGGTGAAGATGACCTGCCATATGCTTTTATGTTAAAGGAATTAGGATATATCAAGATAGTAATATTAACTAAAGATAAAATAAAAGAAGATTTAAATGTTTATATAAACTCGGTAAATAAAGAGTTAGAGGTAGAAATAATAAGGGTGATGAAATAGTGAAAGATTTTGATGAAATATCAAAGAACCTTAAGGAAATATCAAAGGTGAGTAAGAAAAAAGCATTAGCAATAGCTGTAGCAGCAGCATTCGTAGTAAGTGGGCCATTAGGACTTGCAGGGTGCTATAACCCGAAAGATGATGAAGAAGACCAAGATCAAGAAAATAGTTCTTATAATAATGGAGGCGGTTATTCTGGAGGCTGGCATGGATTTAGCGGATGGTCATCAAGAAGCGGTTCTTCAGGTGGTGATTCGTCTATAGGCGATGGATCTTCTTCAAGTAGCGGTAAAAGCGGAATAACAGGCTCCACGGGTGGAAAGTCTTCCGGTTATTCTGGATCAGTAGGTGGAAGCTCATCAAGTTAATATTTTATGGGGTAAGTTTTTATGAACTCAAATAATTATAGAAAGGGGAGTGTACCATGGAAAAGCAAATTAGATACACTGAAGAAGTCCTATTTAATAATTATATGGTAAGCTCTTTAGGTGAAGAATATGTTCATTCACAAATACCTTTCTATTTTGATACAAATACCTATCAAAAGATGGTATTTTATAGTGAAGAAATAAATAGGATATCCTTAGAAATATTGCATAATGTTACGGGTGCGCACAAAAGACTTTTGAATTATTTTGATGACTTTGCATTTAAAGATGAGATATTTAATCTAAAGTGCCCAGTAGCTCCAATGTTCTGGACAAGGTATGATACCTTTAGAGATGTTAACAATAAGATTTATTTTGCTGAATTTAATTATGATAAACCCTGTGGCCAAAAGGAAATACACTTAGCAGGAAAAAGTGATTTTGATGGAAATTTAAATAGCAGCTTTATAGATGTTTTTAAAAAGGAACTATTGGAGATTTGCAATGATTTTTATGATAGCCAAGAAAAGATTAATGTAGGAGTTTTAATGGACCCTTGTCACTATGAAGAATTACACCATAGTTATTATTTTAAGGATATTTTAAAAGAAACTAATATTAATATAATTCAGGTGGGATCTAATAATTTATCTGTTAAAGATGGATGCGTTTATGGATATTCAAATATAAAACTTCCGATAATTTTAAGATTGTTTCCTACAGAATTTTTTTATGAAATTTCTAATATTGAAGAAATCCTGCAGTGTGTTAATAGCGGAAACTTACTATTAATTAATGACCCAAGAATAATCGCAATACAGGCAAAAGGCTTTTTTGCTTATCTTTGGGATTTAGTTAAAGAAGACTCAAACCTTCTTTCGATAACAGATAAAAAAATTATTAGAGAATGTATTCCTTACACAGAAATATTAAATGAAAGTCAAGAGATATTGAAAAACAAGAATGATTATGTTATAAAATCCTCCTTGGGAAGATATAGTCAAGAAGTTTACATCGGTAAACTTTATACAAAAGAGGATTGGAATAAAGAAATTAAAAGAGTATATGAAAGTGAAAAGATACATGTAAAGCAAAAATTGATAAATATCAGGCAGGAGTATACATATGTTCCTAGCAATTGCAATATGAATGTTCCAACTTTAGCCTTTGGAAACTTTGGGGTTTATTTAATAGGATATAAAGTACAAGGTTTTTTGGTACGGTGGAGCAAGAACTTTTTAACAGATGATAACTATACTTGGATGTGTCCTTTAGGGGTTAAGGATTTTCCTATTTCATTAAGGAGATTTATTTCTAGCAATAGAAAAGAAGTATGGAATGACATAATAGATGAGATCACTTTTAAATATAATTTTACTGGTGCATATACAAATATAAATGAATGTATTTCGCTAAATTCACTTATTTTAGAAGAAGAGAAATATAAAGAAATGTTTTTTGTAAGCCAGAGGTTTTGCGAAATATTAAAAAGAATGTATCCATATATACAAAAAAATATAGAGATTTTTGGACCTATATTAGGCATTCCAGAAGAACTTTATAAATTGGTTTCCACATCCATTACTTTTGCATTATGTGCATTGGGAAGGATAGATTTTGTTATTGATAATGATGGAAATTTGAAACTTTTAGAATTCAACTCAGAAACTCCAGCTGGATTGGTTGAGGCTCTGGGAGTGAATTCTATAGTGAAGTACAAGCTCGGTATAGATTGTGATGACCCAAATACAAATCTTAGAGGTAATATAAGGAAGTCATTTTTTTATATATTAGAGGAACTTAAAAAATCAAAGGGAATAAAAAATATTGCAGTTGTTACATCCTGGTATTATGAAGACATATATACAAGTAATATAATTACGGAAATATTAAAAGAGCTGAAAGAATATACTATTATATTTGGAAATGTATATGATTTAAAGGTGATTGATAATAAAATATATCTTTATGGAGAAGAAATTCACGCAATTTATAGGCATTATCCATTAGATTGGTTTTACTTTGAAGAGGAAATGAAAGAAATAATTAAGCCTTTAAATTCAGGGGACTATTTAATAAATCCTGGGCATACATTAATAACTCAATCTAAGGTGTTTTTTGCAGTGATTCATGAACTTATAGGAAAGAATTTTTTCTCACAAGAAGATGAAAAATTTATTTTAAGATACATTCCATATACATGTTTGGAGAAGGATAAACAACTTTCCGCCGATTATGTGGTTAAACCATATCTTTCAAGAGAAGGATTAGGTGTTGCTTTAAGTTGTGATCCAATAGGCGGAGCTCTAGACGATGTGGTATTTCAAGATAGGGTTAATATTAGACCTTTATATTCGGATATTTATTCAACTATGGAGGAATATAGAGAATACCAATTTCCTGTAATAGGAGTATACATAGCTAATGATACGCCGTGTGGACTATATACTAGAATTGGGGATTTTATAACTAATAAAGATGCAATATATATTCCTACATATATTAAAAAGTAATTATAAGCATTTGGATTTTGCATGGTATAAGCTTTTAGTTATTTGAATATCCTCAGTGAATTTATAATAGCTAAGTTTTAATAAAAGATATTTTTAAGGAGGAAGTACTTATGGATGGAATTTTAAATAATATTTTATCAAGCATTATTTTTGGATTAATTGGTATAGTTTTACTAATATTTGGTTATTGGTTTTTTGACAAGGTATTAACTAAAGTTGATTTTAATAAAGAACTAAGGGAAAAAAATATTGCTGTTGCTATTGTTATTGCAGGTTTCATGATTGCAATTGGTATTATAATTGCTGGAGTGGTAGCTTAATAAACAGTGTATAATTATATAACATGTATATGAACTGAAACTAGATATATGTTTGTTCTAGAGGACTATGAAAATTTCAATCGATTTTCGAATGCCCGCTTTACAAACTCATATCTAGTTTCTTTGTTTTGGCCTACAAGCAAGTATAGTAAATAATTCAAAACATTAAACCTTTAACTTAACTAAGCATATTTTTGAATATGTCTCAAAACTATGTATTATTTGGAGCAATATATTAAATAATATTAATGAAGTACTTTTCATTGCAATGAGTAGAAATATAATAAAAAGCATGAAAAGCAAGTCGCATAATAATTAATATATCAGGGAGGTTAGCTATGAGGAAAAATATACTAAAAAGAATTGCTTCAGTAGTAATAGTATTTATTTTAAGCATGTCATTACCTTTAAATACTAGTGCATATAGTTCAGAAATTAATAGCTTAAATAGTGCAAGTAGTAATAAAGCAGAAGGTAGCAAGGATGTTAGGATACAAGATGATTTTTATACTGCAGTGAATAAGGAATGGCTGTCAAATACAAGACTGGAAAATGGGTATGTTTCTTATGGGACCTTCGAAGAAGTATGTGGAAAGGTAAATGGAGATATACTTAATATAATAAAAGATATACAAAAAAATAAAAATAGTTATGATAAAAATAGTGATGAATTAAAGGTTTTGAACTTGTATAACAATTATTTGAATATGGATGAAAGAAATAAATTAGGGGTTAAGCCGATAGAGAAATATATAAACATAATTGAAGAGATTAAAAATGTAGAGGATTTAAAAGGATTATTAAATGATGAAGAGTTTTCATACTTCCAATCATTAATAAATATGGGGGTTGGACCTGATTATAAGGATAGTAGTAAGAACGTTTTATACATAGGAAACAGCAATTTGGGATTAGGAAATTCATTTTATTATAAAGACACTAGAAGTGCTAATCAAGAAATAAAACAAGTATATATGGACTATTTAACTAAATTACATACTTTGTATGGTGAAAACGAAGAGGTTGCTAAAAGTAATGCAGAAGTTTTTTTTAATATTGAAAATGAAATAGCGAAAAAGATTCCTTCTTATGAAGAAGAAGCTAGGGATCAAAATAGAATACAGAAATCCTATAATGTGCATACAATTAAAAGTTTAGAAAAGCTAGCACCTAATATTAATTTTTCAAAATTATTATCTAAACTAAATGTGAGTAAAAATAACAAGATAATAGTAGAAAATCCTGAAGGATTGAAACTAGTAAATTCTCTTATAGTGGAAAATAATTTAGATAATATGAAAACTTTTTTGAAAACATGTGTGCTTTTAAATACAGATAGTTTCTTAACTTCTAATCACAGGGAAGCAAGTGACGGATTAAGAAGGGTATTTTATGGTGTAGAATCTACTGATATAAATGAGGGTAGTGGAGTTAAATTTGTAAATTGTCAGTTAAATGAGGTTATAAGTAAACTATATGTAGATAAATACTTTGATGAAGAATCTAAAAAAGATGTAGAGAATATGGCAAAAGAAATTATAAAAAATTTTGAAGGTAGATTGCAAAATATTTCATGGATGAGTAGGGCGACAAAGGAAAAAGCCCTTAATAAATTAGAAAATGTAACTGTAAAAGTAGGATATCCTGAAAAGTGGAATGATTATAGTGATATAAAAATAAACTCTCATGAGGAAAATGGTAACTTGGTAGACAATGTATTAAATATTTATTTATCGCATAATAAGAGGCAATTCTCTAAATTGAATCAGCCTGTTAATAAAAATGAGTGGAATATGGGAGCATGTACAGTAAATGCTTACTATAATGCTTTAAATAATGAAATTGTTTTTCCGGCGGGGATATTGCAGCCGCCATTTTACGATAAAAATGCAAACAAAGAAAAAAATCTTGGAGGAATCGGAGTTGTCATTGGCCACGAACTAACTCACGCTTTTGATAATACCGGAGCACAATTTGATGAAAATGGTAGACTAGAAAAGTGGTGGAGTGAAAATGATTATAAAGAATTTACAAATAGGAGTAAAAAAGTAGCAGATTATTATTCTAATATAGAAATGAGCGATGGAAAGTTCGTAAATGGCATTTTAACTGTTGGTGAAAATATAAGTGATTTAGGCGGAATAGCCTGCGTTTTAGATATTGCTAAAAAAGTAGAGAATCCTAATCTTAAAGACTTGTTTGAAAATTATGCAACAATCTGGAGAGAAATTTCAACTAAGGAGTTGAGAGAGTATTTGCTAAGCAACGACCCTCATGCCCCTAAAAAAGTACGAGTAAATGTAGTTTTATCTCAATTTGAAGATTTTTATAGAACATATAATATAAAAGAAGGAGATAAAATGTACGTAAAACCAGAAGATAGAGTAGGAATATGGTAGAAAATATAATTTACCTTATAAGTAAAAAGTATTGTTGTTAGACGTTGTAAGTCACCTGTATTGTCCATAATACGTATAAAGAGATACAAATAAGCCATAAAACATAGCCTAGTGTATCTCTCTATATGTAAATGAGAAATATAGAGAAAATTAAAGAATGCAAAGAATAATTATCGAAAAATAGCAAAAATAACAAAGTTGATAGTGAATATGATGATATAATAGTTTTTGTCGTCACGGGAATTGATGAAAAATGCTAAAGAGTAAAAAAAGTGTTGACATTGATTTTGCAAGATGATACAATAAACGAGTTGCTTGAGGGCAACAAGATCTTTGAAAATTGAACAGAATATGATAAATACATTTAAGTAAACCAGCAATTCTTTTTTTGAGTAAGCTAAGATTAAACTTTTTCCAATATGGATAAGTTCAACTAACATTTAGCTGAAGGTAAACTTCATCTAAATTAAGTTTCACTTTATATTGAGAGTTTGATCCTGGCTCAGGACGAACGCTGGCGGCGTGCTTAACACATGCAAGTCGAGCGAGAGAACTTCCTTCGGGAAGGACTCTAGCGGCGGACGGGTGAGTAACACGTGGGTAACCTGCCTCATAGAGGGGAATAGCCTTCCGAAAGGAAGATTAATACCGCATAAGATTGTAGTTTCGCATGAAACAGCAATTAAAGGAGCAATCCGC
>JAJXWH010000086.1 GCA_021781745.1 Bacillota bacterium | reverse complement strand
AACTCCTTTCATTAATTGAGATAAGTTTATTATGAATTATTATGGTGAGTGTTCCAATAAAGAATGCCCATAAATAGAGCAATAATTTAAAACAATCTACATAATATAATACTCTACATAATGTCTATTATGGGGAGCTCCCCATAAGCGCCATACCCATGCCACAATACTAATATCTAGTGGTGAAAACATAAAGGTTGTATCTGAAAGGTTAGGACATACTGATATAAGAATGACCCTAAACACATATACTCATGTCATGGAAAATATGAAAAATAATACTGCAAACTTATTAGATGACATTTTCGAATAAATCACCTAAAACCTTCTTATTTTTAAGTGTCCCCTTTTTGTCCCCTTCGAGTAAATTATAAACGGCTCAACCCTTGTGGTTAAGCCGTTTCTTCCATTAATCTGGCAGAGCGTGAAGGAATCGAACCCTCAATGTACCGTCCGTAGCGGTAAGTTATATCCGTTTAACTAACGCTCCATGATATTTTTAGCAACAGAATTATCTTATCACAAGCTATTATAATAATCAAGTTTATAATATGATAAGTTACCTAGAAACATAAATTATTTTTAGGTAACTTATCATGCATTTGCTAATTTAATCTATAAATAAATATCTGAAAACTCCACTTCTAATACTTCTACCTTATTTCTAGCATTTAAGCACTTATCTTTATCATTTTCATTCTCGTCTAATTTTTCTATAGGTATTTTAATGATAAATTCACAACCTTTATTGATTTCACTTTTAAGTTCTATAGTTCCATTATGTGCTTTTGTTAAATACCTAACTAAATCTAAACCTATTCCACTCCCAGCATATTCACTCTTTTTATTTCTTGATGATTGAACGAATCTATTAAATATAGTGTCTTGCTCTTCCTTAGGTATTCCAATACCTTCATCTTTAACAGATATTATTAATTGATTGATACTTTTCCATGTATTTATATATATACTACTTCCTTGAGGTGAGAACTTTATAGCATTTGATATTAAGTTCATAATTATTCTATCTAATGCTTCTGGATCCACTGCAATAATGCATTCTTCGACATTAGTATCAAAGACTAAAGAAATATCCTTCTGCCTAGCGTATTTATCTATAGACGATATATTCCATTCTATTAAATTAATTATATCTAAATTCTCTTTTTTTATATTATAATATTTTCTCTCTAATTTTGTTGTATCGATAAGATTATTTATAAGTTTTAATATTTTATATGAATTTCTCTTTATTACATCTATATGTTCCTGGCATTTTTCTTGATTTTTTGTATCCTTATATTCATCCTTATAGCATTGTAATATACTTAAAATTATATTTAGTGGTGATCTTAAATCATGTGAAATATTTAGAATAAAATCTTCTTGAGCCTTTTTATCTTCTGTTACCTTAATAAGTTGATTAATTAATTCTTCTTTAGATAACTTAATAAGTTCAGATTTATATAATTCGTATTCCTTGTTTGTTTCACCATCTTTTAAAACATCTACATCAGCCATTCTTAGATCCCCTTTTGTTTTTACTTTTTTTACCATGCATCTGTAATATATGATATCACATTATTTTCCAGGTAACAACTATAATTAAATAAAAACCATAAATAATTTACATAATTTTACTTGTAACTGATTAACTTTTAGAAACAAATACTAGGCTAACATTATTTTTATAACTTATTTATATTACTATCTTTAATTGAAATTACATTATAATTTAATTGTACTTCTAATTTAAATTTTTTATTATTTCATCCTTTAGATATTTTAATATTAGTATAACGTAAGTTAATGTCCCTATTATAAACATCGTATCAAAATTTATGTCAGGTTTAACTATCTCTAATATACTTTGAATTATTAATGGAAGTGTAGCAGCATATAAGGTCAGCGAAAATAAAGCCTTATATCTAACGACCATCTGCATAAATATTGTAAAAAGAGAAGCAACAACAGTTACTATTAGACAATTAAATAGTAAGTTCGATAAACCTACTCCAAAATTAGAAATAGTATTATATATAAATGTCATTAGTTCAAAATTATCAATTCTATATACATTAACAATTCCTTTTATTCCTGATAAAATTAACATCAATAAAATTGCATAAAAAATTGATCTAAGCAATCCCTCTTTAGCATATTTAGAAAAAACTTTTATGTCATATATAGACGTTATAACTTTCTTAAAAAAATTAGTTTTATAATCCATTTTCCCCTCCAGATTAGCATTCTTTTGTTTTGTAAACTCTTTTCAATATATTAACACATATTGAATTTAGTTAAAACATCAAGGTTTATTATTTGTTTTTCTTGTCAATATTATAGCT
This sequence comes from Bacillota bacterium, assembly GCA_021781745.1. Taxonomy (GTDB): domain Bacteria; phylum Bacillota; class Clostridia; order Clostridiales; family Clostridiaceae; genus Clostridium. The sequence goes on along the minus strand of JAJXWH010000086.1, from coordinate 13,306 downwards.
AAAAGAGCATCTTTTAATAAATTAAAAGAATAATGTTCACATTTTCTTTACCGCTCTTTTAATTTCTAGGTCTTAATATTTAGGAGGCATTCTTTTGAAAGTCAGTAAAATTTTTTATAATAAAAAGAAAAAAAATAAAATATATTTAATTGTTATATTTATATCTATTATATGTGCAAGTTGTTTCTATGAATTTAATAGATATAATCAACTTATCAATACTTTCAAAACAAGTTTTGATAATTACAAATTTGCTGAAGCAAATAATATCTTGTTGACTAAACAGAATTTTAATCCATTTAAGTTATTTATGATGAATAATGATATCTTGAAGTATTTTGATTCTAAAATAAATGATCTGTCAGAAAATATTCAAACCAAGAAGATATCAAGTGAAAGTGCATTAGTTCAACTAAATGAGATTAAACGCTATAACATTGCAGATGAAACTAAATTACATAGCATCTCTGATTCAATAGATTTAATTCAAGAATCAAATAAGAATTATAATACTGCTATAGATTATTATAATAATGGACAATACAGTGAATCTATATCTTATTTTAATAGAGTTTCTTCTTTAGATTTAAATTATCCTGAATCATTAGTATACTTAAATGATGCTAAAGGTAAGTTAAAAGAAACGCTATTTGCTTATTGTGATAATTTAGTTAATAATGATCACTATACTGAAGCATTATCTAAAATCTCAGATAGCAGCGATATTTTGGGAAATGATTCCGATGTAACAGAAAAAATATCAGATATTAAAGCTAAACAACAAGAATATCTAGATAAAAATTCTGCTATAGCAGAAGCTTCATCCCGAGCATTAACTGCTTCTATATCAGCAAAAAATATTAATACATTAAATATAGAAAGCAGTACACCGTATCTTATTAATGTTAATTTAAAAGAACAGAAAACATATATTTATAAGGGCAAAGCCGATAAATGGCAATTAATTAAAACTTTTGCTTGTTCTACCGGAATAAGTGGCGAAGATACACCTTCTGGTTCATTCTCTACTAAAGAAAAGGGCGACTGGTTTTTTTCTGATAAGTATGCACAAGGCGGTAAGTATTGGACACAAATTACCGGGGATATCTTATTTCATTCTCTTCCCTTTGCCAAAGATAAAACAACTATTTTAGATTATACAATGAATAAACCATCTTCCCATGGTTGTATTAGACTTCCTTTAGATGATGCTAAGTGGATCTATTCTAATATACCTAAAGGAAGTAAAGTGATAATAAAATAATTTTACAAACAATAAAAGAAGCAAGGTTGCAAATTTTTATTGCTGCCTTGCTTTTAATTCTCTTTATTTCCTATACATCAATTTTATTGCAATAAAATTTCTTTTTCTAACGAGAATGAATATAGATATTTATACTTTACTTTTCTTCCAGTCATTTTAAATATTGCATTACTGTAATACTCCAATTGCTTATTATATTTTTCTTTAAGTTCTTCTTCATTCCCTGGCTTCACATAATCAGTTTTATAATCCAAAAGTATAATTTCCTTATTATACTCAAAGAAACAATCAATTATCCCCTGTAGTCTCACCTTCTCATCCTTATATCTTTCATCCAATTCTTTATCTATTTCTAAGCTGCTAATTTCAGTATAAAACGGTATTTCTCTATATATCTTTTTATTATTCTCATTTAATTCAAGAATCTTTCTTCCCAAATTAGACTTAAAAAAATTAAATATTTTATATGGATTAATAGCTTTTAATTCTTCACTAAGTAAAAATTCACTTTCATAAAGTCCTTTAAGCTGTTCCTTAATTTCTTGTATAGATGATACTTTATTAAAATCAATCTTTTTCATTACAAAATGAACTGCTGTACCCTTTTCAGACCCAGTAAGTCCCCGTTCTTCTTGAAGAAATTTAGGTGTGGTAATAATTCTTTCTCTAAAAATTTCTTCAGTATTATAATTTTTTTCAGCATTTCTTCGCTTTAAGTCAGAAACTGAAATATTACTTTTCATTGTAGTTGAAGCCTTTAATGGATATTTATATGATAATATTCTATCTATCTCTTGAGCAATAGCAATATCTTCTTGTAATTTACTATAAACTATAGTTGATTCATGTTTTTCTTCATCAGTGTTTTCTAAATCTAATTGTTTAACTAAATCACTTCTAGTCCATAATTTTATCTTCCACTCTGATGCATCATCTTTTGATACTTTATTAGAAATGCCTATTACTTCACTAAGCAAGTTTCCATCATTATGATGACATAGTGCCATGCCAACCCAATCCAGATATGATCTACCCTTTAGCACTTCTGATGGTAGAATATAATTATATTCTAACTCTGCTGAACTTACCCATCTTTCTACTGCTCTTTCAGTGTTAGAAACTGTTCCTATCATAATTAGCTTTTCCTTAGCTCTTGTACATGCAACATAAAGTATTCTCATTTCTTCAGATAGTGTTTCAAGTTTTATTTTCTTTTTTATTGATTCTTTAGCCAAAGTTCCTATGCTAAATCTTTTTTCTATATCTACAAAATCTGGCCCAAATCCTAATTCATCATGGTAAATCATATTCTTATTTAAGTCCATCAAATTAAAATTCTTTCCCATTCCACATAAAAATACAACTGGGAATTCCAGTCCCTTACTTTTGTGAATACTCATAATTCTTACTACATCTTCATTTTCTCCTAACATTTGAGCGCTTCCCATATCACCAGATGACTTAGTAAGCTTATTAACAAAATTAATAAAATTAAATAAACCCTTAAAGCTTGTTTTCTCAAATTGTTTAGCTCTTTGAAAAAGTACTTTCAAATTTGCCTGCCTAAACACTCCATTTGGCATTGCTCCTACATATCCATAGTAAGCTGTATCCATGTATAAATACCAAATAAATTCATCAATTGCCATGTAAATTGATTTCTTTCGCCAAGCATCAATTTTCTCAATTAAATATTTGCATTTATCTCTCAGTTTTTCTGAATTAATTTCCTCATTCTCAGTATTTTCTTCACTTATGCATTTGATATTTTCATAAAAGTAATTATCCTTGTTGAAAAGTCTGACATCACTTATTTCCTCTGCTGAAAATCCTCCAATTGGTGATCTCATTAATGCTATCATAGGTACATCTTGTAATGGATTATCAATAACTTTTAAAAGAGAAATTATTGTTCTAATCTCAATTGATTCAAAATATCCTGTTCCTGTATCGGAATATACAGGTATCCCCTCAGCCCCTAATTCATCTAATAGGCCTTCAGACCAGTTTTTTGTTGCCCTAAGAAGTATTACAATATCTCTATACATTAAAGGTCTATATTCTCCAGTTTCTTTATCTAAAACCTTAAATACATGTTCTCCTTTTGTGGACATTAACTCCTTGATCCTTCTTGCAACAATTCTTCCCTCTAGCATAACATTGTTTATTTCTTCCTGCTCTTCAATAGCTTCTTCACTTAATTCTTCATAGTTTTTATCTACTATATTAAGTTCTATTGGTCCACCAAGAATTACATTTCTACTATCTGATTCCTTGTAATTTGCGCCTAAATTTAAAGCTTCCTCGTCTGAATACTCTAATTCCCCAACAGTTTTAGACATTAATTCTTTAAATAAGTAGTTTACACCTTCAATAACTTCTTTTCTACTTCTGAAATTCTTATATAACTGAATTTTTCTATTATTGCCTTGATTCAAATTATATGTATTATATTTATCAATAAATAACTCTGGCTTTGCTTGTCTAAATCTATATATACTTTGCTTAACATCACCAACCATAAATACATTCGGATTATCATATTCTTTTCTAGATACCAAATTTATTATTGTTTCTTGTACATTGTTAGAATCCTGATACTCATCTACTAAAACCTCATCAAAATACTCTTTAAAGTTTTTAGCTACATTAGATGGGATTATATTTTTATCTTCATCATAATCAATTAATATTTTTAAACACAAATGCTCTAAGTCATTAAAATCTAGTATATTTCTATCTCTCTTCTTTTTATTAAACCTATCTCCAAATTCCAATACAAGTTCTGTTAGTTTTTTCATATGAGGATAAGCACTCTGAATATTGCTTAACATTTGCTGTGGTGTTACTGAAAATGTGTTATCTATTAATTCAGATAATTTTTTCTTTATATCATCCCTTATTTTTCTAACAGTATTTTGAGAATTCTCATCTGAAATTTTATCCTTTTTAATAGTTTTAAGTCTGTTAAAAACAATAGATGTTAATGCTTTATAAATATCTTCTAACCCATTATCAATACATCCATAGACATTCCTTATAGATTTTAATTCCATTTGAAAATTATCCATATACGGTTCTAAGCCATCAGTTTGATTAATTATTTCAATGGCTTTTTCCATAATTTTCATATACCCTTCAATTTCAATCTTAATATTATCAGTTAGCACTTTAACCCACTTAGTCTTATTTAGTTCCTTTAACGAACTAATTTTAAAGTTTTCTGCATTTTCATTTAGCCATTTTTCAGGCCATGGACCAGACATGATAAAATTATACAAGTCTAAAATTAATTCCTTTAAATTATCATCATTTTTATAACCACTGAATGCTTCAACTAAATTTGTAAACTCTAAATCTTCTTCTTCATACTTATCCTCAAAAAGTTCATCTATTACCTCTGACTTAATTAATATACCTTCTGTTTGATCTCCAATTCTAAAAGATGGATCTAAATCTATCTTGTGGAAATTATTTTTAATAACATCTAAACAAAATGAATGCATTGTTGTGATATTGGCTCTATTTAGTAATGCTAATTGTTTTTGGAGATTTCTAGAGCTTGGTTTCCTATCTAATTCCTTTGATATTGCTTCAGCTATTCTTTCTCTCATTTCAGCAGCTGCGGCATTAGTAAATGTCACTACTAACAACTTATCAATATCAACTGGATTTTCCTCGCTCGTAATTATTCTAATAATCCTTTCTACCAAAACAGCAGTTTTACCAGAACCAGCAGCTGCGGCCACTAATAAATTGCAATTTCTTGTTTCTATTGCACTTAATTGCTCGTCAGTCCATTTTGTTTTGCCCATAGATTAATCTCTCCTATCAAAAATAAAATCGCGTTACCCACCAAGATTTTTTTATTTATCTAATACTATACAACTTAATTTTTTTATACGTTATTCTCATCATTTATAATATTTGACTCATCAGAATCTACTTGTTCACTAGTATGATTTATCTCTTTTTTTATACTGCTCCAAATATCATTTTGGGATTTCCTTGAAATAATTTTATATTTATTATCTTTTATAGCTGTGTCAAATTGACATATAGCTGAAAAATCACAAAATTCGCAATGAGCTCTATTAGCATTTTTAGTTGGCTGTATTTTAATTTCCCCACTTAACATATCCTCGCATAGCTCAACCATCTTTTTGTTAACATATTCTCTAAGCAATGTGAACTCCTCTTCAGTAATTACATCACTACTTGACTTAAAATCCCCATCATTCTTAAATGCAGCTGGTATAATTAGTGAATACCCTTCAATATCTCTATCCATAGCTTTAACAACTCTAGCATCTTTTAAAATTAATCCTTTCAGTTTTAAAGCATTTAGTACTTCATCTTGCACTTCATCTATGGTCATTTCCTTTTTACTTTTTATTATAGGATCATCTATTTTAAAATATAATATAGCTCCTGGCTTTGCCTGCTTATTTAATATATATTTAGAATTTTTAATTAAAGCGTCAAGATAAACTAATAACTGCATTTGTAATCCATAATAGAGTTCATTTAAATCAAATTTATTAGTACCAGTTTTATAATCTATAACCCTAATATAAGTATCGCCATCTAAATCCAACGTATCTATTCTATCAATTCTTCCTTTAAGATATATTTTTTCATTAGACTCCAAATCCAAAGTTATAGCTTCACCTGAGTTATAGCTTCCAAAATTAAATTCAGTTTTATAAACCTCAAACTCACCTTTGCCTATTTGATTTGCAATTACTGATACAGATTTTGAGATTACTCTTTTGAACCTTTGAGCTAAGTATTTAAATTTTTTAGTACTATTTAATATTGAATTACTTTGCTCACTCAGTTTTTTATCAATAATATCAGATATCATTTCTTTGCATTTTTCATTATTCAAATCTGACCATAATATACCCTCTTGTTTAACCTTATTTGTAAATGTATCTAACATCTCATGTACAAATGAACCTAAATCTGGAGGCGTAAACTCATATACCTTTCTATTCTTTGCCTTTAATCCATACTGAACAAAATATGAAAAAGGGCATTCTGCGTATTTTTCTAATCTTGATACGCTAAACACTAGTTTTCCCATATCATTTTGATAAAGCCTTCTTAACTTATTTTTAGCAACTTTATCACCTACATTAGAGTATGTAAGCCCTTTAAATATGTTTTGTATTTTCTCTTTAAATTCTTCATTTTGTTTAAACCAATTATAAACTTCAGGCCAATATTCTTCTATATCTTCTCTATCAAAATCCCTTCTTACAGCTATTATAAGTTCATTAAATGTTGGAATTGGAGTAGTAACTTTACCAAACTTATTTTTCTGAATTTCTAAATTATAAATTGCACTTTCCTCTATTAACTGCGGTAGTATTTTTTTTATTCTAGGTATTACTACAGATGGCCTTAATGCTTTACCTTCAAAATCAGACATTGGGTACGACAGCATTAAGAATTCACTGCTTATAGTTAAAGCTATGTATAATAAATATTGTTCTTCAAACACTTTATTTCTAGTTGTCGTTGATAATGTAATACCTATTTCATTTAATACATCTCTATCTCTATCGGATAGTATTCCTTCATCCTTTTTCGCTGCCGGTAAAACACCGTCATTAATACCTACTATATAAAGAACCTTCACGTTCCTACCTTTAATCCTTGCTATATCACCAATGTTAACTTGATCTAAAGCTACAGGTATAACCCCTATTTCTTCATTTGTGAATCCTGAATTTAATATTTTAAAGAATTCAAAGTACTCGAGAGTTTCATCCCCTATTACATCAACTGCTTGATCTAAAATATCAATAACTATACCTTCAACCTGACTATACTCTTTTACTTTATCCTCTAAACCTAAACTTTCAAAATTTTCGATCCAAACATTTATTCTTTCAAATGCCTCTACATCTACTAAAAATTCATATATAGCTGTACATATATCTTTTACTTTAGATTTGCCATTTATCTTGCTATGAAAATCGATAAGCGGTTTTCTTATCTCCTCCATAATTTCAGCTATTAATATTTTTTCATTTGTTAATTCCTCATTATTTATAAACCATTTTTCACTAATTATTTCTTTTACTGTCCATTTATATCCCCTTATCCCGTGTTCCAATACAAAGTTCTCTAAAATATCTATATGTGAATTATCTACTCCAGTTAATCCACTTTTTAAATATTTAAATACACTCTCATATGACCAATTTTTAGATAAAATCTCAAAAGCAGAGCTTATAAGTATAATCAATGGATTGCTCAACAACTGAATTTTTTTATCCAAAAAATATGGAATATCATAATCCTTAAATATTACTGATGTTATTTTTTCATAGTCATCTATATTTCTACAAACTACAGATATATCTTTATATCTATAGCCTTTATCTCTAACAAGTTCTGTTATACTCTTTGCAACTCTTTCAATCTCATCATAAATGTTATTTGCTTTATATAGTGATACGTTATTACAACTTTCCTTATATTCATTAAATGGATAAGAAAAAAAATATTTTTCTATATGTCTAAGCTCGGGATTATTCTTAAACCTATGTGGTACAGCATTATTCAGATTAACTGGTTTATCATAAGCTATATTATTTTCTTTCATTATTTTTAGCAACTTGTTTTCGGTATTCTTTGTTATATTAAAGACATCTGTTATATCTTCATATTTATCATCTATAGATTTATTGTCCATGCACAAGGTTATATTTGTTCTCTTACACCTTTTTGCTAGTAATCTTATAATTTCTAGTTGTTGAGGGATAAAGCTAGTAAATTCATCTATCCATATTTCAGCTCCTGAATACGCATCAGTTTCTAATAACTTTTTACTTAATAAGCTTAACTCATCATCCCCATCAATATAGTTTTCATGCATCTTTGAATTGAACGCTTCATAAATAAGAATTAGTTCCTTAAGTTTTTGAGCTAATTCAAAGTCATCTATTTTTTCATCTATTCTTCTTATATTCTCAATATCTATATTGTATTTTTTAAACTCAGAGATTACCTCTGAAATAATTTCATTAAACCCTTGTTCTCTAGATATTTTACTAAAATAATCTAGAGACTCAATGTGTTCATTTAATACTCTGTGAATAAACATGTTTCTTCCAGATTCCTTTATTATCTCTTTAACACGTCCACCATACTCTTCAAAAACTTCGCGAGCCATTTTCTTAAAACTTAGTACTTCTACTCTTAAAAATGCATGCTCTCCAATAGACTTTAGTATCTTATTTTCGGTCGTAAATGTATATTGTTCAGGAACTAAGAAAATTAATTTATTTTCAGATTCTTTTTCGTTAATATTATTTTTTATTTCATCAATACAAAATTCACTTTTCCCAGTTCCAGACCTTCCGTAAATAAACCTTATACTCATATATACCTTCATCCTCACATATTAAATATCAATTACTTCTTCTCTAAGTATGCCCATAATTACAGTATCTACATATTCCTTGCCTATATAAACCCTACTACTCTTAATGCCTTCTTCTATAAAGCCACATTTCTTATAGCACTTTATAGCTCTTGTGTTAGATTTTATGACTTCTAATTCCACTCTTATAGCACCTAATTCGTAAAATAAATATCTTAATAAAGTTTTTATTGAATCTTCACCATACTTTCGTCCCCAATACTTACTTCCAATTGTTATTCCAATAGAATATATCCCTTTACAACAACTATTTTCCTTATATGTTATAAACCCAATTAAAATACCATCTTCATTAATTATACTTAATGCTTTTCTTAAATGTTCTTTTTGATTATTATGTTGTATATCATCAGGTATTGTATTATATATCTTAACCTTCTCTTCATTAGATAATCTATACACTATCGTTATATCCTTTTTTTCTATTAACCTTAAGTATATTTTGATGCCTTTAAGCATACATAATTCACCTTCTTAAGCAAATTATTAATTTAATATAAATCTTATATAAATTTATTATAATATTTTAAAGCTAAAATTTGAATTAACATCTTCTGTCATTTAATATAAAAATAAAAAAACATCTAACATATTGTTAGATGTTTTGGCGGAGGATCCGGGATTTGAACCCGGGCGCCAGTTACCCGACCTACGCCCTTAGCAGGGGCGCCTCTTCAGCCACTTGAGTAATCCTCCATGTGCCCTCTATATTTTAATTTTTAAATAATATGGCGGAAAGATAGGGATTCGAACCCTAGGTGCGCTCACACGCACGCCGGTTTTCAAGACCGGTGCCTTAAACCAACTCGACCATCTTTCCGTAACTCACAAAACTTATTATATCAAGCAATATTATAACTGTCAACATTTTTAACATATTATTTTTCACTAAATCATATGTTATTATTTAATAGATTAATTTGGGTTATGTATACCAAAATATTTACCCAAAAATATTAGTTTAAAAATATATTAAAAATTGAATATAAAAAAAACACCTAATAAATTAGATGTTTTTGGCGGAGGATCCGGGATTTGAACCCGGGCGCCAGTTACCCGACCTACGCCCTTAGCAGGGGCGCCTCTTCAGCCACTTGAGTAATCCTCCATGTGCCTTATCATAAAATATTTTTAGACAAAAAAATGGCGGAAAGATAGGGATTCGAACCCTAGGTACGCTCACACGTACGCCGGTTTTCAAGACCGGTGCCTTAAACCAACTCGACCATCTTTCCACGTCTCACGACAAATATGATTATATCAAGCAATTATATTTATGTCAACTATTTTATTATAAATTAATTAATTTTATATACTGGATTTTTATTCCTAACTAAAACTTACTTAATTAATTTGAATATATTAATCTATTTTTTTTGTACATATTATATCGATTCCGGTATTTAGTATATTTCTGCAGATAATATCTCCAATATTAATAGGTGAACTTGCATAAATTCTACTAAGCACTTTGGAAAATTCTCTCCACATATTTCTTTCTATGGGTTTATTACTTTTAACTGATACAACTTTATAATTCATGTTGCCTTTTATTCTAACTAGACTTGTAAATATATCACTATCATTCATACTTAATTCCTCCTGATTAGATTTCATTAAATTCCTTAATACGTCCTACCAAAATTCTAGAATCCATTGAATCGTCTACTATATTCAAAATACTTTTATTCATTTCTCTAGCCAAAATTTTTATAATTTTCATATTACAATACGATCCGTTACAACTATTGCTACCTATTCCCGTACGTCTCTTTACTCCTTCAACAGTTCTCGCGCCTAACGGTCTTCTTATTGAGTCTATAATCTCACCTTCAGAAACGTTATTACAACTGCATATGATGTTTCCATACCTTTTATCTAGAGCAATTATTTTATTCCTTTGTTCCTTTGACATATTCCTAAATATATATACTTCTCTTTTCTTATCCACGTAATCCTTCTTTTTAGTTATATTCATATTAGTTTTAAGCTTTTCCTCTATATCTATGGCGATAGCTGGTGCAACTGTGACCTTAGCATAATTATTGCCAGTAATCCTTATATAACCTTCTTGAAGATTACTATCATCCATAACAATACTATTTTCACTATATGTTTCAGTAAATATATTAGTTATTAAATCTTTTTTTACATACTCTGAAATTCCTCTTGATAGCTTTAATTCATTTTCTAAATCTAAATTGTTATCGCTTTTTATTCCTATTAGAGTCTCCTTTTGCGACATTGGTACGTTTATTACAAATGTATCTTCATCAACGTCATTAATAATAATAGTATTTTTACTATTCTCAAACTTTTCATTTAACGATATATATTTCATCTTTTTGCTTTTTACATCTATCAAATTTTCATAAGATTTATCACTAAATATTTCACTAGGAATTGTATTAATTACAAATTTACAAGTAAACTTATTTTTATTTGTAGTCACTTTGAATCCCTTAGAAATAGTTTTAATATCTATAACCTCTTCTTCTAATCTAAAGTTAACACCATTATCTGCTGCTACTTCTGCATAAGAAACTGCTAGATTATAAGACGAAATTACCGCAGTATTTTCAGAATAAAGGGCTTTTATTATATCAGCTCTTAAATTGGGCTCTATATCATAAACAGAAGTATCTTCTATAAGATGTACACCCTTAATACCATGTTCCTTTGAAGCTTTATACATTTTATCAAGTATGCTGTATTCATCTTCTTTAAGTGAAATTCTTAATGAACCTGTCTTATTATACATGATATTAAATTTCTGGCAATGCTTTTTAATTAAACTATTTCCCCTATTCTCTAACTTAGCCATATATTCATTGCAGGTCTCTGAACCATCATAAATAATTGTAGCATTAGCAAAAGATATATCATTAGCTATATCATAATCCTTTTCAATTAAGGCAATATTTATATTATATTTAGAAAGTTCATATGCAACTGCACATCCAATTATTCCTCCACCTAAAATTAATACATCATAATCCATTGCTAATCCTCCAAATCTGAAACTATAAAATTACGTTTTTTTAATTCTTCTATAATTAAATTGATATCTTCTTCTGTTTCTGCTGATATTGTATGAAGATGGACCCCATTGGTTAATGCCGATAATAATTTTGCCCTTTGTTGCTGATATTTCTGAATAAACTTATTTAGTTCATTGTAATTTTTAATCATAAGCATTCCCTTTATTTCCCCATATAATGGGTGTTCAACTATAACATCTTCAATTGTTCCACCATATCTAATTACAGTACTTAATTCATTGAACATTTCTTCCTCAGTATGAGTTACAGCAATAATGCACCTAGTTTTATGTTCATTTGAATTAATTATATATCCATCTGGAGTAGCTATTATATTTTTCCCTTTTGCTCTAAGAATAGCTATGTCCTTTACTATAACTTGCCTAGTTACTGAAAATTTCTTTGCTATAAAACTCCCCTTTAACGGATTGCTATTTTCTGATAGCAATTCTATTATACACTCTCTTCTCTCAATAGAATTCATATTCTCCTCCTATATTAATTCTAATTGTAATTATCACATATTATCAATATTTCTAAATATATATTTTTCTCTGCCCCACTATTATTATGGTGATATCTAACGCAATTTAATATATCTAAATTTTTTACACCTATATTCTCCAATAAACCCACACCAATTTGAGGATGATTATAATAGTTAATTACCCGTTTATTTTTATTATACTTTAAAAATTTCCCACAAGTAATACTATTTAGAATAGTAATAATGCTTTTATATAATATATTAATTTTTGCTTGAGATTTTCCTATATCATGCAACAATGCGCACTTACACATAATATCCTTATTAATACGTAATATATTATTACAATCAATATATTTCATTGCTGATTTACATACTCTTATTGAATGATTTCTTTCTGATTTTGACATTTTCATAAATAAATTTAATTCAGAATCGTTAAGATATTTATTTAATATTTCGAAATCATCATTAATATACAAAGATTCTACTGCCCAATAGAATTGTTTAATTCTATAAATTATCATAAAATATCTCCTAAATAATACTATATAAACAAAAAAAGTTATGAATTACTTCATAACTTTCATTTGGTGGAGATAAAGAGATTCGAACTCTTGACCCCCTGCGTGCAAGGCAGGTGCTCTCCCAGCTGAGCTATACCCCCATGGTGGACCTTCAGGGACTCGAACCCTAGACCTACCGGTTATGAGCCGGTTGCTCTAACCAACTGAGCTAAAGATCCTTTTGTAATCTACCTGGCAACTTCCTACTCTCCCACACAGTCTCCCATGCAGTACCATCAGCGTAATAGACCTTAACTTTCCTGTTCGGAATGGGAAGGAGTGTTACCTCTATGCCATCATCACCAGATATTACAAAAAATATTATACTTACTAATATATAATATGTCAAGTATTTTGAAAGATTTATTCTTTCAAAATTGCACATAGTTTCCTTAATGTATTACAACTATATTTATTGGTCAAGCCCTCGACCTATTAGTATCAGTCAGCTAAATATGTTACCATACTTACACCTCTGACCTATCAACC
>JAJXWH010000030.1 GCA_021781745.1 Bacillota bacterium | reverse complement strand
TTTTGTCTAAATAATTTGATTTTTTAATAAAAAACCATAAGTCAGATTATTTAATTCGCTTGTAAACAAGCTGTTTAAGGATTAAATAATCTGACTTTTGAGAGATAGAATAATTTGCCGTATAACAATAAAAGGGCCTGGAATGTTTTTGAAAGGCAATCCTAATAAATATGTCACAGAAATTTTATTTCCAATTAAAGAGGAGAAATAAAATGGTCGCAATTGTAATTGATGAACTAGTAAAACAATATAATAATGGTGTTAGAGCCTTAGATGGGTTAAATCTTAAAGTAAATTCTAGAGAAATTTTTTCGCTACTTGGGCCTAATGGTGCAGGAAAATCTTCACTTATTAGTATATTAACAACCCTTTACAAGCCTACATCTGGAAATATAACTATGTTAGGTAAAAATTTATTAAAAGATCCTTCATGGATCCGCACACAGATTGCGTGTGTTCATCAGAGAATTTCTATTGATGAACACTTATCACTTATGGAAAATATGCTGTTTCAAAGCAGGATGTATAAGGTTGACAATGATACAGCACAAAAAAGGATTAAGATGTTAATTGAGAGTTTTGGATTATCACAATATATGAAATATCCTGTTGCTTCTTATTCTGGGGGAGTGAAACGCCGATTGGATATTGCAATGAATATGGCATCTATGCCTAAAATACTTTTTTTAGATGAACCAACAGTAGGTATGGATATTGTTTCTAGAAAAGCAATGTGGGAGTGTCTTAAAAAAATTAGAGATGATTTTAAAACTACAATTTTTCTGACCACACATTATCTTGAGGAAGCTGATAAGCTCAGTGATAACATTTGCATTATGAAAGAAGGCCGTAAGTTAGTACAGGGAACTCCAGAGGAGCTTAAGCAGTATACCAAACAAAATATACTTAGAATAGGTTTTACTGATATAGAAAAGGCACAAAATTGTGCAGAGGAACTTACTAAGGACAAAATACTTTCGTCCATGGATATACGTGAAAATTCAATATTTGCAGATATTAATGATAATGAAAAAGTTTTTCGAAATGTTAATGAGTGGCTTTTAGAAAAGGATATTTTGTTTAGAGGCATAGAGATTGTACAGCCAAGCCTTGAAGATGTATTCCTAAAGTTAACTGGTAACGAAAGGAGGTAAATAAATGGATATAATCAATATTTTATGGCGCAGTATGAAGTGGCGTTTTCAAAATCCAATATCAATATTGCTTACCATTATACAACCACTAATATGGCTTGTTTTATATAGTTCAATTGCTGGTGAATCTATGCAGAACATGTCTGGAGGTAATTACACTGCTTTCATTCTTCCAGGAATTATTGTTCTTGTTACACTTGCATGTTGTAGTAGTGGAGGATATTTAAATTTCATAATGAAATCCAATGGAAGTTTCTATAGAATATTAATTGCGCCTGTGAAACGAGGCTCTATTGTTCTTGGTCAAATGTTAGATTCAGTCTTGCTTTCATTAATTGAAATAGCAGTCATGTTTATAGTTTCCATATTCTTGTCAGTGCATATTGCATCGGGATTCACAGGATTACTTCTAATATTGTCCCTTGTTTTTCTTACTGCATTTTTTATGTCAGGATTATCATATTCTATTAGCTTATGGCTGCCAAACGAAGTAATTTATGAAACAATTATGAATTTGATTGTACTATCCATCTTTTTTACCAGTACATCATTATTTCCTATGGATAGTATATCTGGAGGTTTTAAAATTGCAGTAATGCTAAATCCTTTTACCTATAGTATAAACTGTTTACGGAATTTAATTTTAGGAATCTCTATTGAATGGAAAAATATATTTTTTGTGATAGCAGTTTTTATCTGTCTATGCTTAGGTAGTTTTGCATTAGCACTTTTGAGGTTAAAAAAAGAAACTGTTAATTAGTTTATGTAACGAACAATTAGTATTACTAAATAATAATGCACAATTATTATGAAAAGAAATGTATATTAATTCAGCCTGCCCTTATAGAGTTTATATAAGGATAGGTTTCTTTTTTTGCAGGAATGCTGCATTACAGCATGGTAAATGCATTGTCATGTTGTAATATGGATTTAATGATATTTAAACCTTTTTCAAGTTCAGTTAAATCTTTTGGAGCAGTTATTGAAATACGAACAGCAGCAGGAACAGAGGCATTTCCAATAGCAAAACGTTCAGCACAGTAAACTTGTACACCAGCATTTTGAGCACATGTTTCAAAGATTTTCCCATTCCATCCTTCTGGCAGAAGCAGCCATCGAAAATTACAATATTTATCCCCAAGAATATCAAAGCCGTCAAGAATAATATCCGTTAGGTTACTTCTTTCAATTATCATATTTTTACGTTCTTTTATTATTTTGTCTCCAATAGGAGAATTTATAAGCTGATGAACAATTTCAGCATTTAAAGGTGATAACATCATATTAATATTATAAAGGGCTAACTCTAAAGTTTTCTGATAAATATGTGGTGTATATATAAAGGAAACACGAAGCCCAGCACATAATACTTTTGATGTACTTGAAATATAAATTGTATGCTCTGGAGCTAAGGCTGCAATTGGAATAATAGGAGTCTCGCTTAACATGCTGTTTATACCATCTTCAATAATGATTAGATTGTATTCTTTTGCGACTTCAGCAATTTCTTTTCTTGTTTTAAGCGACATTGAATGTGTTGTTGGATTTTGATGATCAGGAATTAGATATATTCCTTTCAATTCATTATTTTTGCAATAATTTTTCAAAGCAATGGGTGACATTTCATTCATTTCCTGCATAATTGGAATTAACTGAATTCCTAACATTTTGGCTAAAGTTTTCACTCCAGAATAAATTAATGGATCAGTACCAATACGATCTCCAGATTGAAAAAGAGATGACAATATAGCACATAAAGAATTTTGCCCACCTGAAGAAAGGAGTATATTTTCTTTATTTACATACAAGTCTAATTTTTTCAGCCATTTCACTCCAGATAATCTTTGGGCAAGAGTACCACAAGGTGAAGAGTATTCTAAAAATTTATCAGCGTTTGCCTGGTGTAACATATTCTCAATAAATTTAACTACATATTTATTTTGCTCATATGGGGGATATGTAGCACCCATTTCAATTGAATTTTTAGTATTTGACGGATTTAAAAGAGTGCTGTTAACATTAACATCAGATGAAATGTAGGTTCCCCTGCCTACTTCTCCACTTATTAAACCTTTCTGTTCGCATAATTTAAAAGTTCTAGAGATGGTGCTTAGGTTAACATCTAAAAAATCAGCAAGCTCTCTTTGGGGTGGTAGTTTATCTCCTGGTTTTAAAACTCCATTTTTTATGTCTTCTTCTAGTAAATCTGATAATACTTTATATAAAGGTCCTTTTTTATTAGTTAAATTTGGTTTCCAAGTCATGGGATAATTGTCAAAGGAATTGACAGGCATATGTATACTCCTTCCAAATTTAAAATTAAATTGTTTTGCATACAATTATAATATTGTATGCAAATATATGCAATGCTATAATTTGAAAAAACAAACAATATTCTTTGATCATCAGATTTGCATGAATTTTATGATTAGAAAGCTTAAGTAAATTTATAATGAAGAGGAGAGAGTAAGTGTTGAAAATAATTGGATTAATAGGCGGCATGAGCTGGGAATCTACATTAGAATATTACAGAATTATAAATGAAACTGTTAAATTAAGACTTGGAGGCTTACGTTCAGCAAAGTGCTTAATGTATTCAGTAGATTTTGAAATTATAGAAAGATTGCAGCATGAAAATAAGTGGGATGAATTAACTGACATTATGGTTGACATTGCTAAAAAGCTTAAAGATGTCGGAGCCGATTTTATTGTAATATGTACTAATACTATGCATAAAATGGCAGGAGATATTGAAGAAAAGGCTCAAATAAAAGTTTTACATATCGCAGAAGCTGTTGGTAAAGAGATAATTAAAAGAAAAATTAAAAAGGTTGGACTACTAGGTACTAGTTTTACTATGGAACAAGATTTTTATAAGAAAGTATTGAAGGATAAGTTTAATATTGATGTAATTATTCCTAGTGCAAAAGAAAGAGAAATAATTCATAAAGTCATATATGACGAATTATGCAAAGGAATAATAAATAAAGAATCTAAAGATGAATATATAAAAATAATAAATGAATTAGTTTTAAATGGTGCTGAAGGGATAGTACTTGGCTGTACAGAAATACCACTATTAATAAAACAGGAAGATGTTGATATTCCAATTTTTGATACAACTACAATACATTCTGTTTTTGCTGTTGAATTTGCTTTAGCTAATTAAATTCAACAATCTATCAATACATAGCTTTAAAATAAAAGGAGGAATTTTTATGAATAATACAATTACAAGAAAAGAGGCAATTGATTTACTAAAAAAATATAACAAGGAATCATTTCATATTCTTCATAGTTTTACTGTAGAAGGAGTTATGAGGTGGTATGCTGAGCAACTTGGTCATGGTGATGAAGTAGAATACTGGGGAATTGTAGGCCTTTTGCATGATATTGATTTTGAAATGTGGCCAGAAGAACATTGTGTAAAGGCACAAGAATTATTAAAAGAGGCTAAGGTAAGTGATGAAATGATTTATTCTATATGTAGTCATGGGTATGGTATTTGTGTTGAACTTAAACCTAATCATATTATGGAAAAAGTATTATTTGCTACAGATGAATTAACAGGACTAATAGGTGCAGCAGCAAGAATGCGTCCTTCAAAGAGTGTTATGGATATGGAATTATCCAGCTTAAAGAAAAAGTTCAAAGATAAAAAATTTGCTGCAGGATGTTCAAGAGATGTTATTAAACAGGGAGCAGAAATGCTTGAATGGAGTTTAGATGAACTTTTAGAAAAAACAATTGCAGCAATGAGATCATGTGAAGAAGTTGTAAATGATTCTATGAAGGAATTTGAATAAATATAGTTAATAAAAAACGAATGAAACATAAAGTCTCATTCGTTAATTTTTATTCAACAGTACTATTAAAATGAAAAATGTTAGAACCTCTCATGCTGCTGCCTGACATATGTCCAGTTCCTTTTCTACCAGCATTTCTTCCAGAATTGCAGCCGTTTCCTGATTGCCATCTTCCTTCTCCTGGTATTCCTATGCATGCATCCATATTATTTTGTAAGGCTTCCTTCATAGAGTCTCCATCTTCTTTTGTTATTTTTCCGTTAGCTACAGCTTCATCGATAGCTTTATTTCTCTCTTCAAGCAGTGCTGCCTTAAATTCATCTTCTGTCATTCCTTTTTCTTTTGCTAAATCATACATTGTTTTTCCAGAGTTAAAACCGGCTGATATTTCACCATCTGTCATGCCAAGTTTATTCTTTAGCACTGATTCAACATAATCATATCCTCTGACACCTGTAACTCTTGCAAGTCCAATTCGCTGGTGAGGATAGCTTGTTGATGTTGTAGTTTCTGTATTTGCAGCATAAGCAGTTACACCTAATCCCATTGTAATAGTCATAGCAAGTCCTAATATTAATTTTTTTGATTTCATTTTAATTCCTCCTTGATTTTTATGTTTCAATTTCATCGGGTATACTATGATAATAAATCAATTCACAAATGTAGAAGTGTCTTAATTGTGAAATAAAAGTACACATTTAGGACACAAATTTAGTTGTTAGTGATGATATAATTTTGGTAGATAAAAGAAAATAGTAAGTTAAAGGTGAGAGGTGATAAAAATGAGTAAAAATATTCTGATTGCTGATGATAACATGGAAATAATTAAAATTTTAAAGCCTTATATAGAGAAGGAGGATTTTAATGTGATTTTTGCTCTTGATGGAGAAGAAGCTTTATTAAAATATAAACATTATAATCCAGAATTAATTTTACTTGATATTATGATGCCGTTAATGGATGGGATTGAAGTATGTAATAGAATTAGAAAGGAATCAAATACTCCTATTATAATGATTACTGCTAAAAGTGAAGATGCAGACAAAATACTTGGATTAAATTCTGGTGCTGATGATTATATTATAAAACCATTCAGCCCTGGAGAAGTAGTAGCAAGAATAAAAGCAGTACTTAGGAGAATTACCCCAGTAGAAAATAATAAGCTATCAATAATTAAATATTCTAAACTTGAATTAGATATTAATAATTACACAGTTAAAATAGATGGAGTACACATGAATCTTACAAAAAAAGAGATTGAAGTTCTATGGATGCTTGCAAGTTCACCTAATAAAATTGTCAAACGAGATGATCTTTTAGATAATGTGTGGGGAGTAGATTACTTTGGAGATCCAAGAACAGTAGATACACACATAAAGAGAATAAGAGCTAAGCTTGACCTTAATGGACAGTATAACTGGGATATTAAAACTATTTGGGGTATGGGGTATAAATTCGAGGTGGAAGATGTTTAAGAAAAATATTACTTTTAAATTAACTCTTGGATTTTTAGGAATTGTTATAGTTTCAACTCTATTCATAGGTATTATTGCTTTAAATATATTTAGAAATAATATTTATGAAGTTAAAAAAAATAATATGCACAAACATGCTATAGCAATTTCCGAAACTATTAAACCATATGTGAGTAATTCTTTAAATAATGAAGAATTTATTAAAATGATACATTTAATTAATGATATTGATAATGCGAAAATTTGGATACTTAATATAGATAAAAGTATTATAACTGCATCGGATACTGATGATGATATTAAGCACATTAATGATTCAGAAATAAAGGATTTATATGATGATATTAACAGCAAAGTATTAGAGGGAACAGAAGTATATGATGAAGGCTATAATCCTTATTATAATGAAGAAATGATGACAATAGCCGTTCCAATAAAAGACAATAACGCCATAGTCGGAGCTGTAATTCTAAATTCATCAATAACTGATTTATCTAATTCCATGAACAAATTCTTTCTGAATTTAATTTTAGCTGTTTTAGGTGAAACAGTTCTTGTAGGTGTCTTAGGATATTATTTCTCAAGGAATATTTCTAGACCAATAAAGAAAATTAATTCATCTGCCTTGGAACTAGCAAGAGGGCATTATGGAATAAAAACAAATATATATCAAAAAGATGAAATAGGAGAATTATCAAATTCATTTGACTTGTTATCTTTAAAACTTAAGCATACCATTAATGAACTTTTTGAAGAGAAAAACAAGCTAAGTAATATCATAACAAGCATAAGTGAGGGAATAATAGCTTTTGATAGAACCTTCAATATTATAAATACAAATGAAGCTGCTATTAAACTTCTTTCATATAAAAAGTTAAAAGATAATACAGAAGTAGTCAAAATATTATCAGATTTAGATATAATTAAAGAATTTAATTCTTCCATATCTGCTAATGAAAAAAAAATAATTTTAAAAGAGCATGGAGGCAAAGTATTAGAATTTTCAATATCTCCAATAAAGAACAATTCAAATGAGATTATAGGTGGTGTTATTCTTATTCAAGATATAAGTGAAAAAGAAAAGCTTGAACAAATGCGCAAAGATTTCATTTCAAATGTTTCCCATGAATTTAGGACACCATTAACGGTTATTAAAGGTAATTTAGAATCTATTGTAGATGGAATGACAAAGCCGGAGCATGTAGCGGAAACCTGCATTACTCTCATAAAAGAAACAAATAGACTTGAAAGAATGGTTAAAGATTTGCTTAATTTAAGCAGGTTAGAATCGGGAAAATTAGAGCTTGATTTTACAGAACTTGATGTAAATATGTTCATAAATGATACGATAAGAAGCCTTAGACCTTTACTATATGATAAGAACATAGATTTGCAACTATCTTTAGGAGGGGATTTACCTAGATTATTAAGTGATTATGATAAGTTAAAACAGTTAATAATTATATTTTTAGATAATGCAATTAAGTTTTCTGAAAATAAAGGTGTTTTAAAAGTAAGAACATATACAGATAACAAAAGTATTTATATAGCTATAAAAGATAATGGAATTGGTATACCTAAAGATGAAATTGCGTATTTAGGTGAAAAGTTCTATAAAGCGGATAAAGCAAGAAATGCAAATACAGGTGGAACTGGACTTGGTCTTTCAATAGCAAAAAGATTAGCAAAAGTTTTAAATGCAAAGTTTTTTATAGAAAGTGATCTAGGAAAAGGTACAACAATAACTATTTCATTTTCAATCGTATAGACGGAGGTGATTTTATGAGACACGGATATCATATGGGATATGGAAATGGGTATGGTTACAATATGGGATACGGCTTTTGGGGTTCAGATATATTAATTCTTATTTTAATAATTTTTGCTGCTTTAGTATTTATGTTGTTAAGAAATAAGAAAACTGAAAATCCATTTAGAGAAGAGTTAATTGACATTCTTAAAGAAAAATATGCTATGGGAATAATTAGTGCTGATGAGTATATAGAAAGAAAGTCAATTATTGAAAATATAAAATATTCAAATCTTTATATAACTATTCTTCTAAAAAGATATGCACTTTGTGAGGTAAGCACTAAAGAATTTTTTAGCATCAAGAATGAAATAGAAAGTATTAACATTGATAATATTACGAAGGAAAGGCTTGTAAAAGGAGAATTATCATATAATGAATTCAAATTTAGAAAAGGTAGTGAGGTTTAGTTTATATTCTAAAAAATATAAAGAATAACTATGATAAATAGAAAAGTATAGGGGGAATAGAGATGAGAAGAAATAAATTATTAAAAAGCTTACGATATATTTTACTGGCAATATTTTTGATACATAGTACAGTAGAAGCTTATCTTCACCAGCTTCTAGGGGGAGGAAAGGAACCATCAATACATGCCCTATGTCCTTATGGTGGATTAGAGTCATTTTATAGTATTATATTTGGAGGAAAATATATAGATAAAATATTTTCGGGTACCTTAATTATTCTTATAATAACGCTCACTATAGCATTAATTTTTAGAAGAAGTTTTTGTGGTCTTATCTGCCCATTTGGAGCACTTCAAGAGTTCTTCGGAGTCATAGGAAAAAAGGTATTTGGAAAAAGATTTATTATTCCAAGAATGATAGACAAGCCTTTAAGGTATCTTAAATATGTTATTTTAATAATTACATTGTATTTTGCTTGGAATACAGCTGGTTTATGGGTAAATCCATATGACCCGTGGGCTGCATATGGACATGTATCTGCAGGAGTAGAATCTTTAACTTCCGAATATTCAATTGGTTTTAGCATTTTAATAGTTATTTTAATCGGTTCATTATTATATGATAGATTTTTCTGTAAATATCTCTGCCCTATGGGTGCAGTTTATGGAATAATTTCAAAATTAAGTCCATCAAAAATCACGAGAAATGAGAATACTTGTGTAAACTGTGGCATATGTGATAAAAATTGTCCTGTTAACATTAAAGTTTCTGAGCTTAAAGAAATTAAATCCGCTGAATGTATTAATTGTCAAAGTTGCATACTTTCGTGTCCTAAAAATAATACATTAGAATTTAAGGTTAGAAATAAAGCCGTTAGACCGGTATTTTTAGCAATATTTATTTTCGTATTATTCTTTGGTGGAATAGGCATTACAAAGATTATTGGAGTGTATGAAATTACTCCGCCAGCTGTAACTGCTCAAACAAGAATAACCCCAGAAGAAATAAAAGGTTATATGACTATAGAAGAAGTATCCATAGGATTACACATGGAATTAAATGAAGTGTATAAAAAACTTG
This sequence comes from Bacillota bacterium, assembly GCA_021781745.1. GTDB lineage: Bacteria > Bacillota > Clostridia > Clostridiales > Clostridiaceae > Clostridium. The sequence goes on along the minus strand of JAJXWH010000030.1, from coordinate 56,919 downwards.
ATTTACCTACGTCTATTCCAAAAGAAACTAAGTTGAAAGATATTAAGAATAGTATTGCTGATTTTGATGTTGAAGTAGCTAGGGAAAAATTAAAATAATTTAAGTTTTTATTTAATAGATTTCTGCATAGTAATGAGAATGGATATATAAATTTAAGGTGTGATTAACTATGTCTGAGCTTAAAAGGCAAGTGCCATCGAAAACAGATGCATCAATGGGCTTGTTAACAAATGTGCCAAAGGCAATATTAGATCAGCTTGGCTTTAAATATGAAGTTCAAAGCGGTATTTTAGAACTCACAATTTTATATAGGGATACTCCAGAACAAACAAGAGCATTCATTGAAGGATTAGGTGGTAAATTTATAGATTTAGGATTCAATTTTGCTGTTGTTGACATTCCTAGAGATAAACTGGAGGAATTATCAGTAAGTAACACTATTCAATATATTGAATTACCTAAGAGTTTATATGAACAAGATGAAGAAAGTAACAAAGTATCATGTATACAACAACTTTCACCTGATTTTGATGTTTCAGGTGAAGGTATATTAGTTGGATTTGTAGATTCAGGAATAGATTATACACATCCAGCATTTTTGAATACTGCAGGAACAACAAGAATAGAATATATTTATGATTTAAGTGCGGGAGGAAAAATATATAATAAGCAGACTATAAATGAGGCAATAAAGTCTACAAATCCCTTTTCAATAATTCCATTAACTGATGATACAGGACATGGAACACTTGTAGCAGGAATTGCATGTGGAGGGGGAAGAATAGATGAAATGTATAGAGGTGCAGCACCTAAAGCGTCCATAGCTATGGTTAAGGCAGCCAGAGGAGCTGCAGCATTAAGTTCTCAAATAATGCAGGGAATTAGGTTTTTAGTAGATAAAAGCAAAGAGCTTAAGATGCCATTGGTTATTAGCCTTAGCTTGAGCACAAATGATGGTGCGCATGATGGGAGCAGTCTTTTAGAACAATATATAAGGACAGTACAAAACTTAGAAAGAGTTGCAATTGTAATAGCAGCAGGCAATGAAGGAGATGCAGGACATCATGTTGGAAGAGAATTAAAGAAAACTCAAAGAGAAATCTTTAACATAGCAAGTGAAGAAAAATCTATCGTGATGAATATATATAAAGGAATCTTACCAAATTTGTCAATAAGCATAATCAATCCAACGGGACAGAAAAGCAACAATATAAATATACAAGAGGGATATATTGAGGGGGCTATAGGAAGTGATAGGTACTATATATATGTAGAGGGACCTAAACCTTTTGAGTTAAACAGTGAAATTAAGATAATTCTTTCTGCTAGAACAAGCTTTCTTGCGGAAGGAGTTTGGACATTAGAAATAGATGTTCTAAATGAATATTTAGGAACATATTCAATTTGGCTTCCGGTACTTGAAGGACTTAATCCAAGAACAAAATTTTTAGAGCCAAACCAATATAATACTTTAGGAATACCGGCAACAGTTGATAATATTATTGCTGTTGGAAGCTATAATTATAGAACTAATAATTTATCTTCATTTAGTGGCAGGGGAGCATTAAACCAAAGAAATTCAGTAAGACCAGATTTAGTTGCACCAGGGGAAGATATATTTGGACCAATGCCAGAAGGGGGATTTACTAGTAATACGGGTACATCAATGGCAGCACCTCAAGTAGCAGGAATATGTGCATTAATGATGCAGTGGGGAATAATAAAGGGGAATGATCCTTATCTTTTTGGGGAAAGATTAAAATACTATTTGGTAAAGGGTGCTAAAAGAAATCGTACAGATATAACATATCCAAATCCATCATGGGGATATGGGGAAGTATGTGCATTTAATAGCTTAAAGCTGCTTCAAAATGATTTAAATGCTATTTTGACTAGAGGAAATGTAAATAATAAATATACGTCAGGAACCAATATTTCGTATAATAAATATAATAATTCTAGGAAAAATATGAAGAGGGATTTTATGGAAAAAAAGAATACAGCGAATACTGGCAGATTAAAGATTCAATGTTTCAGAGGAACTGATTATGTACCAATTGATAGTGCTAAGATAACTGTGAGAGAAACAACAGCCCCTGGAAGTGCTAAAAATATTGAGCTTACTACAGATTCAGTAGGATTAACTCAGATAATAGAATTACCAGCACCACCTTTAGAATATTCTTTAAATGAGAATAGTACTGAAACTCCTTATAGCTTATATGATATAACAGTTGAAAGAAATGGATTTAAGCCAATAATAATAAGGGGTTGCCAGGTATTTCCTACGCAAGTTGCATATCAAATATGCAATTTAGAAGTTAATTTAGGAAGAGGAGATATGAGACAGGAAGTTATAAACATACCACCAAATGTTTTAAATGGAAAATATCCTCCTAAGATACCTGAAGAAGCTGAAAAACCACTACCACCACCAACTTCAGGAGTTGTATTGCCGGAGCCGATAGTGCCAGAATATATTATTGTTCATCAAGGAGATCCAAATGATCCATCAGCACCAAATTATAAAGTACCATTTAAAGATTATATTAAAAATGTTGCTTCAAGTGAAATATATTCAACTTGGACAAATTCAGCACTACGGGCAAATATTTATTGTATTGTATCTTTTACATTGAACAGAATTTTTACTGAATGGTATAGAGGGAAAGGTAAAAACTTTGATGTTACTAATTCTACAGCCTTTGATCAAGCATTTAGTTACGGCAGAAACATCTATGATAACATAAGCCAAATTGTAGATGAGATTTTCTCAACGTATATAAAAAGAATTGGGAAGAAACAGCCACTATTTTCACAATATTGTGATGGAAAGAGTGTGACGTGTCCTGAATGGTTAAGTCAATGGGGAAGTCAGCAATTAGGAATGCAAGGCTATGTACCATTTGATATATTGACACATTACTATGGAAATGATATTGAATTAGCTACAGCTGAAAAGGTTGCTGGAAGTCCCATGTCATATCCGGGAGAAGAGTTAACTATTGGATCATCAGGAACATCGGTAAGAGCAATTCAAGGCCAATTAAATAGAATAGCAAGAAATTATCCACTAATTCCTAAGGAAGCGGAAGATGGACAGTATACTCAAAAAACTGCAGATGCAGTAAAAACCTTTCAACAGATATTTACACTGCCACAAACTGGTGTAGTTAACTATGCAACCTGGTACAAGATATCAGATGTTTATGTTGGGGTAACAAGACTTGCAGAACTTAAAACTACTGAATCAAGCAGACGAGAAAGATTAAATGAGTTTATACCGCCAATTATACCAGGTTTGGACAATAAAAGGGGAATTCCAAAGTTTTATTATTAAATAGATTCAAAAGTAGCAGCTAAATTTAATTGGCTGCTATTTTTTAATGTTAAAATAGATTTTCTACATAGGTCTCAAAAATATATAAGGATAATAATATTTTAGGAGAATGAGAAATTTATCAAGAAGCCATTAGTGAAGTAGGAGAGTGAAAAATACAGATGTATCTAAATTCAGACTAAGAAGTATATTTACTTGAATAAGTATTTGTGAATTTATAAATAATAGTAATAATGTTAGGCAGAAGGAGGGATTCAAATGAATTTATTGAGAAAGATAATATCAATTATGGCAGTGTTAGTTTTCATATTTACTATGATATTTTCAAATAGTTATAAAAAAATTTATGCTAAAACGGCAAATGAAAAGCAAAATACTGTCAAAGGGGCTGTGTTATTATACAGATTTGATGATGTTTATATCTCTCTAGTTCGCAAAGATTTAGAAGAAATTCAAAAGAACAATGAAAGTAAAATTGAATTTACTTTTTATGATGGGAAGGATAATCAAGCAATACAAAATCAAACTATTGAAACGCTTCTTAGAAATAAAAGTGCTGATCTTATAATATTAAATTTAGTAGATGTCAAAAGTACATATGAGATTATTGATAGAATAAAGGAAGACAATATTCCAGTAGTATTGTTTAATAGAGAACCATTTGATATTTCTTCAGTTCAGTCGTATAGTAAAGCTGTTTATGTAGGAACAAATGCAGCTCAAGCTGGAATGTTTCAAGGAAGAATTCTTACTAATGCATGGAATAAAAACAAAGCAGCTATAGATACTAATGGAGATAATATATTGCAATATGTAATGCTAGTGGGAGAACTTAATAATAAAGAAGCAATTCAAAGAACACAATACTGTATTTCAACTATTAATAACGCAGGAATAAGTACTCAAGAACTTGCATCAACAGTGTGCAATTGGAATAGAGAAACAGCCAAGGAAAATTTCGAACCATTATTTTTACATTATTATAATAGGATTGAAGCTATAATTTCTAACAATGATGAAATGGCTATAGGTGCAATCGAAGTGCTGCAAAAGTATGGATATAATAAAGGAGACAATACAAAAAGTATAGTTGTTGTAGGAGTGGATGCAATACCAGCAGCTCAAGAATTAATTAAAAAGGGAGAAATGACAGGGTCTGTTTTTCAAGATCATTTAGCTATGGCAGAGGCCTGCTATGCTATAGGTATGAACTTAGTTAATAATAGAAGTCCTCTTGAAGGTACTCCGTACAAATTTGATGATACAGGAGTTGCAGTTCGTATACCTTATAAGGAATATGTAGGGTGATAAAATATTATAAAGATAGGGAGTAAATTATGACAAGTAAAATTATAGAAATATTTTTTAGAAGTACTTCGGCTTACATTCTTCTATTAATCTTAGGAAGAATAATTGGGAGAAAGCTTATATCAAGAATAACGTTTTTTGATTTTATAGTTGGAATTACTATGGGGTCTATTGCGGTAAGAATAGCATTAGGTTCACAAGAAACACCATTTTTGGCAGCAATTTCAGTAAGTGTTATTGCCATATTAGTTGTTATTACAGATTATTTAGACATTAAAAGCATTAAATTCAGAAATTTAGTTGATGGTGAACCTATTATACTTATAAGTAATGGTAAATTATTAGATTATAATTTGAAAAAGGTAAGGATTACTTTTGAAGAGGTTTAATTCAGCTTTAACTATAGGAGAGATATGGAGAGTATAAGTAATACAAACTTATTGAATATAATAGGAACATTAAAGATTCAGTGTTTTAGAGATGGTGAGTACATTCCAATTGATTGAGCTAAGATAATTATTGTAAAGGGTACTTAAGGGGTTGTGAGTTTAGGTGTCTATGACCTAGTCAAATTCACAAGCATTATTTACAAATAGAAAAGCTCTAACAAATTTGTTACACTATCATCAAAAAGACCAAAAATCAATGATAGGAGGTAGTAATATGTTAGAGCATAACAAAAATTCTAATATAATCAATTGTTGAAGAACTTCTGAGAAAGCTTTGTTAATTTTATGCACTAAAAACTTAAAAGATTTATCTCTGAAATTTTGCACAAGAACTAGATTTCAGAGAATAAGAAAATCTTTGTTTAAAGTCATTGATGAAATTCTCAAGGAGATAACTAAGTTTCTTAATTATCCATGAGGCTGCTTACGAAAACTTTAACTTTCCATTACCATATATTATAATTGAGTAACTATATTTAAGAGGTCGAATACAATATTTTATTGAATCAGGTTCTAATCGTATTAGCTCTACTATCGTTTGATTGTTGTCAATGATCATCATAAAACAGTTGTAATCTAGAGAAATATTTTGAACTCGATACTCAATATCCTCCATTAGTCCCAAGTCAGTCATAGAATAAAAACCTTGTGAAAAGTTTTCTGGTTTGGGATTAGCTCTAGTAGTTATTATATGTATGCTATATGATGCAAATAAAAAAATAGAGAATATAATTATGAATTTTTTCATTAAATTAAACCACCTTTCTTAATTTGGAAATATCCAATTAAACTCTTATTTTTATTATGTGAAAATGGTTAAAATATTATTTATCCCTACCTATTAAATAAAATTGTTAACTTCGAAATTAAGTTCATAAAAAATCAAAAGAAATGAAAATACTTGTATAAATTGTGGTTTAAGTAATTAAAACTGTATTGTTAACATTAAATAATCTCCTACAGGGTACAGCAAAGTATGTGCAATTAGGTAGTTTTAAGTTACTAGAAAGGGATTTTAGTGCTATTTTAACCAGTATAAGTATAAATCATGAACATGTGTCAGTAACAAAAACTAAATCTAATAAATATAATATTTTGAGAAAAAATATAAAAGGAAAAGATATGGAGAGTACAAGTTATATAAATCCAATGACCAGAACAGGCAGATTAAAGATTCAGTGTTTTAGAAGTGAGGATTACATCCCAATTGATGGAGCAAAGATAACTGTAAGGGGGATGGAAGGAACTGAAGATTTAGGCATCGTTGATTTAGTTACAAATAAAGAGGGATTAACACAGGAAATAGATTTAACAACACCGCCATTAGAATATTCTTTAGACATATATAATGATAAGATGCCTTATAGCTTATATGATATAACTGTTGAGAAAAATGGATTTAATCCAATAGTAATAAAGGGTTGTCAAGTACTTCCTACACAAACTGCATTTCAAATATGCAATTTGACGCCTAGTTTAGGAAGCGGAGATATGAAGCAGGAAGTTATAAATGTACCACCAAATGTGTTGTATGGAAATTATCCACCTAAGATACCAGAAGAGGAGAATAAATCGTTACCATCATCAACTTCAGGAGTCATATTATCTCAGCCTGTAATTCCAGAATATATAATTGTTCATCAAGGAGATCCAAATGATGCGTCAGCACAAAACTATAAAGTACCATTTAAAGATTATATTAAAAATGTTGCTTCATGCGAAGTATATTCAACTTGGTCAAACTCAGCACTAAGAGCAAATATTTTTTGCATTATATCTTTTACATTAAATAGAATCTTTACTGAATGGTATAGAGTAAAGGGGAAGGACTTTGATATTACAAGCTCTACAGCTTATGATCAGGCGTTTAGTTATGGAAGAAATATTTATGATAATATAAGTCAAATTGTAGATGAAATTTTTTCAACTTATATAAGAAAATTTGGGAAGAAACAACCGTTTTTATCACAATACTGTGATGGAAAGAGTGTTACCTGTCCAACGTGGTTAAGTCAATGGGGAAGTCAAAAATTAGGATCTGAAAGCTTTGAAGTATATGATATATTAACACATTACTATGGAAATGATATTGAATTAGTTACAGCTAAAAAGATTTCAGGCAGCTTAATGCCATATCCTGGACAGGAGTTATTTATTGGATTATCTAGCCAATCAGTAAGGGAAATTCAAGGTCAATTAAATACAATATCAAGATATTATCCGGCAATACCTAAACTTGTAGAAGACGGAATATATGGGATAATGACAAAAAGGGCAGTAGAAATATTTCAGCGCATATTTACATTGCCGCAAACAGGTATGGTTGATTATGCAACTTGGTATAAGATATCAGATGTTTTGGTTGGAGTATCAAGATTTGCAAAACTTACCACTATTGAATCAAGCAGATCCTTTGTAAGTCGAGAGTTTATACCACCATTTATTCCAGGATTTGATGATGAAAAAGATATTCCAACGTTTTATTATTAAATAAATTAATTTAAGTGCCTCCTGTTTTGCATAGCCTATGTTTGAGATATTACTTTAGTGCTCACATTTCATTAATTTTGATATAAATTATTAATATTTTGAAACTGATTATATTGATTAGGTAAAAAATACACAAAAACATATAAAGTAAAATATAATAAAAGTGAGTTAATTATTTTTAGGAGAAGCAATAGAATTTATGGAACAAAAAAGTAAGCCAACAATTAATGATGAGAAGTTACAGATGGCTCTTAATAAAATTAGAAAAGCAGTTCAAGGAGAAAGAGAAGATGAATTGTTTTATGACTATCTTATAAGCCAGGCGTCTACTAATGATGAAAAGCAAATAATATCATCTATAAGAGATGATGAACGAAAACATAATAGAATGTTTAGAATGATTTATGAAGATTTTACAGATGAGGAGCTTCCAGCAGGTGAAGAAGTAGCTTTTGAAGAACCTGCATCATATTTAGATGGTATTAAACGGGCTTTATTTGGAGAATTAGCAGCAGTAGAAAGGTATAAATCTATTAGAAGAATGCTTCCAGAACCATATAAAGAAATATTATTCGATATTATTACAGATGAGTTGAAGCATGCTTCAAAGTATAATTATCTATTTACATTAAATAGTACTATGAATAATTATAGTATGAATGAAAACTTAATGAGACAGGATGTAACAAACACGAACAATAATACCAGTGCAGCCCAAAATGTAGCTAGCACCGATACAAGTAAATTTACTCCAGATGATTGGGTTAAATATATTACACCATTAGTTAATCGTGCTTTAGCAGAATCAAAAGAAGGTATTAATCCTGAACATTTATATCAAGAGTTTATACTTTCAGGCGTACTTGTTGGACTCGGAAAGAAACCTCAAGATGCTATTGAACAAGTTGAAGAATGGGAGAAAACAGGTACTTCAAAGTTACTTGCAATGAGTAAAATGAGCAGATATTTTGAATAGTAAAAAGATAATAAGATAGATTTAATAGCAAAGAGAGAAGAGACTAATAAATAGTTTAGCTTCTCTTTTTTAGTTTGTTTATATACATTTTTGCAATGTTATAATCATAAACTTTTATATTGAAGAGGTGTTTATGTATATTTATTTTAGTATTAAAACTATTATAAGCTTAATATGATAATTATTATAGCTGATAAAAAGAATTCAATACTTAAATTTCAGTAAAGTGATATATATTGGAGGAATTAAATTGGCCAGTAAGAAAGTATGTCCACTTACAGAAGTTAAAATTCATACCTCAAGAATACTTTCAGAAGATGCTGTTCAGATGGTTAAAAATAAAAATACTAAAAAGATGAATGCTATTTGGCTAGAAGTAACAGGCTGCTCTGGAAATATAATATCATTACTTAATAGCGAAAACCCTGGGCTTTATGACATTTTAACTCATATAGTGAATTTTACTTATAATAATACACTTATGGGCTCAGAAGGAGAGTTTGCTTTTGAAAAATTTTTAGAGACGTTAGATACAGAATTTATATTACTAGTAGATGGAGCCGTATCAACAAAAGAAAAGGGACGTTATAACATTGTGGCAAATTATAATGGGAAAAACATTACAGCATTAGAAGCAATACAGTTAGCAGGAGGTAAAGCAAAGTATGTTGTAGCTGTAGGTACTTGTGCTTCTCATGGAGGTATATCTGCTGCAAAACCAAATCCTTCAGAAAGCAAAAGTGTACAGGAAGTTCTAAATCGTCAGGTTATAAAGCTGCCTGGATGTCCTTGTCATCCAGACTGGGTGGTTGGAACCATAGCACATTTGGTTGGTTACGGTGTTCCAGAGTTAGATAATGAAGGAAGACCATTACTTTTTTATGGCGTTACAATACATGATAATTGTACAAGACGAGGATTTTTTGATAAAGGTATTTTTGCGAAGAAATTTGGTGAAGAAGGTTGTATGTTTAAATTAGGCTGCAGAGGACCTGTCACAAAAACTGATTGCCCAAGGAGAAAATGGAATGGATACGTTAATTGGCCGATTGGAGATAATACAAATTGTATTGGATGTGCTCAATCACAATTTCCAGATGGAATGGAACCTTTTGTAAAGTATTAGGAGGAGTTATGGGCAAAACAATAACTATAGATCCAGTAACTAGAATCAGCGGTTTTTTAGAAATAAAAGCTGAAGTAGAAGGGAATACAATTGTTAAAGCAAATGCTAGTGGATTGCTTTTTAGAGGATTTGAAAAAATGCTAAAAGGAAGATCACCTTTAGATGCTGTATATTTTACAGAGAGAATTTGTGGAATATGCTCTACGGCTCATTCTATGGCTTCTACCTTAGCTTTAGAAGATGCATTAAAAGTAACAGTTAGTTTGAATGATAATTATATTCGAGATGTTCTACATGGCTTTGAGTTTATACAAAATCATTTAAGGCATTTCTATTTGCTTTCTATACCAAGCTACGCAAAGATATCGAGCATTAAACTAATAGAGGAACAACAATATACTGATTACAGATTACCTGATAAAATAAATAAAAAAATTGAGGAAGACTATGTTAAAAGCATTGAACTTAGCAGATTAGCGCATGAAGGACTTGCACTTCTTGGGGGGAAAGCTCCCCATAATCATGGGATTTTTGTAGGAGGAGTTACGGTAAATATAGATGCATATAAATTAGAAAAGATTAAGAGCATTATTAGAAATATAGAGTCTTTTGTAAAAAACATAATGAAAGAAGATGTGGGGATAATTTCTAAATATTATCCTGATTATTTTAAAAAGGGAGAATCTTATCCATATTTTATGACTTATGGAGTATTTGATAAATATGAAGATCCAGAGATTACTTATGTTAAACCAGCACTAATGAAAGATAATATAAAATATGCTTTAGAAGCAGATAAAATCACAGAGCAAGTTCATTATTCTTGGTATAAAAAAGATAAGGGATTAGAAGAAGTAGATTTATCTAAACCAGATGCATACACGTTTATAAAAGCTCCTCGTTATTTAGGACTTCCTATGGAGGTTGGACCTTTGGCAAGATTAATAATCAGTGGAGAATACACAAATGGACATTCCTCCATGGATAGAAATATTGCAAGGGTATTAGAAACAGAAAAAATACTAGGAATAATGAAAAAACTCGTTGACAGGATAGAGTTAAAACCTAATAATCAAAAGGTTTATGATATTCCAGAAAAAGCTTATGGGGTAGGACTAACTGATACTACTAGAGGTGCCCTTGGACATTGGATTGAAATAGAGAAAAAAGTTATTAATCACTACAATATCATAACACCTACTGTATGGAATTTATCACCCAAAGATACATCAAATCTTCCTGGCACCACCGAAAAGGCATTGATTGGAACTAAGCTAAACAATGTTAAAGAGCCTATAGAAATTGGTCGTATTGTAAGATCCTTTGATCCTTGCGTGTCTTGCGCAACTCATTTAATTGGAGGAACAGGTAATACAGAAATAGTAGAGGTTTTGGTTTGAATGTAAATGAAAATTTTTCAAGGAATACTTGCTTTAACATCAAGGTTATTGCTATGGGAAACATTTTAATGAAAGATGATGCTATAGGAATTGAAGTAGCAAAAGGTATAGAAGAAAAACTTTTAGAAAGAGGGATTGAAGTTATTTATGCTGAAACTGATGTTCAATATGGCATTTTTAATATACAAGAAGATGATCATATTCTTGTTTTAGATGCAGCCTGTTATGGAAAAGAGCCAGGTGAAGTTACCTGTCAGCCACTAAGTAATTTTATTTCTAAGAAAAAAGGATATTCTCAGCATAATTATAGTTCTTTGGATTTATTAAAACTTTATTATCCAAGTATTGAAGGTGAAATTTATGCAATTGAAATCAAGGAGGTTGAATTTGGTTTTGGATTAAGTACTGTATTACAGGAAAAATTAGAAACCATTTCTAAAGAAATTTTAGATCAAATAGAAAAATATATAATTAATAATAAATAGAAGGATAGTGAAAAATATGCATGATACTATTTTATTAAGTAAGATTTCACAGGAACTAAAAAACATATGCGCAACCAATAATATTAATAAAGTTAAGACATTTACTGTTATTGTAAATCACAGAAGCCATATTAATGAAGATAATCTTTATGATCATCTTCAGCATGCTTATGGGAATTTAGTTGGTGAATGGACAAAAATTAATGTAGAGAGGGAAGATATACAAGATCAAATTGCTATTCTCAAAAGCATTCAAGGAGAACAAAACTAAAATTAAAATTTTTTATTGCCGAAGTGTATAGAACTAAGGCAAATCAGGAATTATGATGTATAGAATATATTAAGGCACATAAAGAAATAAAGAACCTAATTAAGTTCTCTACTTCTCTGTGCATTGATGATAAGTTGCACTAAACTTTATATATTATGTCTATCACAATTAGACTATAAGTTCGGACAAGACTTAGGTTTGAATCAAACCTAACCTAAATAGAGTTTTACCAGATTAATGTTTTATAAGTTTATAGGAAGCAGAAATAATAAACAATATACTAAGTGCAACATAAAATCCTATTCTAAAATCACTTACACCTAAGCTAACAACAAGCAAAATCATAATAACTGCAATTGTTATAATTGCAGTTAGCCTTCCTTTAATAAGCGGTGAGTCATATAGTTCATTCTTTTCTCTGTGTTTTAGCCATATTAGGTAAGTAAGTAAATTGATAGTCCAATTAAAAAATGAAAAATATGATGAGGAAGATATTAAATAATTAAAAAGTTTTGTTCCTAAAGCAAATGCTATTAAAACAATTAAAATTGAAATTACTCCAGTGGTGAGCCAGGAATATTTAAATAGTCCATTTGTTGTGGTATTTTTTAATTGTTTTGGTGCTTCATTTGCTTCTGATAATGATGCAAGTATTTGAACACAACTATAGTAGGTGCCTATCATTACAGAAAATGTTGATACCAATATAACCGCATTTATTAATGCAGATGCCCATCCGTAACCAATATTATTAAAACTCTGAACAAATGGAGAAATATCAGTGTTGATTAAATTCCATGATACTGTAGAAACAATAACAAACATAGAAAGTATATAAAGAAGGACAATTCCTATTGTTAAAATTATTGTTGCCTTAGGTATTTCAGTACGAGGGTTTCTTACTTCGGAGGTTGCCATGGCCACTGTACTAACTCCAGCGTAAGTGAATATTACTATTAACATTGATTGGAGAAAACCAGATACTCCATTGGGAAAAAATGAGGTGAAGCTAGTAAATGGATTCGATGCTAGTGGAATCCCATTTCCTGAAACGAAAAAGATTCCTAAAGCAATAAAAAAAATTATTACAGCTATTTTAGCTATGGACATTACAGATTCTATATATCCAAAGTATTTGGTCCCGAGTCTGTTAATAAATATTACTATAATTAAAGCAGCTAGAGAAAATACAGAGGATGAAATATTAGGAATCCAATATTTTAAAAATATTCCTGTGGCAATTGCTTCAGAACCTAGCGTTAAGATTCCAGAGGTGAATATTACCCAGCCTAATAAAAAACCTGTAAATTTACCCATATATTCTTCTGTGTATACGCGGAAAGAGCCTTTAACGGGCCTATTTATACTTATACTTGTCATTGAACCAAGTACTTGAGACATTAATAAACCACCAAAGATGAATGCAAGTATTACAGAAGGACCTGCTTCTCTTATGGCTAAACTTGAACCTAAGAAAAAACCGCCTCCAATTACTCCACCAATGCCTATTCCAGCTAAACTATAGGCATTTAATCCATGTTTTGATGAATCAGAAGTAGTATTGTTTATATGACCTGTTTGTTTTGAAAATATCATTTTTATCACTCCTTAGTAAAACTACTCTTAGTATTCCGTCTTTATTAAAAAAAATACAATTTTAAAAAATGTATAGTAGTATTAGTGTAAAATTATATTTATATTAAATATAAAAAACTTATTTCCAAAGTGGTTAAAAGATGATATTATTATTTATAGAAAGGAAGCGAAATTCTTGGAAGCATGTAAAGTTTTTGGCTCATTAAATGATAGATGCAAATATATTTTAAGCATTATACAGGAAAATGGTCCTATAACTAAAAATGAGTTAATTAATATAACAAAAATAAAATTAACTACTTTAAATAGAGAACTTAAGATTTTACTTAATGAAAAGATAATTGTAGAAAGTGATATTGGAGAATCTACAGGAGGAAGAAAGCCAAGTTTATATGATGTAAACCAAAAAGGTTTTTATATTATTGGAATTGATATCTCGAGAATCTATACTAAAATAGTCATAACCAATTTAAAATTAAAAATAATAAAAGATAGATTATTAAGTCATGAATATGATATTGAAACTATATCTGAAATTATTCCGGGCTGCATAAGTGAGTTGTGTATGAAATTACAAATAGAAAAATCATCAATTGCTGGAATAGGGATAGGAATAGTTGGAGGATTTAAGGTTTATCCATTATATGAGACATTAAAGAAAGAATATGATACCATGATATGCATTGATAATGGTGCTAATGCTGCAGTTATTGGAGAGTATAGTTTTGGGCTTGGAAAGGGTAAAAACAATATTGCATATATTAACTGTGGTGTCGGAATAAGAACTGGAATTATATCATCAGGCGTTTTAATTCAGACAATTAACAACTTGGAAGATGCTTTTGGACATATGATTGTCGAGGCAAACGGAAAATTATGCTCTTGCGGAAATTATGGATGTATAGAAAGCTATGTATCAATATCGAGTATAACGGAAAAATTTATTGATAAAATGAAAGAATGCAATCCAACAGGATTAAATAAAAATTTAAATAATATTATTTATAGAGATGTTTGCAGCTTAGCTGAAAGAGAAAATGAAGTTGCCGTTAACATTATTAAGGAAGCAGCATTATATTTTGGGATTGGACTTTCAAATTACATAAAGTTGTTTAATCCAGAACTAATAATTTTAAGTGGCCCACTAATTCAATATTCAAGATTGTTTTATGATACAGCAACAGAAATTGCTCTGCAAAAATGTCATATTAAAAATACGAATATTCTCTTTAGTAATGGGGGATATTTTGAAGATACATCTATAGCGGTAGGAGCTTGTGCTATGGTTATAGAGAAGATAAAAAAATAAAAGATAAGGAAGTGTAAATTATGAATCCAACAGCATTCTCAATTGGGGGATTTGACGTAAGATGGTATGGTATATTAATTGCAACAGGAATGGCACTAGGAATATTTTTAGCAAATTACAATTGTAAGTGGAGAGATGTTGATTATGATCATTTATTTAATGTTGTACTGTTATCTCTTCCAATTGGTATAATTGGTGCAAGATTTTATTATGTAATATTTGAATTTGATAACTATAAAAATAATATTATTGAGGCATTTAATATAAGAAATGGCGGACTCGCTATACATGGAGGGCTTATTTTTGCATTATCAACAGCTTTAATATATACAAAAATTAAAAAATTAAGTTTTATTAAATTTGCAGATGTTGCAGCTCCTTCAATTATTTTAGCTCAAGCCTTGGGAAGATGGGGAAATTTCTTTAACCAAGAAGCTCATGGGGATGCGGTAAGTTATGAATTTATTAAGCATTTTCCAATGTTTATTCAAAAAGGCATGAATATAAATGGAGTATATTATAATCCTACCTTTTTATATGAATCAACTTGGGATTTATTGGTGTTTATAATCTTAATGATTTTATTGAGGAAAAGCAAAAAGAATGGAATAGTATTTTTTACATACATAGGTTTGTATTCTATAGGAAGATTCGTAATTGAAGGAATGAGAACTGACAGTTTAATGCTTGGAAGTATTAGAATAGCTCAATTAGTTAGCTTAAGTGGAGTAGTTGTATGGATAATGTTTTTATTTTTCAATTATTATAGAAGAGTAAGTAAAGGAAGAATGTAATTATTACATAGATTATATTATTTTATATATCAATAGAGAGTAAGAAAGGATGCGAGGAGTTTGTGGATGGGAATATTATTATATTCTCTAAAAAATTTATAAAGTTGTTATTTAATAAAAAACTGACTTTAGTTGCTGTGATACTTCTTTCCTTAACTATTGTGGTAGGCTGTTCAAATTCAAATAAGTCATCTCAGGATAAAAGCGAGAATATTCAAGGTAAAGATAAAGTTTCAGCCTCATCTAATGTTCAATCTGAATCAGGTGATAATAGTGGAAATGATAATGAATCCCCAAAATCTGAAGACAACTCAAAGAAAAGTATTCTTAATGATATTAAGATAATGGCACAAGAAGGAAAAATTATTAATTCTGATTTTCAAGCTAAATCTTCTAACTTACAAGAGGTTGAGGAGAAGCTTGGAAAAGCAGATAAATCAGAATGGGTAGCAGATGCTAAGGGGAATTATTCCACCTATTCGAAAAATAAAGTGGTTTTTGGATCTAATAAAGGCGGTAGAATCTTTGAAATTAGATCTTTCGATGAACGTTTAGATCAAATTTCTCTTTCAATGGTTGAAGATTTTTTCGGAACACCTCCTCATGATGTGACAGATAATGGTGAGAAAATTATAGGTTATGTATCAGGAGAAGACTTTAAAATTTTATTTGTATTCAAGGCACCTAATGATAGTAACAGTAACCCTAAATTAGATCATTATTCTGTTTTATATCCCAAAGGTACAGTTAATTCAATGGCAAGTGATCCGGGTAGAGAATGGTAATGTATTATAGAAATAGCAGACTTTGTATTTATATATGAAGTCTGTTATTTTTTTGAAATTGAATTTAATTTCATAATTAACTCAACAAAATACTAATTATTTTTTAATACTCTAATTTATTAGATGATTTGCAATAATAATCATGAATTAAAAATTATATAAATAAAAACTTATTTCCAAAATGGTCAAAAGTGGAGTATAATATAAATGAGAAGCATTGAATTAATTGTTTATAAAATAGAGAGGTTTATTGACCTCCCTAAATATATAGATTATAAGTGTTATGAAAGAAGGTTTTTAAATTGATACAATTTGTATGGTTAATCCCTTTAGGGTTTCTTGTTGGAGCATTTGGTACTTTAATTGGTGCTGGTGGAGGGTTTATACTAGTACCTATTTTATTGCTATTATATCCTGACAAGAGTCCTGATACAATAACTAGTATTTCTCTTGCAGTGGTGTTTTTTAATGCGCTTTCTGGTTCTTTTGCCTATTCTAGGATGAAACGTATTGATTATAAATCAGGAATAATTTTTGCAATAGCAACCCTTCCTGGATCAATACTCGGATCAGTAATAACATCATATGTACCGAGGAGGCTTTTTAATGGAATATTTGGTGTAATATTAGTTATTGTATCTATATTCTTGATATTGAGGACTAAAAAAGAAAAAATGGAAAACAATTTAGTAGTTAAGAATGGTTATATTACAAGAACTGTAACAGATATTGAAGGCATTGAACATACATTTTCCTACAATCCCATAATTGGAATTATCGTAAGTGTTTTTGTAGGATTTATGTCCAGTTTTTTAGGCATAGGAGGAGGAATAATACATGTTCCAGTGCTCGTTAATATATTAAATTATCCAGTTCATATTGCAACAGCTACATCACATTTTGTTTTAGCAGTAATGTCACTATCTGGAACTGTAGTTCACATTGTAAATGGGGTACTTCAATCCAGTGTAATACAAACAGCGGCATTATCCATTGGAGTATTATTTGGAGCACAGTTAGGTGCGAAACTTTCAAATAAAATTCATGGAGTAGCAATAATTAGAAGTCTCGCAGTTGCATTAGCTATTGTAGGAGTAAGAATATTTTTTATGGCATTTTAAAGAATAAGCATAACATTTTATTGTTGTTTTATATATTTCATTTTTGAGTAAAGGCAAGATGATAACTAAATTAAGAAATTTATGTTTTTAACAATTTGATAATGAGAAGAGGGAGAATAAAAGTAGTCTATTTTCCTTTTATGAGGTATTCCATGTATGTGACTAAATCACATATGTTTGTGAAATACTAGTATATAATAAAATCATAGAAGGAGGAGTTAAAATGTTTGGATTTTTAAAGAGAGATGAAGGTAAGGTTATTAATGTAAATGACATTGATAATTTAATTGGAAAAGTTGAACTGATTGATATAAGAGAAAAATATGAGTATGCAGGTGGAAGTATAAAAAGTGCAAAAAATATTCCGATGGGCGAACTTTTAAATGACCCGGAAAAATATTTAAATAAAAGCAAAGAATATTACATAATGTGTCAGTCAGGTGGAAGAAGTGCAAGAGCTTGCAACAGTCTTAAAAGTCAAGGATTTGATGTTGTTAATGTTGCAGGGGGAATGGGGTCATATGTAGGAACTAAAAGAAAATAAGTGAAAATTTATTAACGATTAGAAATATAAACTACTTAAAATAAAGGTACCTAAATAGGTTAGGTGCCTTTAATAATTACTAATAACTATTAATTATTTTAATGGTTATCATTATAGATTTATATTTTGTTTATTATCATAATAAAAATTAGAATTTTATTACTAGAGAGAGGGAAACTTAAATTTGTTTGATCTCTCTTTTTTTGCAGAATTATTTGTGTGTAACTAAATCACATAAATTTTTAAAAGATTTATATATAATAAAATCATAGAGGAAGTACCTGGAGGATAAGTAAAATAAAATTTTATACGATTATATATAAAAGAGAATGTAATATTTATAAATTAGAATTACAAGGAGGTAAATGTTATGAAGAAGAAAATATTAATAGTTGGAGGAGTTGCAGGGGGCGCATCAGCTGCTGCAAGACTTAGAAGACTTAGTGAAGAAGACGAAATTATAATGTTTGAAAGAGGACCTCATGTATCTTTTTCAAATTGTGCACTTCCTTATCATTTAAGTGGTGTAATAGATGAAGCGGATAAATTAGTTTTAATGAGTCCAGAAAAGTTCCTTGTTCAATATAATATTAAGGCAAGAGTAAATAATGAGGTTTTATCAATAAACAAGAAAGAGAAGTATGTAACAGTTAAAAATTTAGAGACTGGTGAAACATATGAAGAAAACTATGATAAGTTAGTATTATCTCCAGGAGCTAATCCAATTGTGCCTAATATTTCTGGAATTGAAGAAGTGAATGTTTTTACAATAAGAAATGTTGTTGATATAGATAAGTTAAATAAATATGTTAAATCTCTTGATGCAAAAGATATAGCAGTTATTGGTGGTGGATATATAGGCGTTGAAGCAGCAGAAAACTTAAGAGAGGCTGGCTGTAATGTTTCTTTAATAGAAGCAACTGACCAAATATTAAGACCTTTTGATTATGATATGATTCAAATATTTCATAAAGAAATCTATGATAATGGAATAAATTTAGTTGTTGGCGATAAAGTTGAAAAGTTCGATAAAGATAAGGTGATATTATCTTCAGGTAAAGAAATAAATGCAAAGGTTGTTGTAATGGCTATAGGAGTGTCGCCAGAAACAGCTTTAGCAAAAGAAGCTGAATTAGACATTGGTGAAACTGGAGCAATAAAGGTAGATACAAATTACAGGACAAATGATGATGACATTTATGCAGTTGGAGATGCAATAGAAGTTTATAATTCATTAACTCATTCTAATGTAAAATTATCCCTTGCAGGTCCAGCTCAAAAACAAGCCAGATCTGTTGCAGATCATATGAATGGAAAGAAAGGATTAAATAAAGGATATATTGGTTCATCTGCTATAAAAGTTTTTGATTATAATGGAGCGTCCACAGGTTTAAATGAGGCCCTTATAAGTGTACTTAATATAAAGATTAAGTATGATGTTGTAAGAGTAATACTTACAGATAAGGTAGGAATCATGCCTAACTCATCTCCTGTACATTTGAAATTATTATATGAAGTTCCAACAGGAAAGATTTTAGGAGCTCAAGCTATAGGTAAAGGGGATGTTACTAAGAGAATTGATGTAATTGCTACAGCTATTAAATTTGGTGGAACTGTAGAAGATTTAAAAGATTTAGAATTATGCTATGCACCACCATTTGCAACAGCAAAAGATGTTGTTAATTATGCAGGATATGTTGGATCAAATCTTTTAAATGGAGATTTTAAACAAGTCAATGTAGATTTAGTTAGGGGACTTGTTGAGCATAATGCTTATATAATAGACGTAAGAGAAAGAGGAGAATATGATAATGGACATATTAAAAATTCAATTAATATTCCATTAAGTGAAATAAGAGATAGAATAAGTGAGATACCAAAGGATAAACCAGTATATTTACATTGTAGAACTGGTCAAAGAAGCTACAATGCGACTTTAGCATTACAAAATTTAGGATTCAATAATGTTTATAATATAACAGGAAGCTTTTTGGCATTATCATTTTATGAATACTTTAATGATAAAACAAAGAATAGAGAAAGTATTGTTACTAAATATAATTTTAGATAAAAAATATAATTTGTGGGGGAGAATATAAAATGGAAAAAGTATTAGAATTTCATAAAGAAGGTTACAACTGCGCAGAATCAATTATTAAGGCGTTTAATGAAGATACAAATTTGGATATTCCAGTATCAATAGCAAGTCCTTTCGGTGGCGGTATGACTGTAGGAAGCACTTGCGGAGCAATTACGGGAACTCTTATGGCTGTGGGAGCTCTAAAAGGCAGAAATACAAGCGGTGAAAAAAACAATTCAAGAATACTTACAAAAGACATAATAAGTAAGGTTAAAGAAAAGTATGGTACTCTCGAATGTATTGAATTAAAGAAAAAAGGTGTGACTTGTGATGAAATAATAAAATACACCTATGATATTTTGAAAGAGTATACAAGGTGAATTTGTAGACTTATTTTAGGAAGAAGTTTAGGATAATAAAGGGTGAACCATATCATAAGTTAGTGATAAATTTACTATAATTAGATAAAGAATTACTAGAAAATACTTACCATATAAAAATCAAATATGGTAAGTATTTTTGTATTTCTAAGGTATCCTTTCTATTTTTTTCTTAAAATGCGAATTGACAAATATATATAGCAGTAGTATAGTTACTATTGTAGTAGTTACTAAATATGATCGCCATTGAAAGGAGAAGTTAAAGAAAGATGAAAGAGTCCTTATTTGATAAATTACAAAAATTTGGTCTAAATCTTTATGAAGCTAAAGCGTATATAGGTTTATTAAAAACAGGAACAGCTAATGCCTACAGAATCAGTAAAGAATCTGGCATACCAAGAGCTAGAATTTATGATATTTTGGAATCAATAACTAACCGTGGACTGGCAATGGTTGAAGAAAGTAGTGAAAATATAAAGATTTACACGCCAGTACCTAGTAAGATTTTTTTAGAGAGAATAAAAAAAGAATGGGAAAATGATTATGAAGAAGTAAAAACTGACCTAGGAGATTTAGAAGAGGAAGGTAAAAAACAGGATATCTACGTTTTCACAGTAAAAGGGATGGAAAATATATCAGCTTACTGTAGGCAGTTACTAAAAGAAGCAAAACATCATGTAATAGTTTCTGTGTGGAGTCATATGTACGAACTGTTACTTCCAGAGCTAAAGGAGTGTAAAAAACGAGGGTGCAAAGTTTTAGGAAGCAGTCATGAGATTGACAATCCTATTGAAGGTATTGAGAAGCACTCAAGAAATAAAACACATAATACTATAGAAAATATACCATGGTTTGTTCTTTCAGTAGATAGCAAAAAACTACTTTATGGCTATTCTGCTGAGGTAGATAGAGACGCATTTTATACAGAAGATACAACTCATATTTATCTTATGGAAGATTACATGTTGCATGACATTTTAGTTAATCGCCTGATAACAGATAAAGAAATTGAGGAAAAATTATCACTTATGATGAAAGAAATTGTATCTAATATAAAAAATGTAAATTAAGAAAAGAGGAGAAAACTATGGAAGTTGCAAATAAAAATATAACTAATGAATTACCACAGTTAAATGGCAGGCTGATTGCACTTATGGCAGCAGCAAGTGGGATAGCAGTAGCTAATATTTATTATATTCAACCGTTATTGGATAAGATAGCTGATTATTATCACATTACACAGGCTAGTGCAGGATTACTTGCAACCCTTACACAAACAGGATATGCATTAGGATTATTTCTGATTTTGCCACTTGCAGATCTTGTAGAACGAAAGAAATTAATATTGATCATGCTTTTTTTATCGGCATTGTCTCTTTTAATTATGTATTTTTCTTCTAATTTTGCACTTACTGCGGTAGCTTGTTTGGCCATTGGAACAACATCTGTAATTCCACAGCTTTTACTTCCGTTATGTGCAAAACTTTCAAATGAAGCAGAAAGAGGAAAGAATATTGGACATATAATGAGTGGACTTCTAATAGGTGTACTTTTATCTAGAGTTATAAGTGGAATAGTTGGAAAATATTTTAATTGGAGAACTATGTATATTATTGCTGTATTTTTTATGATAGGTCTTTTTATAGTATTAAAAGTTCTGCTTCCAATATGTGAAGCTAATGCAAATGCTAATATGAATTATATTTCGTCTTTAAAGTCAATGACTGCCTTGCCCAAAAAATTTCCTGTAATAAAGGAAGCTGCAATAAATGGAGCAATGATTTTAGCTGCATTCAGTGCATTATGGACAACGCTTACGTTTCATTTACAAAGTTCTGCCTTTAATTTCGATACAAATATAGTAGGAATGTTTGGATTACTTGGTGTAACTGGAGCTATGTTAGCACCTTTGGCAGGAAGGCTTTCTGATAAAAAAGGTGCAAAATTCACAGTCGGTGTTAATATTGCAGTTATCCTTGTTTCTTATCTATGTTTTATTGTATTTGGATTTCAAGTATGGGGATTGATATTGGGATTGATATTACTTGATATGGGAGTAAATTCTTGTAATGTTGCAAATCAGACTAGAATTCAGAGGTTAAGCGAAGAAGCAAGAAATAGAATTACTTCAATTTATATGGTTTCCCTATTCTTAGGAGGAGCTGTCGGATCATGCTTAGGTTCATTTATGTATAATAAATTTGGATGGTACGGTTTTTGTACTATAGGTATAATAACGCAGGTTATTGCTGCTTTTGTACATGTAATGAGAAAGAGTCAATAGAACCACATCTTACAAGAAGAACATACCTCAATGCTAAGAAGTTAACAGATTTTCAAATCTAGAAGAAAATATATTTTCAGTTTATAAATAGTTTAACTTTGATTTCTTTCTATTTTACCTTTCTAATTTATACTATATTTATGATAGAGAAATAAGGAGTGATGAAAATGAAAATAGGACTTTTTACTGACACATATTATCCACAGATAAATGGAGTAGCAACTTCTGTATTAATGCTTAAAAAAAATCTTGAAATGAGAGGACATCAAGTGTATGTATTTACAACTACAGATCCTAAAGCAGAGGGTGAAGAAATAAATGTATACAGAGTGCCAAGTATTCCTTTTATAAGTGCAAGACGTGTTGGAATGTTCTATAATCCACGTTTATCAAAGACTATAAAAAGATTAGGTCTTGATGTGATTCACACTCACACAGAATTTTCTTTGGGTATTTTTGGGAGAACTATGGCTAGAGAATTAAATATTCCCTTTTTACACACATATCACACTATATATGAAGATTACACACACTATATAGGAAAATTGGGAATATTTGATCCGATTGCAAAAATGGCTGTAAGAAAAATAAGTATAAACTTTTGTAACTCTGCCGATAAAGTAATTGTACCTACGAATAAAGTAAAGGAATTACTTTTATCTTATAATGTAAAACAAGATATTTCAGTTATTCCTACAGGTATAGAACTCAACAAATTTTCTAAATATAACTTCAATTCAGATGAAGTACAAAACTTACGTAGTAATCTAGGAATAGAAGAAAAAGATAAGGTTTTACTTTACATTGGAAGATTAGCAAAAGAGAAAAATATTGAAGAAATTTTAACGACCATGAAATCTTATTTAAAATATAAGGTAGATGTTAAATTTGTACTAATTGGGGATGGTCCAGAAAAAGATATTTTAGAAGAAAAGACAAGGGAGTTTGGAATTGATAAAAAGACAATATTTGTAGGTGAAAGACCATGGAGTGATATTGGTATGTATTATCAAATAGGAGATGTTTTTGTAAGTGCATCACAAAGTGAAACTCAAGGGCTTACTTATATTGAGGCACTAGCTTCAGGAGTGCCAGTTGTGGCAAAAGTCGATAAATGTTTAGAGGGTGTATTAAAGGATAGTATTAATGGATATGCATTCCATAATGAAGAAGATTTTATAAGATATCTGGATTCTATTCTTTATAATAAATCAAAAAAAGAGAGTTTATCTATTGGGGCTGTAAAATCAACGGAAAAGTTTTCGGCAGAATATTTTGCTAATAAAGTAGAAGAATTGTATAAAGATTTGCTCTTAATAGAAAACCAATATCAAAAGATTTCTGTATAAAAACATCAGTTTACTTAGAGGGTACAAGATTATTAAAAAGTATAATTATTAATTAACATGTAGTTTTGCTTTTTAATGCATAATATTAGACAGGAGAGTGGTTAATTATGAAAGTAAAAACTCATGTTAAGATAGCAGAATTAGCATTTAGTAATAATATAAATGTTGTTCCAAAGGGATTTTCTAAGTTTATGTTTAATTTTGGACTTGTGATGATTGATCAAAGCTGGCATGTAAAAACACATCCCCATTATATGCAAAAATCTTTCAAATACGTTATTGAAAAAATTGAAGAACTTCTATCAGTTAAAAAATTTAATGGTTATCATTCAATGCAGCTAGGTATAGTTATTCATTATCTATGTGATTTTTGCTGCAATGCGCATATTTCTGGATCAATAGGCAATATATCAAATCATATAAAATATGAACGTGAACTACAAAAATATTTATTAGATAATTTTGATGAGCTAAGAAATCACTTTAATAAAACTATAAATAATAAAAGCCGCATAGTTAATAGTCTTGCTTCAATAAAAGAATTAATTGAAAAGATTCTAGATAATTATATGAAAGGTAAAGCATCTTATTTATTAGATATTAAACAATGTGTTGAAATTACTTCTGTAGTTTGTTCTAATATTTTTGCTTGCAATTTAGGAGTGTTAAGAAAAATGGCATTTGCAGATAAATAATTTTAAATATGATATGTTCTTAAAAATATTATGGATTAATGGTTACAATATGTTAGAAATGTGAATATTGTTTTATTCTTATAAAAAAGTTATATCAGAGCAGCAAGGAATTAGTGATATAATAAATTAAGGAAGGTGAATTATGTGACCATAAAGAAGCGCTTATTTATTTCTAATCTTTTAATGCTTGTTATACCTGCAATTTTAGGTTTTATAATGGTAGGCGGTACAATACTTGGAGTTATGGAAATAATGGGAGATCATGATCCAAATGAAAAATTCTTTTATGACTCTATGGACAAAATAAATAAGATTACAAACAGTTGGTCTGTAGATACTAGTCTTGATCAGAAGAAAGCAGATATAGATACATTTAATAAAAAGAATGAAGATAAAAACATCTCATTGAGTGTTTATGAAGGGAATGAATTAATATATCCTTCAGCAAATGTTGAAGATACTACTATTTTAAACACTGCTTTATCTAAAGCTGGCAATCATGTGTTTATTATGGATAACATAGCTATTTATAAGGAAAGCGTAGGTAAATACAACATAGTTATAGAAGATACTGATTTCGCGTATCATAATAAGGAAGATAGTAAGGCTTATGATAGGGTAATATTTACCCTAGGAGTAATAATATTTTTTGTTGTTATTGCTATTATATTGTTAACAAATAGATTTTTAACTAGTTTTGTATTTAAGCGTATTATTATGCCATTAGAAACTTTAGTATATGGAGTACATCAAATTCGAGATGGTAATTTAGATTATCACATAGATTATAATGAAAAAGATGAATTTGAGGGTATATGTTCTGATTTTAATGAAATGGCTCAGCGACTTTTAGATTCAGTAAAGGCGAGGCAAAAAGATGAAGCCAATCGTAAAGAGTTGATTGCTGGAATTTCACATGATTTACGAACCCCTTTAACATCAATAAAAGCATATGTGGAAGGATTAGAAACCGGAGTAGCATCTACTCCGAAAACACAAAAGCGTTATTTGGATACAATAAAGAATAAAACTAGTGATTTGGAGCACATTGTCAGTCAATTATTTTTATTCTCTAAATTAGATATTGGAGAATTTCCTTTATATTTAGAAAAAGTAGATATTGGGAAAGAACTTTCAAATATTACGGTAAATCTATTTGAAGAATACAAAGAAAAGGGATTAATTATTAAAATGGTGCAAAATGTAAAAGATATTTGTATTCAAGCAGATGTTGTGCAGTTGCGTAATGCTGTAATAAATGTTTTGGAAAACAGTGTGAAGTACAAAAATAAGGAACAGGGTCAAATGATAATCAGCTGCGAGGACAAAGAAAACTATGTTACAATTAGATTGGAAGATAATGGGCCTGGTGTTAGTGATGAAACACTTGAAAAGTTATTTGATGTTTTTTATAGAACAGATCCTTCTAGAAGTAATCCAAGCAAGGGTAGTGGTCTAGGACTTTCTATAACAGCAAAAATTTTAGAGCAGTTAGGTGGATCTATAAGAGCAGAAAATGTGACAGAAGGTGGGCTTGCTATTATAATGACACTGCCTAAATATACAAGGGGGACTAGTGTTGAAAAAAATTCTAATTATTGAAGATGATAAATCCATTGCTGAAATTGAAAGAGATTTTTTAGAGATAAGCGGCTTTGAAACCTTTATTGTGTCGGATGGAATAGAAGGTTTAAAACATGCATCTTCTGGAGAATATGATTTAATACTTTTGGATTTAATGTTGCCTAATATTGATGGATATGAGATTTGTAAAAGGATACGTGGATCAATTGACGTTCCGATAATCATGGTAACGGCAAGAATAGAAGATGTAGATAAAATAAGAGGTCTAGGCCTTGGTGCAGATGATTATATTTCAAAACCTTTTTCTCCTACAGAGCTTGTGGCAAGAGTAAAAGCAAACTTGGCGCAATATGAGCGTTTAACAACTGACCATACAGCAAAAAATGAGGATATACAGGTTGGTAATGTAATTATTAACTCTAGAACTCATCGGGTATATATAGACGGTAAGGAGACTGAGTTTAAAAATAAAGAGTATGAACTGCTATTGTTCTTAGTTACCAACACAGATATGGTTTTTAGTAAAGAAATATTATATAAGAAAATCTGGGGAATGGATGCATATGGAGATATTAAAACAGTTGCAGTTCATATTAATAGATTACGAGAGAAAATTGAAAAAGATCCTTCTAACCCTGTACATATTCAAACAGTATGGGGGGCTGGTTATCGATTTAAAGTATAAGCAGAGAACCAAAATCTATGATTTTGTGTGAATCGCTTACTCAGTGAGCGAATGCGAATCGAGTTTCCTTATAAGTGCAGCTAATAATCTCACAGAAGATTAAAGCTAGCACTTATTTTTTACTCTTTAATAAATTGTTTAACTTCTGTTTAACTTTTAAGTATTTTGAGTTTAACATTACTTGATATGATTTAGTTAATATAAGATAAAAGAAGAAATTAAGTATAGAAGTTCATGTTAAGAAATTTTGGGTAAGAGGAGGTAATAAAATGGAATATGTGCAGCGTACAAGATGGAATATTTTAATTAATAGCTCTACATTGATCGGGCTAGCTATAACAGTTGCATTTTTTGTATATGGTGTTCAAATGAATTTATTTACATCTCAAACAGCGCTTCAAAAATTTTTACAGCAATTTGGATGGTTTGCACCAATAATATTTATGGTTTTTCAGGCAATACAGGTAGTGTTACCTATATCTCCAGGAGCTATAGGATGCGTGGCTGGGGTTTTAATCTTTGGTTCGGTTCAAGGATTTATATATAACTATATTGGTATATGTATTGGTTCAATTGCTGCATTCCTACTTGCAAGGAAGTATGGTCTTAAATATGTTATGAATATGTCTAATAAAAAAGTCTTTAATAAATATATAGGCTGGCTTAAAAAACCTAGTTTTGAGCGTATATTTGCTGCAGCAATATTTTTACCAGTAGCACCAGATGATTTTCTTTGCTATATAGCAGGGATAAGCAAAATGAAGTTTGAAAGATTTGTTCTTATTATACTTTTAGGGAAACCTTTTGCAATTGTTATGTATAGTCTTATGCTAAATGTTATAATACAAAAATTATTACCTTTATTAAGATAGGAGGAATTATAAGATGAAAATACTCTTATATACTGGTTTTTTAAAACTTGTGGAAAAAAGTGGGATTGGTAGAGCTATCCATCATCAGCAAAAAGCATTAGAAGATAATAATATTCCATATACAACAGATAAAAAGGATTCTTATGATATTATTCAACTAAATACTATATTCCCGGATTCTGTGTTTTTTGCCCTTATATCGAAGGTTAGAGGAAAAAAAATTATATATTATGCTCACTCTACTATGGAAGATTTTAAAAACTCTTTTAGGGGATCCAATATTATTGCTCCTATTTTTAAGAGATGGATTAAATTTTGCTATAGTCTTGGCGATGTAATTATAACTCCAAGTGAGTACTCTAAAAATTTATTATCAGGCTATAATATTAAAAAGCCTATTTTGGCTTTATCTAATGGAATTGATCTTACTTACTTTTACAGAGATTCAGAAGGTGCAAAAAGATTCCGAGAAAAATATGACTTATCTGATAAGGAAAAAGTAATTGTTTCAGTAGGTCACTATATGGAGCGTAAAGGCATAAGGGATTTTATAAAATTGGCAAAAAGTATGCCGGAAATGACATTTATTTGGTTTGGATATACGAATCCGAGTCTTGTACCACATGCTATACAGAATGATATTGCCACAGCTCCAGGCAATGTGAAGTTTCCAGGCTACGTATGCAGAGATGAATTGCGTGATGCCTACAGTGGAAGTGACTTGTTTTTGTTTCTTACTCATGAAGAAACTGAAGGCATTGTGCTGCTTGAAGCACTTGCGATGAAAATACCAATATTAATTAGAGATATCCCTATTTATAAGAAAATGTTTTCTGATGAAAAAGAAGTGTACAAAGGAAAAACCATAGAAGAGTTTAAAGATAAAATTATTAGGATACTTGAACACAATCTGCCATCTTTACAGGATTCAGGTTACAATCTAGTAAAGCAAAAAGATATTAGAAAGATAGGAATACAATTGAAAAGTATATATGAGAGCATATAGTTCTGATATATATAGTGTAATTAAATGTAAATGAAACTGGAGGAAAAGAAATTGAATGAACGTAAAGTAATATATAATATTTTATATGAAAAAAAGAGTGTTTTTTCTAAGGTTCCAGAAATTACGATCTTTTTTTGGATTATCAAAGTGTTAACCACTGGAATGGGAGAGGTGGCATCTGATTATCTGGCTAATCATATAGATCCGGTAATTGCAGTGATTATTGCGGGAATAGCACTAGTAGCCTCTTTAGTACTTCAATTATCAGTACGCAGATATATTCCTTGGATATATTGGATAACTGTCATCATGGTAAGTATTTTTGGTACTATGGCTGCCGATGTCGTGCATGTTGGATTTAGAATTCCATACATTGCCTCAACAATATTCTTTATGGCTGTGCTAGCAATTATTTTCGTAATGTGGTATTTGAGTGAAAAGACGTTATCTATACACAGCATCTACACTAGACGCCGAGAGTTCTTTTACTGGTCTACCATTTTGACCACATTCGCACTTGGTACAGCAGCAGGAGATATGACTGCGACAACAATGCATTTGGGATATTTATATTCTGGTGTGCTATTTGCATTAATAATTGCTATCCCAGTTCTGGGGTACTGGTTGTTATCGTTGAATGAAATTTTTGCATTTTGGTATGCTTACATAATTACACGACCATTAGGTGCTTCGTTTGCGGATTGGATGGGAGTGCCTTATGCTCGAGGAGGACTTGGCCTAGGAACTGGATTGGTTAGTCTATATTTAACTATTATAATTTTTATTCTTATTGGTTATATTACTATCACTCACTCGGATGTTAAGGATTTTAAGAGCATGGAGTAGTTGTCATATAGTAAAAATAGTATTATATAAACAACTTAACCAATGACAGGTATGATATAATTATTAAAAATATACTTATTACAAAAAAGTATCACTAGTAGATGAATTTGTTGAGATAATGGTAGAAAATAATTTGATGAAATTATTAAAAAAAAGAAATATAGAATTTTATGATTTAAAGTAACAATTTAATACAAAAGTTCAAATAATAATCTAGAAGTGGTAAAATTAATTAAGAATACTAAAATCAAAGGAAGAATGGTGATTATATTGAAAAAAATTATATTGTTGTTATTTTTAGTATCATGTATAAGCTTTTTTGGGTGTTCAGCTCAACAATCTTCAAGTCAAAGCAACCAAAGTCAAAGTGGAAATACTACAAAGCAGATTACTGTAAATAATAGTACTACTGCTGGAGGAAGCTCTGATTCTAGTTTAGATAAAGAGGCGTTTAAGAAAGGTTATACACCTTTTTCTTTAAAAGATTCATCTATTTATACATCTTTATTTCAAATAAATGACAAAACATTAGTTTTTCCTAACTGGGATGATAATAATAATCTTTCAGTGGTTAAGGAGCCGTATCCTAAAAATGTCATAAATACATCTAATGTAAGTGATTTCTATAATTACCCCATTAATTCTTTAGTGGTTATGAATAATATAGCGTATTTTTCTGATGCTGACAATAATAGCAAATTATCAACAATAGATCTATCAAATAGGGCATATACGCCTAATTTGGTTTCTGAAAAAGCTTCAAATATGATAGGTGTAAATAACGTTGTATATTTTATTGATCCTGATAATGGGGATAAACTTCATGCTTTTGATACAGTTAACAATACTGACACAATTATATCTTCTGATAACGTTGGAAATTATTTGGTAGATGAAGATACTATACTTTATGAAAATAAAAGTGATAAATCTACTTTATATTCAATCAAAGTAGATGGAACGCAAAAACAAAAGCTTTCTAATTTTTCAGTAAATAGTTTTGCACCTTATTCAGGAAAAATATTGGCTTTTAATTCTTCAGATAATAATAATCTTTATTCTATTGATTTAAATGACCTATCAACAAAAAGATTAGGAGTAATGAATGGAGAGGATATGAAGATTTTTAACGGAACAATATATTTTATAAATGTAACAAATAATAGACATCTTTCAAAGATGACAGTAGATTTGACAACCCCAAAGGTAAGTTTCACTGATTTTTCTGATTATGAAGTAAATGAATATTACCCAACTAGTAAAGGGATATTTGCACGGAAGGGTGTCAATGTTGATAATAGTTATATATACTTACCTGTGTAAAGAATAGTTAATTCTTCCAAGTGCATGATAAAATATAATTTATCTAATAATGGGAGGGAAATGAATGATTTTTTTTGGACATTTGGGATTAACAACAGAAGTAATAAAAGCTTATGAAGTAATTTTACATAGAGATAAAAAGTTAAGGGACAAAGTTTTAATTGATTACAGATTTGTCTTGGTTGGATCGATATTACCCGATATTATTGACAAACCAATTGGCGCTGGGTTATTACGTAACATATTTCATAATAGTCGAATATTTGGACATACTTTAATATTTTCTTTATCTTTGATATTAATAGGTTTATATATGTTAAATAGAAATGGTAAAAATAATATTTTGTTGTTGGGAATTAGTAGTTCTATTCATTTAGTATTGGATAGTATGTGGTTATATCCTAATATATTATTTTGGCCATACTTAGGGTGGAAGTTTCCTGCAAGACCAGAAGGTAATTGGGTGAGTAGTGATATGGTTAGACTTATTACAGATCCAACTTATTATTTACCTGAATTAATAGGTTTTGCTATTATTGCATATTTTTTTATAAGGCTTTTGATAAACAAAGAGATAAAGTATTTTATAAGTAAAGGAAAATTATAAATAAACTTATTATATCAAGGTTTATTTGTGCATACGATATCTTTTGTTATCCTACAGCCAATATCAATAGGTTTTGCATGGTATAGAGAAGTTGTTACGATAGCACTTGCACCTGTTTTTGCATATTCCTCAATATTATTTTCATTAATACCTCCAGAAGCTAAAATAACAATTGAAGGATTAATGTTTCTAAGAGTATTTACATATGACTTTAAATCATCACATGAAACTTTATCAAACTGAATACCATCAATACCGTTACTGCAAAGCTTTGTGGCCTCATCTATATTTTCTACTTCGGCTATTACCTTTTTTTCGCAGGCTTTAGATTTTACGCTTTCTATTATTTTTATAAGTTCATCAATGCCACCTAAAAAGTTTAAATGTTGTTTAAATATTAATATAGTTTCTGATAAACCTAATCTATGAGGGAATCCACCTCCTGCAACAACAGCTTTAATAGCTAATTCTTTTGTTCCAGGAACAACTTTTCTTGTAGTTATAATATGTAGATTTGGATTTATTTTAGAAACTATATCAACTAGTTTTTTTGTTTTTGTAGCGATTCCAGAACTGTAATCAAGAATGTTTTGTGAGACTTTCCATGCTATATGTAGATCTTCAGCACTACCTTTTCCTTCAAGGAAAACTTCACCTTTTTTTATTAAAGTACCAGAAGGCTTAGTTCTAATTAATTCTATATTTAACTTGTTAAATATTTTCGCAACTTCTTCTGTACCACAAAGAACAGCATCTTCTCTTGTGAAAAATTGAATTGTACCTTTTATATTACTAATTCCTAAAGCTAAAGTTGTTAAATCTATATAAGGTACATCTTCTTTTATAAACCTATCTATAAGTTCATCAGAAATATACATCTATAAATCCTCCTTAAAATTTATATTCTAATATAAAAATGAGTTATATTTACAATTAATAATAAGATGATTGCTGTAGTAAGTCAATATGTTTTTTTGGCATTTGACAATAAAATATATTGAAATGATTAACGGAATGATATATAATATAACAAAACATGGTATAACACGACGTTGTGAAAATAAAAAAGTTGTGTTATGCCATGTTTTATTGTTTTACGATATAAATGAGTAGGGGGAGTATAAATGAAACTAAAAAGAATTATATGGATAGGGGTAATTAATCTAATAATGATAGCATTAATCACAGGATGCAGCGGAATACAAAAATCAGCGCAAGTAAGTTCAAATAGCTCTAAAAATGAGGTATCCCAAACTGATTCATCTGAAAAGAAAAGATTTGAAGGGAAATCATTACTTGTATATTGTGCAGCTGGGATAAATAACCCAATGGAAGCTATTGGAGAAAAATTTAAAGAAAAATATGGTGCTGATGTTCAATTTACATATGCTAATTCTACCGAACTTATTAGTCAAATGGAAATTTCTAAGAAAGGTGATCTTTGCATTTTAGCATCAGTGGAAGATTATCAATCTGCCAAGGATAAGAATTTAATAAAAGATGAAAAAGAATTAGCTAAACATATACCAGCTATTGCTGTTCCTAAGGGAAATCCAGCTAATATTAAGTCTCTAAAAGATTTTGGAAATCCAGGTGTTAAAGTTATTTTGGGTGATCCACAAGTCACACCATTAGGCAAACTAGCGAATAAATTATTCGAAAAACAAGGAATATTAGATGCTGCAAAAAATAATATAATATCAACTTTTAGTACAGTGAATGAAGTTGTCACTTTTCTTTCTCAAGGTAAAGGAGATTGTTCAATTGTATGGGAAGATAACATTTTAAATTCATCTAAGGATTTAGACTTAATAAGCATTCCAGAAAATGAAAATATGATTAAAACTATTCCTGTATGTACACTACAAAGTTCAAGTGAAAATGAATTAGCACAGGAGTTTATGAATTTTACAGAATCCGATGAGGCAAAGGAAATCTTGAAAAAATTTAATTTAAAACCAATGCAATAAAGGTAGCGATATATGTTTAAAGAAAAGTATAAAGACATTCTTTTTAAAACAATTATAAGTATATTCGTAATTATACTTACAGGATTTATATTACTTACTATATGCTCAGTATTAAAAAGAAGTTTGCCTTATCTTTTAGAAAGCATTATGGATGCTGAAATTCAATTTGCAATAAAAATGACTTTATATACATCAACAATAGCAACTTTGATTTCATTAATATTTGCAATTCCTATAGCATATGGACTAGCAAAATTCAAGTTTTATGGAAAAGGAATAATTAGCGGAATAATTCAAATTCCAAATTCAATTCCACCAATTGCATCAGGAATTGCATTATTATTGCTATTTAGTAATGATGGAATGAGCGCCATACTCAATAAATTAAATCTGGATCCAGTATTTTCAATTAAAGGAATTATATTAGCTCATTTTTTTATTAATGCTCCATATATGATTAGGATTATAAGAACAACTTTTGAGGATATAAATCCTAAGCTTGAATTTATATCAAGAACTCTGGGTTACGGAAGTTTTGGTACATTTTTTAAAGTTAGTCTTCCTTTAGCTAAAAATGGATTGATTACAGCTATAATAATAACTTGGACAAATACTCTTGGAGAATTTGGAACTGCTTTAATGCTTGCAGGATCCATAAGAATGAAAACTGAGACGCTGCCCGTAGCAATATTTCTAAATTTATCAGGTGGAAAGTTAGATAAAGCTTTAGCAGCAGCAACAATATTAATAATTATTTCAATTATAGGATTAATTACTTTCGAATTTGTTTGTAAAAAAGAGAGACTGTATTTAAAAAAATAGAAAGAAGTGAATTTATGCTTAAAGTTAATCACATTCATAAGAATTTTGGTGAATTTAAGCTCAAAGATATAGATTTTCAAGTAAATGATGGAGAGTATTTTGTTATATTAGGACCTACAGGAACAGGAAAAACCGTTATTCTAGAATCAATAGCTGGAATGTATAAATTAGATAAAGGTGATATATATATTGATGAGCTCAATATTACAAAAGTATCACCAGAAAACAGAAATATAGGTCTTGTATATCAGAGCTATTTATTGTTTCCTCATTTATTGGTAAGAGAGAATATTTCTTTTGGACTCAAGGCAAGGAACATAAAAAAGAAAGATATTACTATAGCCTTAGATGAAATAACTGAAATGTTAAATATAGGACATTTGCTAAATAGAAAAGTTAATAATTTAAGTGGAGGAGAGCAGCAAAGAGTAGCTTTTGCAAGGGCTATTGTAACAAAGCCTAAAATACTTTTATTGGATGAGGTAAGTAGTGCTTTAGACCCGAATACTAAAATGGAATTTCAAGTTAATTTAAAGAAAATACATAAGAAATTGCATACTACAACAATTCATGTTACTCATGATTTTAATGAAGCATTATATTTAGCAGATAGAATAGCAATTATTAATGAAGGAAAAATATGTGAAATAGGAACTCCGGAAGATATATTTAATAATCCTAAAACAGATTTTGCAGTTAAGTTTATTTATGGAAAGAATTTAAGGAATGGAGAAGAAGAATTAGTAAAAATTTTAAAGTGAGGATATAGGATTAATAGCATTTGACAATAACTTTAAATAGGAATAATATTTATATTGGCAAATGCTAATTAAGCTTAGGAGATGATTTTATGTCAGATTGTAATTTTTGTTCATCAAAGGATGGATGTACAAAAGATAAAGCTAGTTGTATGATTGAAAATAATCCATTGAATAATGTAAAGAAGATTATTGGGGTTATGAGTGGTAAAGGTGGAGTTGGTAAATCTTCAATTTCGGTTACTATTGCAAAGAATCTAAAAGGATTAGGATATAGTGTAGGTATTTTAGATGCTGATGTAACTGGTCCAAGCGTTCCAAGACTTCTTGGAGTGGCAAATAAAAAAGCCTCAAATTCAGAAAATATGTTGAATCCAGTAGAAACAAATGATGGTATAAAAGTTATGTCTTTAAATTTATTAATGGAGAATGAGGAAGATCCAGTAATCTGGAGAGGGCCCATAATTTCCGGTATGGTTAAGCAATTTTGGACTGATGTACTTTGGGGAGAACTTGATTATTTAGTAATAGATATGCCACCAGGTACAGGAGATGTTGCATTAACAGTTCTTCAGTCTATTCCTATAAGTGGTGTAGTTATGGTTTCAGTTCCACAAGATTTAGTTTCAATGATAGTAGCAAAAGCTGTTAATATGGCTAAAAAGATGAATATTAATATATTAGGCGTTATCGAAAATATGAGTTATATAACTTGTACAAAATGTGGAGAAAAGATGAAACTATTTAATGGTGATAATACAGAAAAGTTTTTAAAAGATATGGATTTGAAACTTTTAGGAGAGCTTCCTATGTTAAATAGCATAAATAATTTAGGACAATATAAAGAGGCACATATAGATGAAAGCTTAGAACTATTATTTGATCCTATAGTTAAAAAAATTATTAATGAATTAAAATAATATCATTTTTATGATATAAAATCAGTAAGGAGAATGTGAATTATGGAAAAAGTTCAAGGAAATAAAATATCATGTATCATGTCTTCGTCATAATACAATAGGAGAGGGTTATATATGGAAGAATTTTCAGATATTGCATTAGATCATTTTATGTGCCCAAGAAATATGGGAATTATTGATAGTCCAAATGGTGAAGGATACAATGGAGATCCAAGTTGTGGTGATTATATAGAAATATTTGTAAGAATAGAAAATAACATAATTGAAGATATCGGATTTTTAGTTTTTGGGTGTGGAGGTGCTATTGCTACTGGCAGTATGACTATGGTACTTTCAAAAGGGAAAACCTTAGAAGAAGCATTAAAAATTACTGAAGAAGACATAATAGATGCTTTAGGAGGATTGCCAGAAAGCAAAAAACATTGTTCAAATCTTGGCGTTCAAGCGCTTAGAAATGCAATTCAAGATTATTATAATAAGGAGAAAAAATAAATGAGTTTAAAAATAACAACTCTTATTGAAAACAATTCTGATAAAAATAATATTTTATATAGTGAACATGGACTCTCCTTATATATAGAAATTAATGAGAAAAAGATTTTGTTTGATACAGGTCAAAGTGGAGATTTTATTAAAAATGCAGAAAAACTAAAAATTGATTTAAATGATTTGGATTTTGTAGTGTTAAGTCATGGGCACTATGACCATAGCGGTGGATTTGGTAAACTTGCAGAAAATATTAATATATCATTTAAACTTATTATTGGTAGTGGTTTTTTTAATAAAAAATACAAGCTAATAGAAGACGAAAAGTATAAATTTAATGGTAATTCCTTTGATGAAGAATTTATTAACCAGACTAATATTTCCGTTACAAATATTGATGAAGATATACTTAATATTACTGAAGATGTAATGGTATTTTTAAATTTTGAAAGAAAAAATGATTTTGAGTTTCTTAACAGAAAGTTTTATGTTAAGAAAAATGATGAATATGTCCTTGATGATTTCTCAGATGAAATAGTATTAGGTATAAAGCATGAAAAAGGTTTAGTTATTATAGTTGGATGTTCACATGTGGGGCTGGTAAATATTTTAGAAACTATAATAAAAAGAACTGGCATGCCTATTTGTGCCGTTGTTGGAGGTAGTCATTTAATTGAAGCTGATGAACAAAGATTAAATAATACTATTAATTACTTAAAAGAAAAAAATATAAGAATTTTTAGATTATCTCATTGTACAGGCAATAGTGCAGTGGAAAAATTAAAAAGTGAGTTTGGTAAAAGATTTGTATATAATGATACTGGAAATATATTAGAATTCAATTAAGTTAAATTTAGCTATTTATTATTAAAAAGTTTGTAATAAAAATTGTTTATTATAAATGTAAATATTATTTAGTAAGTCTTATTATTGCATTTTTTGAAAAATTAAAATGACTTCTACAATATAATGGATTATTGCTATTTTG
This sequence comes from Bacillota bacterium, assembly GCA_021781745.1. Taxonomy (GTDB): domain Bacteria; phylum Bacillota; class Clostridia; order Clostridiales; family Clostridiaceae; genus Clostridium. The sequence goes on along the minus strand of JAJXWH010000030.1, from coordinate 19,270 downwards.
TAGGAGTCATTAGCTATTACTAAAATAAACTTATAAATAACTATGGTAGCATAATTAAGTGCAACATCATTTCCATGAGAACCTGCCCAGGTTTGTCCAGCTGCAACTACTGAAGAAGTATCATTTATGGCAGTTCAAGCCCACATTCCAAATCCTATATTTATAAAGTATAAATATTAAAATAAAAATTAGGACCTAAAAGATTAAAAAAAGTCTAAGATAAGGATTCTTTTATGAAAATTTTATTTTAGACTTTTTCTATAATTCTGTTTTTTCAGAGAAATAAAAGGTTGACAAAAACAATTTAAAAGAATAATATACTTATATAACCATATAAGTATATAAGTATTGGATTAATATGTATACTAGAAAAGGAAGTGTAAAAATGTATAAACTTACGGATTTATTTAAGGTACTATCAGATGAAACAAGGCTACGAATATTAGTTTTGTTGTATAATAAAGAACTATGTGTTTGTCAATTACAAGGTATATTAGAAGAGGACTCACAACCTAAAATTTCAAAGCATTTAGCAAAACTTAGAGATATGGGTTTTGTAAAAGATGAGAGAAAAGAAAAATTTATATATTACTATTTAATTAACAATCAAATGTTGAAGGATATTTTAAAAAGTATAATAGATAATTCTAATGAATATGAAGTAATAAAAGACGATCTAGGGAGATTGAAATATGCCGATGAGATTAAGGAAAGAAAAATGTCTGAAATAAAGAATTAAGTAGAGAAATTAAATTGAAGTATCTTGGTATTTGTTTAATTTCTTTGGATTTTAATTTATATAAATCCAAAGGAATATAAAAATATAATAAACTAAAAGGAGTTGGATTAAAATGATAATTAAAATTTTAGGCACAGGATGTTCAAATTGCAAGAAATTAGAGGCAAATGCCATAAAGGCAGCAGAAGAATTAGGGGCAGATGCTACTGTTGAAAAGGTTACTGATATGAAAGATATTATGGGATATGGAGTTATGAGAACACCAGCCATAGTAATTAATGAAAAAGTTAAAATGTATGGAAAAATTTGTACAGTTGATGAAATTAAAAAATATATTAATGATGAAAAGTAAAAAGATATATTAGATTCGGACTTAAATCCTAATTATTGGGTTCAAGTCCGATGACTCAAATAATACATAAAGATATAGTTAAGGAGGGATTTTATGTTTACACCAATACAAATATTTGCAGATTGGCTTATTTATAATGCATTTGGTATTGCTAAAGATAGTAGTCTAGGGAGTGCATTAAATTTCTTTGTCTTTGACAGCATAAAGATATTTATATTGTTATTGATAATAATTTATGCAATAACGTTTATTAGAAGTTTCTTTCCGCCTGAAAAAACTAGGAAAATACTTGCTAAGAATAAGGGGAGCACTTTTGTGGGACATGTTCTTGCTGCACTTCTTGGAATAGTAACACCATTTTGTTCTTGTTCAGCGGTTCCACTTTTTATAGGATTTGTGGAAGCAGGAGTGCCACTTGGAGTAACATTTTCATACTTAATAGCAGCACCAATGGTAAACGAAGTTGCATTAGGCATGTTATACGGATTGTTTGGATGGAAAATAGCTCTTATATATATTGCATCAGGTGAAATCATAGCAATAGTAAGTGGAATTATTTTAGGAAAGATGAAACTTGAAAAGTATGTTGAAGGCTATGTTTATGAAATAAAAGTAAATGTTGATTTAGACTTACCAGATCCAACAATGAAGGAAAGACTAATGGATTCTTGGACTTTTACAAGAGATTTGATTAAAAAAATATGGATATATGTGATAATAGGTATTGCAATTGGTGGCGTAATGCATGGCTGGATTCCAGCAGGAGCGCTTGCACAGTATGCTGGTAAAGATAATCCATTTGCAGTATTTGTTGCAGTAGCAATAGGAGTACCACTTTATTCAAATGCAGCAGGAGTTATTCCACTTGTAAGTGAACTTACAAGAGCAGGAGTAGCTACAGGAACAGCACTTGCATTTATGATGGCTGTTACTGCATTAAGTTTACCTGAAATGATTCTTTTGAGAAGAGTATTAAAGCCTAGGCTTCTTGCAATATTTATGTCTATAGTTGGGCTTGGAATTGTATTTACAGGATATATGTTTAACTTTTTAATTATATGATTTATAAAGATTAATCATATGTCTAAATATGAAATAAAGAAAATCTATAAGAATGTAGAAGATATATAAAGCATCTAAAAAAATAAATAATGATTATAATTCATAAAGTAGTAAAAATAGTCTAATATCCCATATTAATTATTAAATAAAAAAATAGAGAAAGTAAGCTTTTATGAGATTTTATTTTTGAGGTAGGAAATTCAATTTAGAGAATTCCTATCTCTTTTTTCTATGATTTATTATTGGCATTTGACAATAAAACCGTAAAGGTGTAATATATAATTGTCAAATGCCAATAATAAAATAGGAGATGATTAAATGAAGATAGCAATTTCATCAAAAGGAAAGATTACTGATGATTCACTTGATCCCAGATTTGGAAGATGTGAATATTTTCAAATTTATGATACAGAAGTTAAAGCTACTAAAATTTTGAATAATGAAGGAATTGAAGCTAGTGGAGGTGCAGGAATAGCAGCAGCTAACCAGCTTATTGATGAAGGTGTAGATGTTGTTATTACAGGAAGCCTTGGACCTAATGCTTTTGAAATTATTGAAAAGGCAGAAATTAAAGCATATAAGTGCGAAGTAAAATCTATAGTTGCTGCTATAGAAAAATATAATAATAATGAACTTGAAGAAATAACAATTGCAGGTAAATCACATAATGGTATGCATAATTAGATTGGAGGAATGGCAGCTATGAATATAGCAGTCCTTAGCGGAAAAGGGGGAACTGGTAAAACTACAGTTTCAACAAATCTTGCCCTTGCATTAAAATCAAATTATATTGATTGTGACGTAGAAGAACCTAATGGATTTATATTTTTAAAACCTGAAATAAATAAAACTGAAAAAGTAAAGGTTGAATATCCATTTATAGATGATAAAAAATGCACCTCATGTGGAAAGTGCGTAAGTGTGTGTCAATTTAATGCACTTGCTAAAGTTAAAGACGATATAATGTTATTTGAGAAGTTATGTCATGGATGTGGTGCTTGTGAGATTGTATGTGAATATGATGCTCTAACTTATAGGACAAGAGAGATAGGCACAATTGAAGATGGAAAAATGGGAGATTTAAATTGCAGGCGAGGAATTTTAAATATAAGTGAACCTATGGCAGTACCTGTCATTCGTGAGCTTCTTAAAGATTTACCACAAAATATTAATTTAATTGACTGTCCTCCAGGAACATCTTGTAATGTAGTAACTTCATTAAAATATGCGAATGCGGCAATACTTGTTACAGAACCATCAGAGTTTGGACTTCATGACTTGAAAATGGCTGTTGAGCTTGTAAGAATGTATGATATACCTTTTGGAATAGTAATAAATAAAGATGATGAAAAAGAGAATATAATAAAAAAATACTGTAAAGACGAAAAAATAAATTTAATTGGAACTATACCTTATAGTAGAGACACGGCGGTTTTATATTCTAATGGAAAAATATTATATGATGATTCAAAACATAAAAATTTGTTTGATGAATTATCTAATAATGCAAAGGAGGTGCTAAAGTGGAATTAGTAGTTTTAAGTGGTAAAGGTGGAACAGGAAAAACTACTATCGCAACCTCTCTGGCAGAACTTGCAGAAGATGTTATAAGAATAGATTGTGATGTGGATGCACCAAATTTTTATATGTTTTATGAAGGCAAAGATATTGAAAAAAATAAGTTTATAGGTGGGAAAAAAGCTTCCATAGATGAAACTCTTTGCATTAAGTGTGGAAAATGTGAGAATGTATGCAGATTTGATGCAATAGAAAATTTTAATATTAATTCATTCTCATGTGAAGGATGCGGTGCCTGCATTTTAGTATGTCCACAAAAAGCTATAAACTTTGAAGATGAAAAAATAGCCGATGCCTTTATTACTGAACTAGACAAAAGTGTAATTTCAAGAGCAGAAATGGAAATTGGAAGTGATGGTTCTGGTAAATTAATAAGCTATTTGAGAAAAAACGGAAAAAAGTTTAGTGCTGATGAAAAGCTAATTATAAGTGATGGTTCACCAGGAATTGGATGTTCTGTTATATCATCTATTACAGGAAGCGATGCCGTTTTAGTTGTTACAGAGCCTACGAAATCAGGGCTTGAAGATTTAATGAGAGTAGTAGCCTTATGTGAACATTTTGGAGTGTTTACTATTGTCTGCATTAATAAATTTGATATAAATGAAGATATGAGTAATAAAATAGAAGAATTTATTAAAAAAGAAGGCTTAATTTTAGCAGCTAAAATTCCGTATGATGATACAGTTATGAAATCTATAAACGAGCTAAAACCAATTATATATTATGAAGATAGTAAGGCAGCTGCTGCAATTAAAGAAATGTGGCAGAACATAAAAAATTATATTTATTAAACTGAAGAAGTAATTTATAGAGGAAAAAATAAAATTTGAAGTTTTAACAAGTAAATAATTTAGATAATATGAGGAGGAATTTATAATGAAAATAGCAATTGCAAGTGATGGTAATTATGTTAGCGGGCATTTTGGACACTGTGAAGGGTTTACTACATATTATGTAGAAGAAGGTCAATCTTTAAAGAAAGAATTTATACCAAACCCAGGGCACAGACCAGGATTCTTACCAGTATTTTTACATGAGAAAAATGTAAGTGTAATAATTGCAGGAGGAATGGGAGAAACAGCACAAGATTTATTTAAGGAAAATAAAATTGAAGTGGTTGTTGGTGCAGAAGGTTTATGTGATGATGTTATTCAAAAATTCATAAATGGGCAGTTAAAATCTACAGGAAGTATATGTACAGAACATGCACATGAAGGGCATTGTGAAGACTAATTATGTTTCAAATTTGTCTTTAGGGAATTAGTTATAACGTGGGAAACTTTATTTTGAGTATCCCACTTTTTTGTTTAGATGGGAATTATATCATAGATATTATTGATATATGTTTAAAATATTGTAAAATTGAAATTAGCATATACCATAACAATAGTAAAATTATGAAAAGAAAATTTTATTAAGTGTATGTAGGATAGTTTATTTTGGATACATAATTAAATTTATTATAGAATAGTAAAATGAGGTGTAGATAAATGAATAATGCTAGAAAACGTGCGATGGAACTATTTAAACAAGGATATAATTGTTCACAATCTGTATTTGGAGCTTTTTGTGAAGAGTGTGGTATTGACTTTGAAACAGCACTTAAATTATCATCCTCTTTTGGAGGTGGTATGGGAAGGTTACGCGAGGTATGTGGTGCAGTAAGCGGTATGTTTATGGTAGCTGGGATGCAATATGGATACTCTGATCCAAAGGATAGCCAGTCTAAAGCAGAACATTATAAGCTAATACAAGAGCTTGCTGAACAATTCAAAGAGAAGAATGGCTCTATAGTTTGTAAAGAACTTTTAGGATTATCTAATCAAAAGGATAGTTATATACCAGAAAAAAGAACATCAGAGTATTATAAAAAACGCCCATGTGCAGAAATTGTTGGTGATGCGGCTCAAATAATAGAGGAATTTATAAAAGTTAAGGATAGGGGTTAAAGAAAAATAATGAATAAGGAAAATATGGTTTTGGTACTGAATATACAAATTTGAAGCTTTTTATTAAATTGAGTATAATAAAATAGATATACAGTGAGAGCATATTTAGGGTTATACTAGTTTGAATATATAGTATTCAAGGAGGATAAGAAAGTGGCAAGACCAACAAAATTCAGAAGAGTTGAGTTTTTTCCAGAGGATGATTATTTTGTACCATGGGGAAAACCAAAATGTCAAATTGAAGAAATAGTTTTAAAAGTAGAAGAACTTGAAGCAATGAGATTAAAGGATATTGAAGAATTAAATCAAGAAGAATGCGCTGAAAAAATGCAAGTGTCGAGACAAACTTTTCAAAATATAATAGATAGCGCAAGAAAAAAAGTAGCTACAGCTTTAACAGAAGGCAAGGCAATAAGAATTAGCGGTGGTCACTATACTACAAAACTTTGTAAATTTAAATGTGTAGAGTGTGGAACAATCTATGAAATAAATTATGATCAAGATAGGGCTGTCTGCCCAAGCTGCGGTTCAGACAAAGTTATGTGCAGCAAAAAAGCAGCTGGGTTTTGTAAAAATTGGTGTAAAAGTAATAACACTAATACCGAAACTTAATAGCTTAAATTTTGTTTAAAAAGGAGTGATATAATAAATTTAAGAGGTGTTTATTTTGGGCAAAATATTAGTTGTAGATGAAGATAAAAATATAAACAAATTAATTAAGTCATTGCTGGAAAATGAAAATTATGAAGTGATAGCAGCCCTTGACGTAAAAGAGAGCTTGGAGAGAATGGTTTAGGTCTTTCTATTGTTAAGAAAATAATTAATCTTTATAGAATACTAATATGTTAAGCAGTGTGCTATAATATTAAGAAAAATATTTTGAGAGAATAAAATAAAAGGGGTTGAAGCTAATGTATGTTAAAAATATACATTATACAGAAGATGACTTTGAAAATATTCAAGCTAAATATAGCGGAAAAGCTGAATATAGTAACGGGTATATTGTTCTATCATCTGATACTTCAATTGAACATAATAAGATAATATCAAGGTTGAATTATAAGCTAATGACATTTTTAGATAGTAGTAAATGTGATGTTTATACAGAATCTATTGAGGTAATATTTAGAAATAAGGAAGAAGTATATAAATATAAACCAGATGTGTTTGCCATGTGTGAAGATTCTACTAGAGAAGGTGAGAGCTTTACATCAGCTCCAAAGATTATATTTGAAGTAATATCGAAAAGCACGGCAAGTCATGATTATATAACCAAATTAGATGTTTATCAGAGATTTGGAGTTCTTGAATATAATTTAGTTGAACAGGAAGGATATATAGTACAATATTCATTAATGGATAGTCAATATAAGATAACCAATGTATTTAAGAATAAAGATAGTTATGTAAGTACAGCTTTCCCGGATATTTATATAAATTTAGAAGATGTATTTCAAAATTACTAAGAATAACTATGACAATATTCTCATAAGGAAGAAAACTTGTATAGGAACAAAATCCATCTATACCCCCACCATGATTAACATGTTTTCTTTCTCTAAAGGATTCAATAAATTAAGGAAAGAGTTATACCATAAGGCATCATGCTAGGTAGTCCAGAACCATGACAAAGCATATCTCTTAATGTAATATGCTCTTCAGCATATTTATTATGCATTTCAAAACTAGGCATATATTTTTTAATTTTCTATTCATTATGATTCTGTTCAAAATTTATTTGCTAAAGGAGAACCAACTCCAAGACAATTAGAAGATTTAGTTAACTTCTGTAAAGAAAATAATATAGAAACAGTTTTTTCAGAAGAATTAGCTAGTCCTAAAATTTCAGAAACTTTAGCCAATGAAGTGGGAGCAAGTGTTGTGCCTATATTAACATTAGAATCTAAAGAAGATGATAAAGATTATAAACTAGAAATGTATTATAATCTTGAAATAAAAAATAAAGTAAGGAGAATGAGTCTGATGTTAGAATTGAAAAATTTATTTCTCATCTTCTCGTAATTTCTAGTTCAAAAATATATTAGCATAATATATGCATAATGAAAAATTATTTATTTTTATATATTGATAAAAATATGTTATAGTATATTATAGAGGTGAAAATATGTTAGATTTTAGAATAGATACTTTTTTAACTGTATGTGAATATATGAATTTCACAAAAGCATCAGAAGTACTCTGTATTACACAACCTGCCGTATCACAACATATTAAATATTTAGAAAAAACTTATGAAAGTAAACTATTTGAATATGAAGGAAAAAAAATAAGGCTTACAAAAGCAGGGGAAATCTTGTATCAAACTTCTATTACAATGAAGCATGATGAAAAATTCTTAAAAGAAAAAATTTTTGAAGAACAATCAGGAGTAAGAAATCTTAAGTTTGGTGCAACCCTTACAATTGGGGAATTTATATTGCCTTTAAAACTTCATAATTATTTGAATAAAAATAGTAATATAAATATTACAATGATTGTTGGAAATACTAAGGAACTTATTAATAAATTAGAACATGGTGAAATTGATTTTGCATTAGTAGAAGGATATTTTATAAAAAGCGAATATGATTATGTTTTATACTCAAAGGAAAACTATATTTGTGTAGCAGGCAAAGATTATAAATTTAAAAAGAAGCCTAAAGTATTAGAAGATCTACTTGAAGAAACTTTGATTGTTAGGGAAAAAGGTTCTGGAACAAGAGATATTTTTGAAAAAAACTTAGAAGAACAAAACATGACTATAAAGGATTTTAATAAAGTTATAGAAATAGGAAACATTAATACAATAAAGTATTTGGTTAAAAATAGTAATGGAATTACAGCCATATATGAAGCAGCAGTAAAAGAAGAACTAGAAAATCATACTTTACAAAAAATTCAAATTGAGGATTTGCAGAAAAAACATGGTTTCTATTTTATATGGAGAAAGAATAGCGCTTTTGAAGCTTTGTATAAAGAAATACTTAAGGAGTTTCAATAATTAATACATAAAAAAGTTGTTCATAGTAATTTAAAAAATTACTATGAACAACTTTTTAATTAAGTTTATTCGTTATGGCATTCATGTTCATGACAGACGTCCGAAGAATCTACAAGAGAACCTTCAAGCCATTTTAAAGCTACAGTTTTGACATCCCCAGAGCAGCCGCGTAAAACATCTATACCAGCATTATTTAACACTCTTACAGCGCCTTCACCCATATTTCCAGCAAGTAGAACTTTAACTCCCATGTCAGAAAGAGTAGTTGCAATATTTGATTTGCATCCACAGCCAGCTGGTGATGAAATAGTTTCGGAATCTGTTATTTCTTTAGATTGTGTATCAACTGTAAAAATTGTGTAATATTCACAATGTCCAAAGTGATCATCAATATTACTGTTACGTGATGGTAAAGCTATTTTCATAATATAAACCTCCAACAAAATATTAAAGGAACATATATAACAAAAAAAGTTATTGGCATATGCTCTTTATGTATTATAATAAACTTATAAGTCGCATATGTCAATAATAAAGATTAGAATACGTTAGCACATATAAATTTTAGTATAAGCATAAACATCGTACATCATATTTAATCATTAGATATATTTATGCTTATATTATAAATTCTTATTTTACTTACAATTAATCCAATATTATACTTTAAGATATTAAAACTAATTAATTTAAATAAATTACATATTTGAGGGAGATGCATATTTTTATGGTTAATGCAAAGAGACAAAAAGAAATGAAGGCTCTAGGATTTTTATTGCAAAATGACAAAGAACATTATTCAGTAAGATTCTTAAGTAAAGCAGGAAATTTTGCAATTGAAGAATTAAATATGATTAATAAGATTGCAGAAAAATATGGACGAGGCTATGTTGGTCTTACAACAAGACTTCAAATTGAAGTACCATGGATTAAAGATGAAGATGCAGACAAAGTAATTGAGGAGGCTAAAAAACTGGGGTTACTTCATGGTGGGACAGGCCAAAAAGTAAGACCATTAGTTGCATGTAAAGGAACTGTATGTCTTCACGGAAACATTGACACACAAGGCATCTGTAGAGAATTGGAAGAAAAATATTTTGGAACAGATACTCCTCATAAATGCAAAATAGGAATAGTTGGCTGTGCTAATAATTGTGCAAAAGCTAATATAAATGATATAGGCGTTATGGGAAGAACAATACCAGCATTTAATCTAGATAATTGTGTTGGATGTGGTCTTTGTGTACAGAGCTGCAGGCAAAAAGCTTTAGAAATAGTAGATAAGAAGATAGTTTATAATAATGAACTATGTGTTAGCTGTGGTGAATGTGTGAGAGTATGCAAAACTAATGCTGCTATTGTTAAAGAAAAAGGCGCTGAAATATTTGTTGGTGGAAGATTTGGAAGAGGTATAAGAATTGGAGATTCACTAGGAAGAATATTTGATGAAGAAAAGATAATACCTACTATTGATAAAATAGTGAAGTATTACAGGGAAGTTGGCCAAAAAGGAGAAAGAATTTCTACAGTTATGGATAGAATAGGTAAGAAAAAGTTTATAACTAATGTATTAAATGAGATTAACTAATATTTAATATAAATTTAAGTATAGATATATATATCCATCTAAGTGCTAGTTTTTGTGTTTAGATGGATGTTTCTATAGTAACAATACATTGCGAAGTTTTATTAGTCTTTTATAATTACTTCAATAAATATATTTTTAATTTTGATAAAAGTACCTTGACTAGGGGGTGATATATATCTTTTATGTGGATGTTTATCTTCTTTTCTCTTAGTGTGAGTTGTTGCATAAACATAATGACCTCTATTTGCTAAAGCAAATGAGGCTTCAAGTCCAAGATCAGAACCACAACCTGTAATTAGTATTTTTTTCATGATATCACCTTAATTCCTTTAAGTATAGTATTAGGATATTTATGATTTATATTTTTGTTAAAATTTTAAGAATATAACTTTAGTTAAATACATTCATATAAGATTTACTACTTTAATTTTTTACATTGCTCATAAGTTTTTTTATTAGGTTATAACATGGTGTATTGATTTTTTTGTTTATTTATTATTATTTCTATAAATAACAAAAATATTAATGTAACCTATGCATTTTTAGATAAATCGGGGTCAGATAGTCAAGAGATTATTATTTATTGTTAATTGATTAGAATGGCATCCTGGTTTATTTTTTGCAAACAATAACTTTACAACGCCTATTCCTATAAATTTTTATTTGTCAGGGTTAAATATAGGATATCCTATAGATGAGGAGTGGTAGAAAGGTTATCAAATAAAAGAATGTGATACCATTTTTTCTAACATTTTAATAGATTATAATTTGTGATAGTGGTTAATATATTACTGCCAAGCAAAATTTAGATTAATAAAGGGAGGTAATGTATATGTCATCAAATAACAGTGGAAGTAATAGAACATTAATACCTGAAGCAAAACAAGGATTACAAAGATTAAAAACTGAAGTCGCTTCAGAAATTGGATTACAAAATTATGAGAGCCAAGATAAAGGAAACCTTTCTTCAAGACAAAATGGAAGCGTTGGCGGCTTCATGGTAAAACATATGATAGAAAGCTATGAAGAAGGCTTAAAATAGTATTAAGCCAAATACATAGAAAATCATTTCATTAAAAACCATGAACTATCCCCTTAAATTTAGAAAGTTAGCAGAGCGTTTATACAATATTTTATATTTGTTCTGCTGGCTTTTTATGTGTCTAAAATTATATTTAAAAAGTTTTTTATTTGTTCTAGAAGCTGTGAATATATTTTAGAAAAAATAGGAAAAATGAATGTATAGTTTTAACTATACATAGTAAGAATATATATATATTAAAAAAATAAGGAGGGATAATGATTGAGCAATACAAATGGAATTGGAGTAAGTATACCAAGAAAAGAGGCTTTTGATAAAGTAAATGGTGCAGCGAAATACACTGATGACTTAATTGAAGTAGGAATGTTGCATGCAAAAATTCTCACAAGTCGTTATGCACATGCAAAAATTAAATCAATAGATGTATCTGAAGCTGAGCAGTCGTCAGGAGTTAAAGCAATTATAACAGGAGATTATTTCCCTACACTTTGTGGCACAGTAATAGAAGACAGACCACCAATTGCTAGGGATAAAGTTCGTTATTATGGGGAACCAATTGCTGTAGTTGTAGCAAATAGTGAACAAGAAGCAATGAAAGCAGTTAAATTAATAAATGTAGAATATGAGCCAATGTCTGTAGTGAACTCGATAAGTGATGCTATTAAAGCAGATGCGGTTCTTGTGCATGAAAGTTTAAGTAGTTACAAGAAGGCTGTTCATGATGTATATCCGGAAGCCAACTCTAATATTTCAGATTATATTAAAATAAGAAAAGGAGATTTAACAAAAGGCTGGGAAGAAAGTGAAGTAGTTGTATATGGGAATTTTTCTATGCCTCAGTCAGATCATTTAGCAATGGAAACTAGAGTTGCTAGAGCACAAATTATGCCTGATGGAAGGGTAATAATTTATACTTCCTCACAGGGTCCTTATTCAGTTAGAAAACTTTTAAGCAAGTATTATAACATACCAGAAGGCAACATAATTGTAAAAGTGCCATTTGTCGGTGGAGGTTTTGGAGGTAAGGCGCCTATGCAGCTAGAACTAATTGCATATTTAGCTTCAAAGGCAGTTAATGGGAAATTAGTCAAAATAGCAAATAGCAGAGAAGATGATATTAAAACTTCACCATGCAGAATTGGAGTAGAAGCAAATTTAAAATTAGGAGCAACTAAAGATGGTATTATTAAAGTTCTTGAAGCTAACTATAAAGTTGATGGAGGGGCATACTCAGATATTGGGCCAAGACTTGCTAAATCAATAGCAGTAGATTGCTCTGGACCATATAATATTGACAATGTATGGTGTGATTCAAAATGTGTATATACTAATCATACCTATGTTACATCCTATCGAGGATTTGGTCATTTGGAATATACATTCTGTATGGAAAGAATGATGGATAAATTGGCTGCAAAACTTGGAATTGATGCTTTAGAACTAAGAAATATAAATGCCATAAAACCAGGTCAATATACACCAACACAGGTGAAAACAACTTTGAGCAATGTTGGTAATTTATCAGGGTGCATAACAAAACTAAAAGAATTAGCTAAATGGGATGAATGGCAGGTAACAACAACTGATAATGGATTGATAAAAGCAAAAGGTATAGGGTGTTTTTGGAAGACTTCTGATTCACCAACTAATGCTGTTTCTGGAATTTTTCTCACTTTTAATACTGATGGAAGCATAAATTTAAATAGTGGAGCAGTAGAGATAGGACCAGGCATGAAAACTACTATAGCTCAAATACTTGCTGAGAAGCTTAAAATGGATGTAGGAAGAATTCATGTATTTATGGACGTAGATACTCAAATATCACCCCAACATTGGAAAACTGTTGCAAGTATGACGACTTTCATGGCAGGGAGGGCAGTACTTAGAGCTGCAGAAGATCTTATAAAGCAATTAAAAAGCCTAGCAGCCCTTGTTATGAAATCTCCTCCAGAAGATTTAGGGATAGGAGATGAAAAAGTATTTTTAAAACAGGACCCAGAAATATATGTTTCCTTTAAAGACTTGGCAAGAGGCCATCAAGAACCTAATGGACTTGCAATTGAAGGACAAATAATTGGTCGTGGAACATTTGTAATGAGTCATATAACTGATTTAAATAAAGAATCAGGGAAAGGTAAACCAGGTCCAGCATGGACTGTAGGTGCTCAAGCTGTTGAAATTGAATATAATCCTACAGATTTTACATATAGACTTTTAAAAGCTATTACAGTTATTGACGCAGGTAAATTGATAAATCCCAAAACATCCAGGGGCCTTGTAATGGGTGGTATAAATATGGGCTTTGGGATAGCTACGAGAGAAGCGTTTACATATAATAATGAAGGAATATTGGAAGATACTTCATTACGTACTTATAAATTAATGAGGATAGGTGAAAATCCAGAATACATAATTGACTTCATTGAAACTCCCCAAATAGATGCTCCTTTTGGAGCGCGTGGATTTGCTGAACATGGAATAATAGGAATTCCTGGTGCCTTTGCAAATGCAATCTCACGTGCTGCTAGTTATGAATTTAATAATCTTCCTATTACACCTGAAGTGATTTGGAAGGCTAAGACTGGAGGAAAATATGATACCATTTGACTTTGAATATTATAAACCAGAGAATATAGATGAAGCAATAAAGCTATTTAATGAATTAAATACTAAAGGAAAGAAGCCTATATATTATGGCGGCGGAACAGAAATAATAAGTATGGCAAGGGCCCATAATGTGTATACAGAAGCAGTAATTGATATAAAAGGGATTCCCGAATGTAATATTCAAGAATTAAATGAAAACAAATTAACTATTGGTTCTGCAGTAACCCTAACAGAAATAGCTGAAAAAAATTTATTTCCTTTATTAAGTCTATGTGTAAAAAGAATAGCTGATCATACTATACAGGATAAAATAACCCTAGGAGGAAATATTGCAGCAACAATTATTTATAGAGAAGCTGTATTACCTCTTTTGCTTACAAATAGCGAAATTATTATAGCAAGCTCAAATGGAAATAAAACAGTCTTATTTAATGATATATTTGATGAAAGAATAAGACTAAGTGATGGAGAATTTATAGTTAATGTGAATATAGATAGAAAGTTTCTCCATTTACCACATGTTCATGCTAAAAGAACTAAAAATGATAAAATAGATTATCCATTAATTACTCTTGCAGCACATAAAGAGGATAATAAGATAAATATTGCATTTAGTGGGGTTTTCAATTATCCCTTTAGATCTCCTTTAATAGAAGAATACCTTAATGATACTACTTTATCGAGTAATGAGAGAGTAAAGAAAATAATTTGCAATATGCCGGATTTAATATTAAGTGATTTATCTGGATCTAGTGATTTCAGAAAATTTATGTTGCAAAAAATGCTTTTAGAAGCTTTAGAGAAATTGGAGGGATGCAAAAATGATGCAAATTCTTAGTAAATCTATTATTACTTTAAATGTAAATGGAGAAAATAAAGAAATTGCTGTAAAGCCAAGTGACATTTTACTTAATACCCTCCGAAATGAATTAGGGCTTACTGGAGCTAAACCAGGTTGTGAAAATGGAGATTGTGGTGCATGTACTGTTCTTGTTGACGGATGGCCTATAAAGTCCTGCTTAATGCTTACTGTTGAAGCTATAGGGAAGAAAATAATTACTGTTGAAGGCTTGCAAAATGCACCAATACAAAAAGCTTTTGTAGATAATTGGAGTTTTCAATGTGGATACTGTACCTCAGGTTTTCTAATGGTTTGTCATGCTTTAGCTAATATACATCCTGACGCAAATGATCATGTAATTGAAGAATGGCTTCAAGCTAATCTTTGCAGATGCACTGGGTATGAAGAAATAAAGAATGCAATAAAATCTATCATAAACAGCAGTATGTAATAGTTTTGAAAAATAATTTATAGATTAAAAACTCAAATGATAAAAATACTAAAAAGGGGCTGTCGCACTAAATTTTAATCCGCTAATGCGACAGCCCTTTTTTTAAACATATAGAAATTTATGATTGCACATTAAATCAAGATAAATACATTTTACTTTAAGTAATATCATTAATTATATCATCTATTTTTCTAATTTCATTGAAAAATATATCTTTATGTAGACTAATAACCATACCAAGATTGTTTGCATCTAGTTTACTATTCTTATAAAAATTCGTATATCCATTTGAATTAATATAATTTATTATTTTAATTTGTTCAAAAATAATAGAAAGAGAACAAACTATAGTATTTAGTTTGTTTTTTGTACATGCGAATTTTGGGTTAATGTTAACTTCTTCTGTATATATTCTAAGCTTTTCCTTAATATTATTTATTTCAAGTTCAATTTTATTTAGTTCATTTTTACTTTCTAAAAAATCTTTGGATTTTGCAATAGATAGCAATTTTTCTTGTATATTCTTAGCTTGATTTTTTATTAGTTTTGTAATATCAGGATTAAAGACATAGTTGTTTACAAGGGTAGTAATAGCAATGCCAATAAAAGTATCCACAAGCCTATGGATGCTATAGGTAACTGCTGATTCCTTCATTCCAGCCATGATTGCCACAAATACAAGACAGGCAATAGAAGTAGTGCTATTCCATTTGAGATAATTACACACATAAATAATTATTATCACTCCTATACCAATAAGAAATACATTCTGGGATTGAATAGTAACAAGTATACTACCAATGATTGCTCCAATGGTAGTGCCAATAACTCTATTTATTCCAAATTTAATCGTCTCGCCGAAGAAAGTAGATATTGGCATTACAGCAGGTAATAAAACAAAGAAAGGAAATTTAAGATTTAGCAGATTTGATACCAGCATACATAAAGAAGCGGCAATGCCTGCTCTAACTGCTTTTTTTATTAGATCCATTAATTCACCTTCTTAAATATAATATGTATTTTATATTAAATAATTATTCTTACTTCTCTAAACTGTTCGGTGCTAGCAATAGAAATGTAACAGCTTCGAAATTTTTGTCAAGCAATGCAGGAATTGCAATAGCTCCTATTCCAGAAGATATAAATCCAGTTACTAAATTAATCAGATATCCATTTGGATATGTTGGATATTATCTATAATCAACTATTAGAGTAAGATATCTGGCTATAGTTCCACATAGTACTGGAATTAAGATGAAAAAAATATAATATTGAGATATTGATTCGTTGTTCATATAAATTCCCCTATCTTTATAAATTTTCATGTAATCCGATGATATTAATATTGATAATTTTCGTAATATAAATAAAATTTATACATTATATCTAACTTTTAATAGAGATTAAATTTCTCAATTAGGTATGCATATTTATTATTAATTTAGCCAAAACTAAACTGTTTAAGAATACTTCTCTTAAAAAATAAAATTTTGTAAGGTGGATATGTATGTCTATTGATGGAATAGTACTTGCGGCGGGATTATCTAGTAGAATGGAAAAATATAAAATGTCTCTAAAAATAGGGGACAAAACTGTAATTGAGAGATGTATTGAATCAATGTATGATTTATGTTCTGATGTTATAGTTGTTGGAGGATATAATTATAGTACAATTGCAGAACTTTTAAGACCATATGAAAAGGTAAAATTAATATTTAATGAAAATTATATGGATGGTATGTTTAGTTCTGTAAAGGCAGCATTAACACAAGTTAAAAACGAAAAATTTTTTTTGATACCAGGAGATTATCCAGTGATAAAAAAAGATACTTATAAACAAATGCTTAAAGCTGAAGGAAACATAATAATTCCTGTATATATGAGAAAAAAAGGGCACCCAATATTATGTAATAGTAATCTTATTCATAAAATTATAGATGATTTGAATTATAAGTCTTTAAGGGATTTTATAAATAATAATAGCTTCACATCTGTAGAGGTAGAAGATGAGGGAATATTTATGGATTTAGATACAATGGAGGATTATGAAAAGACACTTAAATATTATAAAAGGATAAATAATTTATAATAAAGTAATAACATATGTTCTAAAGTAATCCAGTACAAGTTATGAATGCTACTTTTACTAATATTTTTGTAGATTATAATTAACAATAGTGGTTAAGATATTATTGCCAAGCAAAATAAATATTATTAAGGGAGGTAGATGCATATGTCATCAAATAACAGTGGAAGAAACAGAACTTTAATACCAGAGGCAAGACAAGGATTAAACAGATTAAAAACAGAAGTTGCTTCAGAAGTAGGTTTAAGTGACTATGAAAACATTGATAAAGGAAACCTTTCTTCAAGACAAAATGGATATGTTGGCGGATTCATGGTTAAACACATGATAGAAAGCTACGAACAAGGCTTAAAATAATTATCTGAAGGCTTAGCATATAATTTAATATGGTAAATGAAGACTAGTAGAATAATGTATCATAGATACAAGTGTTTTACTAGTTTTCATTATGTCTATTTTTGAAACACTTATATACTAAATTAGAGTTGTTATTAATTTTTTTATTAATTGACAGAAATTAATTATATTTAATCATTTAGAAAATTGTGTTGATTTACAATGAATAATAAATCTTTCCTTCATTTAACAAGTAGAATAATATATTAAATGAAGGAAAAACAGAGCATTTAGCATTTTAATATTTATTTTAAACTAATTCCAATTTTTGAATCAAATTTATTCTAAACCGTTGGAAGAATCAGCAGCGTTTGACATACTGGATTGCCTTGAAGCATTAACTAGTTCATTATATGCCTTAGCTTTATTAATATCACCATCATGACTGTGACCAGAATAATTAGAGTATGTAGAAGAATTTAACATATCAATTTGACCAGAAGTACCAACTTGTTGATTATACTGTTTAGCTTGCTCAATATCTGCATCAAAATTTTGAGAGTGTTCATTTCTTAAACTCATAATTGTAATCTCCTTTCATTAGTGAAAATTATTATTTAAGCATTTGTTAGTATCACTTACCTAACAAATTTATTTTGTGATAATTTCACGATTTTATAACAGGAAATAAGTATATTTACTCTATTGATTTTTACAATTGTCTCAATAGATTATAGAAACCTGGGCTTTTAATTAGAAAATATTATAAATTGAATGTAAATCATCATAAAGATTATAAAAATAAGATATAAATATCAAAAAAAAGAAAAGAATGTAGAAAGAAGCTAGGAGTATTAAAGATAAGCTAAATAGCTATTTTTGTTAATATTTTTGAAGATTATAATTTATGAAAGTGGTTAATATATTACTGCCAAACAAAATTTATTGAATTAAGGGAGGTAGATTATTATGTCATCAAATAATAGAGCTTTAGTACCAGAGGCAAAACAAGGATTAAACAAGTTAAAAACTGAAGTTGCTTCAGAAATTGGATTAAAGGATTATGAACATATTGACAAAGGAAACCTTACCTCAAGACAAAATGGATATGTTGGCGGATTCATGGTAAAACACATGATAGAAGAATACGAACAAGGCCTTGAATAAGTAAAAGGCTGAAAAAGTAGAAATTTCTCTACAAGCCTGACTTCTACCCTCGGTTAAAAAAGGCTGGCAGAGCAACGTATTATTATGTTTGCTATGCTGGCTTTTTTATATGGTTTTGTCTATCAGTGTAAATTATGTTATATTTTGATGGTATGATTATTAATTAATTTTTTGAAGAAGAATATATTCTTTAGAATCATATTATTTTTATCTTTTAATCCAACAAGATGCCATTCTTGCATTAAAAGTAAATAGTCTTTATTAACTTTTGTTTTATTAGGGTTTAAAATAACAAAACCTCCAAGTAAGCCCATCATATCTTCTTTAAACAACATTAACGTCATAGCCATCAAGCTAACTTATACAAAATATAACAAATACATTACAGAAGCCTTTTTATGCTTACTGGAAAACAAAATATACATAAATAGTATTTTAAGATAAAAACTTCATGAAAATGCTTAAAAA
>JAJXWH010000123.1 GCA_021781745.1 Bacillota bacterium | reverse complement strand
TTTCCATTTATAGACCAGCTAGTAAAAGTCAATGATTTTAGGTAAGAAATCTAAAATAAATTTTATCTTAAAAAAGTGCATAGCAAATAAGCCTTTAAAACACACGAACGATGGTAATAACAGGTAAAAAATATACTGGGAATTATTTTATGCAGCAATGTAGCAGCATTAGTTTTCAAAGAACAACTGAGTTATCCACAATAATAAGTTTAATTAATTTAAGCAGATTTTTTATTTGCATTTTTTAGAAACATTTGAACATGAATTTGTGGATTTCTTTCTACATATTCATGCTTGTCCCTGAGAACAGCAAAAATATAGTTAACAATTTTGTGCATTATAGCACCAAGAGCCACTTTATTTTTCTTACCATTAAGGTTTTCTTTACGATATTGGTATAGGACGTTATTCACAGGGTTACCAGCTCTATTTTTCCTTACTGAAGCTAACGCGACAGCGTATAAGGCTCTTCTTCCAAAGCGGGTACCTCGTTTAGACATTTTGTTTCTATCACTTTTGAACTTGCCGGATTCATTTACAGATGGATCTATACCAAAGAATGCACAAAGGTGCTTAGGCTTTTTAAAGCGTTCAGGATCACCCATTTCACATAAGATAGTAACAGCAGTAATGAAGCCTATTCCAGGTATTGAAAGCAATAGCCCCATATTAATGCCAAATGCTTTAGGTGTTTCAGGACTTTCAATCTGAGATTCTATTAACAGCAAAATGGATTTTATTTGTTCATCAAAGGTCTTAATTAAAGCTAAATTTATATTTATAGCTGAAATAAAAACATTAGTATCGATACCAATAATCACTGCATTTTCAGCTGCTTTAATAAGTTTATTGTAGGTGTTATCACACCAATCTTTACCCTTACGGGAATTGGTCTTAAGTAGCGTAAATATATCTTCCTTTGGAGCTATAAGTATGGCTTTAGGTGAAGGATAAGCTGTTAATAAGGCTATGGATGTATCTCCAGTTGTATCGGAAAAAACATTATGATACCCTGGAAAAAATGTTCTTAAATCAGAAGAAAGCTTTTTCTTGAATCCTGAACGAGAATCAGTGAGATTATAATAATCTCTACATAAGGTTCTTATAGCAAAAGTGGCAATATCAAATACATCAGACATTTTAATGTTTTGAAATTTTGCAATATTAGCGATAGAAATAGCATCTAACCTATCATTTTTTACTTTTCTTATACCAGAATTTTTGTTACTATTAGTAATAAGAGGATTTATAACATAAGCCTCTAAATTGTTGGTTTTAAGAAAGTGGAAAAGGGTCAAGTGGTAGATGCCAGTTGATTCCATGAAAAGTGGTGGTTTCATGGAGTACTCTTCTTCCACTTTTTTAATTTGTTCAATTAAGTAGTTGAAGCCAGAAACATCATGATAAACCTTAAAGGGTTTCCTGTAAATATCACCATTTGGAGCCAATATTGCAATCATAGAAAAATCAGCAGAAACATCAATACCTATAACCGGTAGGTTAAAAAATTTAGACATAAATAAATATCTCCTTTCAATTGGGTCTGAAGATAGAACAGAGTATCCACATCAACCAGTGAGTTAACAACCTCGTTTGTGACACGAGTAATTCTTCCAAGTGGAAGAAACTCAACCAGCTAAAACATCGAATCTCACTGATGGAATGATACGCTAATTTACGGGTATATGGTTCTTCTTAAGGAACCTCCCAGGAGGAAAACATCTAACCTCTATTCAGGAGATATTATACAATATTCTAAGCATTAATCAAGTAACTTCCTTATGGAATGTTAATCTTGGTAGATTAAGAATAGACTTACCAAAAGATATCAGAATATCCAGAATGGATATTGAAGTGTACGAACAATAATCAAAATTATTATTATAATATCTGTTAGTGGAGAGAATCTATTCTCTATTAATTGGTACAACTATATTATACGAGGAGTAATATTTCTATATTCGCTTAAAATAAGTTTAGCTCTAGCTTTTTTGAATTTATAACTAGATAAGGTTCGATATCTTTTATTAATTTAAGAGCATCATTATATTTTACAGTAAATGAAATTAGTTATTTAAAAAAGTTGAAAAGCAGCGATATTAATAGTAAAATGTAGAAGAAAATGACAATGCAAAACTTAATGTTAGAATAGATAAATTAGAGGAAACATTTAATAAAAACAGCGGCAATAGTAACAAGCCACCATCCTCTGATGGATATAAAAACCAAAGGCAGCTAATAGCAGGAAGAAGAGTAATAAGAAAACTGGTGGACAACCTGGATATATAGGTGTCACCTTAGATAAAATAGCAAATCTGGACAAAGTAGTTGAACTTAATACTAATAATTTTTGCAGCTGTAGCCACGACCTAAGAAATGCAGCAAGTCGCATAAAAACTCGCCAAGTGTTTGATATACCTAAAATTGAAGTAACTGTAACAGATTTAAAGTCCACGAAAAGGTTCATAAAACGGAGTTCCTATCTGATGTAATACAGCTTGTTCAGTATAATTAAAATATGAAAGCACTATTATAAATGTAAGCGAGGAACTATCTACTTCTTTGGAAAAGATCATAGATGATATAAAAGAGAAAATTATACATAAAGAACATAGGAGTGAATCAATGAATTTTATAGTAACTGCTGGTTCAATTTTATTTATAAACATTGCATATATACATGTATTACTCACCAGAAAAAGGAATATTAAATATACACTTTCTGTATTGGCAATTAATATTTTGGTGTCATTAATTGGATCTCTTCTTTTTTATATATTTTTAAAAAACACTGTTATTTTTGATTATATAACATCTATTTTAGGTTTTACTTTTATAGTTTATATTCATTTAGTTTTTAAAGAATCTATTTCAGAAAAGATATTCACTATGTTTACTATATGGCTTTTTTCTAATGTTCTTTTAGTAATGTGTAGCTATATAATATCTCTATTTTCTATTAAAGATTTTAATTTATATAAATCATTTTCAATATTATTAAGAGATTTTATTCAAATAGGTTTTTTATTCATAATATATTTATATTTTAAAAAACCTTATAGAGAAATGCTGAAATTAGTATCTAACAAAGTTATAAATATAATATCAATCTATAGTATTATAATTTTTCTGTTTTTAATTAAAAATTACGATATTACTATTTATAAGACCTTTAATAATTATAAAACTTTTAATAGTTTATTGTTTATAATTATAATTATACTATCATACGTAATAATTTTTATTGCTATTTCCTCTGTAAATAGAAACATAGAATTGGAATATAAATTTAAAATTATAGATACTCAAGTAGAATTGCAAAAACAAAATTACAAAACTTTAAATCAAGATCTTTAGGGCAAATTGTGGATAAGGGATAATTAAAACGACTTCTAAACATCATATAGGTTGAAAAAAAACCATAACCCTCTGTGACATAGGGAATCCATT
>JAJXWH010000085.1 GCA_021781745.1 Bacillota bacterium | reverse complement strand
AAGATGCATGTTTTGTATTAACAGTTAATCTTTTTCTCATATGGACCTCCTACTTAAATAATTTGATATTTTAGTATATCCATATGCAAAACATTTAAATAGCATTCTGTGATTAAAATTTATATAACTAATTCAAAACACTTTTTATCCATTGATGCAAGATTTGATACTTTATTCAATTTGTTTATTGGTAGATGTGGATTTATTCTATGTGTATACAATGTATCAGTATACAGCCATTTCCCACAGCACCTACATTTCAATTGGTCCCGATTCAATGCGTAAGCACGGTTCATGTAATATTCAAAATTGTAGTTTTTATCAGTTAAACCATAGCTTATTAGCATAGATGTCTTCTCGTTAAGTATTTCATCAATTCTTGCATTTTTTCTTTTTTTCCTTGTTCGTTTAAAATATATTTGTCGTCCTACTTCTGTAAAAGGATTTTCCTTTTGATTTTTCTGAAAAATTCTTTCCCATTTACAGAATGCTAGACTGGTTACACCTACGTAGATATCTCCATATTTTATGGAAGGAATTTTCTGTTTGTAATCTAAGTGGATATTACTAAGATTTTGAGTTTCATTAGCAGGTATCCATGCACCTCTATATTCTTTTAATCTTCTACTAGCGACAATTGATATCCTATGAGCAAATTTTTGCATTGTTACATTTATCCATGAACAATTGCTATAATAATTTATTAATCCTCTTATTTTACTATTTATTAAATTTATATTATGTATAACCTGCTCCCTACTAGAATGTACATGAATGTTTTTTATGTCATCGCATATAGAGTTAACTTTAGATTTCAAACGTTTCCTGTCCGGCAGTGTCCTTGTTATATAACCTTTTTTTGCTTTTCCTTTAACCATTTTGTATTCATATCCTAGAAAATGTATATAATTCTTACGTATATCAGTTATTAATGTTTTTTCCTTTGATAGGTTTAGTTTCATATTGTCATATAAAAATTCCTGTATTTTATTTTTCAGAAATTCCGCATGTTTCCTGCTATCTGTTATAACACAGAAATCATCTGCATATCTTACCAGATATGCAGGTATTAAATTTGTCCTATTTCGCAGTGAAGCCATTTTTCCCCATTGGATAGAGTAATTAAATTGGGTTGATTTATTCTCCCATTGCTTGGACAGCCATTCATCTAATTTATCCATATAGGCATTTGCCAGTATGGGAGAAATTATTGAACCCTGTTGAGTACCATCTTCATTAATCTCTCATTCGCCGGCGATGCCTGCCTTAATCATAACTTTAATAATCTGAAGTACTCGTCTATCTTTAATTCCCATATGATATAATCTCTTGATAAGCATACCATGATTTATTTTATCAAAGCATTTACTTATATCACCTTCTATTACCCAATAATATCCTGTTTTTTGAGCTAAATCAGTCAATCTTTGAATTGCCATTTGTGCATCTCTCATAGGTCTAAACCCATATGAATGATTGAAAAATTGTGCTTCGAGAATTGGCTCAAGTACTATTCTTATGCACTCCTGTACAATTCTATCTCTTATTGAAGGTATACCCAATGGGCGTTTTTCAATTTTTCCTAGTTTCTCAATATACTTCCGTTTAATTTTTTGTGGAATAAATTTTTTAAATGCATTCTGAATATCTTCAATAACCCATTCATAGGTTTTTTCTAAATAATCCTTCTGCATTGTTTTTGAATCAATCCCAGGTGTTTTACTGCCTTTGTTAGATTTAATATTGTGTATTGCGGTAACTATTGTTATTTCAGATGCCATTATTTCAACTAAGCCTTTAATATTTGGTCTTTTACCTTCTGTTTTTGCTAATTTTGAAGTATTATATAATTCATCTAGTATTTTTCGCAGTTCTGATTCAGATTCTAGGTAGTCAAATTGTTGTGCCATTTTCACCGCCTCCTTTGGATTTGGTATTTATGGTTTTAGTCAGTTTGGCCTACGGCTTCCTCGACAGACTGTTAACATATTTTACTGTATAAACTATGCCCCTTCGCTCTACCGCCATTACAGAGGTTTCATCACTACTACGGGCTGCTGCCCTGCAATTTCATCAATCATTTCCTATTGATTAGGACAGGTATACCAACCATTGCATCTTAAACGCATCCTATTGCAGTTCCCTCGTTCCCATCATTTTAGCTTTACATAACAGTTTTAGCTCTATCCTTTAACCCAGCTGCCACTTTTAATCAGTGTGATTCTAATATTAAAAGCCTTCATCCTTTACGGTTTTCAGTTGAATTCCACCGAAGTATATGTAATTCAACGACAGCACCCCACATGGGGGCGAGTTTCTTCTTAATTTGAAACCCTATAATTTACGAGCCGTACTTTCGGATATTCGTCAGCCTATAAGACATTCTAAACATGACTGTTTTTTAGCTTCCAGCGTACTTGCTATCATCACAGATAACATCTTCCGCACCTTCACCGAGCTTCGTACATCAAACATGGTATTGTTTGTGCACGTCGGAGTATTAGAAATTTTGTCACCCTTCACACAGGGTCATGTAGGTACTTCCCCTACCAATTCACATGATGAGTTCTACTAAAAAAAAATTCCTCATTAGTAGTCTGATTTTATTATATATTTCTATATAGATTGTTCAGAAACAAGGCGCACACTTCTCATTATAGACATAATAAGAATCAATCCTATTCATCTCTCATTAGACTATATATTTCATTATAATCCATATTTCTCCTTCATGGAATAATTATCTACTTCTGCAAAAAAATAAATGTAACTGCACTTATTTATGCTGCTACATTTTGATTTTACAAATTATTTTTTTATTATCAATATTAATTTACATTACTTACTTTGAACTTTAATCATCTTTATAATTGCATATATAACAGTAGCAAAGGTAATTACTATAATTGCCACAGACATGATAGGGCTTACTCCTTGTCTATTTCCCATAGCAGTTTGTATGTTTTGCCATGTTAATATACTCAGCATAAATGATACTTCTAAATCAATTAAAAGAATTAATTGACGCCCAACCTTATATAAATCTTTTGCATTTTCTTCTGTAATTGAAACTGGATAATTATAGCATTTAGGAACTTTACTTAGTAAAGCTAAAATTATATGGAGACTTATGCAAATTCCTATTATAATAAATAAACTTGTTTTATTTCCATAAGCATCTGGTACTCCGGAAAATCCAAAATGAGTTGGTATAATTTCAGGAATATTACTCCAAACCATTTTTAAATATATTATTATAAATGTAATAGGAACTGTTGCTGCTATAATTAAGGCTTTATCCATCTTTGATAGTGGAAGTTTAATATTTGGTCTTTTTGAAATACTCATAGAAATCCCAACCTTCTTTTAAGACACATTTTTATTTTTTCTGTCCTCTAATTATTTTCATGTTATACCCTTTAATAAATGTTGTCAACAATTCCTAATTTAAGTATTTCTTAATTAACAAATTCCATCTCAACCCGCATTATTTCTATAAATTGTTATATTGTTATCTTTTTAAATTTGTAAGTTCTTATATTCTTAAATTCTTATATTTATAAATTCTTACATTCTTATATTTTTAACTTCTTAAATTTTAAAACATTTAACTTTAAATACATGTTTATTTTTTTATTTATATAAAAAGGAAGCCTTCTGTTATAACACAATAACTGACGGCCTCCCCATTACTTATTATATTGTACCTAAGTATATTTTCTTCTTATAGATATCCAACATTATAATTTGACTTATTATATGAATATACTTACATATTTACTAAATCTTTATGTGGATATCTTAACTAGAAATAATAAATATTTTTGTGTAGAAAACATTTGAAAATGAGCTGTTAAAGGCTCTTAGTTGTAGGTTGTCTCACTTTAGCTTGTCACGCTGAAAGCGGGAGCATGCTAAAGTGAGTACAACCTGCAACTTAGAGACTTCAGCGATATTTTCATAGTTTTTCGTAACAAAAATATTTATTATTTCGGTAAGCTACCGCATAAGTCTAGTTTACATGTTGTTTATCTATAATAATTGATTAAACATCCAGATAAAATAATATCTCTTTCATCTACTGATAAACCTTTAAGCTGAAGTTTAAAATCCTTATTTCCATTTTTACTTACAAGCTTTGCATTTATTTCATCTATTTTATTAGCAACAGCTTCTTTTATCCCTTCAATTACTATATAATCTCCATTTTCAAAAGCAATGCCTTGTGATGGGTCCATAGTAAAAGGCAGCATTCCCCAGTTTATTAAGTTGCTTCTATATCTCTTAGTTGCATACTCAATGGCAATATTGGCACTTCCACTTAGAACTCTTTGACATGATGCTGCCTGCTCTCTTGCTGAACCATCTCCTGGTTTTTTAGCAAATATTACACTTCCAAGAGTAGTATTTTCTGCGGAAAGACTTCCTAATACTTCTTTTAATTCTTCTGAATTTAAATCAAGCTTTTGTACTGCTTTTGCTCTGGCAACATATTCCGGATCTTTTCTTGAAAGAGCAAACTCTGCAAGCTTTAATGGATTTGAACGGTAAGATGAAGTTTCCCCAGATGGAATTAATTCATCTGTTGTTGTAACCTCATCATTAATTACTGAAACCATTTTTAATACTATGTTGTCTTTTAAAGGTTCCATACTAGGCCAATCTGTTATGTTAGGCCCAAGCTTTAACTCTTCCTCTGGCATAGCTTTTCCAAAGCCATTATAAACTCTATTATCATATATAGTTTTGTTAAAGGTATATGCTGCTACAGGCTCTTCTGGTAAATTAATTTCAGTAGCCCCAGTTAAAATACCGCCATTAAATGCTGTAGCTGCTATAGATCTTGCATCCATAAGTGCTACTGACGCAATTTGGCCTCCAGATGGTTTTGAACCTTCACGATTTGGGAAGTTACGAGTAGTGTGTCTTATACTTAAAGCATTATTAGCTGGTACATCTCCTGCTCCAAAGCATGGTCCACAAAAAGCTGTCTTAACAATTGCACCTGCATCCATAAGCTTAGATACAGTTCCATCCTTAACAAGTTCAGAATTAATCGGCTGACTTCCTGGGTAAACACTAAGGTTAAAGTGTCCATCTCCTACAGACTTTCCATCTAATATTTGAGCCGCTTCATATATATTCTCAAAGGTTCCACCTGCACAACCAGCAATGATTCCTTGATCTACTCTTATTTTTCCATCAATAATTTTATCTAGTAAATGAAAATTAGAATTTTCCAGCTGCTTTTGTCCTTCTGCTTCTACTTCTTTAAAAATTTCTACTGCATTTTCCTTTAATTCTGCTATTGTGTATACATTGCTTGGATGGAATGGCAGTGCAATCATTGGCTCTACTTTATCTAAATCGATTTTTACAAGCCCATCGTAATATGCAAGTTCACCTGGCTTTAACTCAGTATAAGCATCTGCTCTATTATGTATTTTATACCATTCTAATACTTTTTCATCAGTGCACCATATTGATGAAAGACATGTGGTTTCAGTAGTCATAACGTCAATTCCATTTCTAAAATCTACAGAAAGCTCTGAAATTCCAGGCCCTACAAACTCAAGTACTTTATTTTTTACAAAACCATCTTTAAATACAGCCTTAATAAGTGCTAAAGCAACATCTTGAGGACCTACTCCTTTTTGTACTTTACCATCTAGATATACAGCTATAATCTCTGGTGTTTCAACATCATAAGTTTTATTTAAAAGCTGTTTAACAAGCTCAGGTCCACCTTCCCCTATAGCCATAGTACCAAGTGCACCATAACGAGTATGACTGTCAGAACCTAAAATCATGCTTCCGCATGCAGCCATCATTTCTCTCATATATGAATGTATTACTGCTACATGTGCCGGAACATAAATACCACCATATTTTTTTGCAGCTGAAAGCCCAAAAACGTGGTCATCTTCATTTATTGTTCCACCTACTGAGCAAAGGCTGTTATGGCAATTTGTCATAACATAAGGAATAGGGAATTCCTTAAGTCCACTTGCTCTTGCAGTTTGAACTATACCTACATATGTTATATCATGAGATGCTAAAGCATCAAATTTTATATTTAAATAATTTGAATTATTTGATATATTATGTTTCTTTAAAATGTTATAAGCTATAGTATTTTGTTTGGCTTCTTCATAGTTAAGGCATTTTGAATCTATTGCAGTTTCTCCTTTAGATTTAAGTTCCAAATTAAAATTCTCTAAAGAAAACTCATTTTCTGTATTAATTATATATTTACCTTTATAAAGGTAAATTCCATTAGCAAAAGTTTCAATCATTATTTAACATCTCCTTTTTTTATCACTGTTTTAATTATAAAAAATGCAGTATAATTTGTATAATGAATTATTTCAATAATAATAATTTTATTATTCGATAGATATAGGAGTGAATTATTTTGAACTATGACTTTTATAGAACCTTTGTAACTCTTGCAGAAACTAATAATTTTTCTAAGGCAGCCAAAAAATTAAATGTTGTGCAATCAACTGTATCAAGTCGAATACAAGAATTAGAGAAATACCTACAAACAACTCTATTTGAAAGAACCAATAAAACGGTTTCTTTAACGCAAGCAGGGTTGAATTTTCTACCTTATGCTCAAAGAATAATAAATATTGAAGAGGAAGGCCTAAATACCATACATAGAAGCAATTATAAAGACTCACTAAAAATAGGAGTCGTACACTCACTTTATTATAGATACGTAAAAAATGCTACAAGAAAATTTATGAAAAACAATAGTGATACATCAATAAAAATTAGCATTAATCATTCAAATATTTTACTCGAAATGCTATCTGATAATCTTATAGATATTGGGCTTACTTTTATTAAACCTAAATCTACTAAACTTATTTGCGTATCAACTTTTAGCGATGAAATAATTCTTGTTACTAAAAATTCTAACAACTTTTTAAGTGAAATTACTTTAGATGAGATAATTAATTTAAATTTACTTTTAGTCGATCTTGGAGATGCTTTCAATGAATGGTTAGACAAACAGCTAAACCAAAAAATTGACTACAGATTATATGTAGATCAAACTCTCGAAATTGTTGACTACCTTAAGGAAGGCTTTGGATATGCATTTATGCCAAGATCTCTAGCTGAAAATTTGATTGGCACAGGGGTTCTAAAAAAAGTAACTATAAAAAATGTATCCGATTATTCAGTAGAAGGCTATATTATAATTGATAAAAGTAAGTTACACAAAAAACAAGTAGCATCGTTCCTTAAAATTATAAACGAAGCTACTGATATGGAAATTTTATAACAAAAGGAGAAATTCTATGAATTTAAATTTAATACATCATATTGCTATTATTGCTTCTAACTACGAAGTATCCAAGAATTTTTATGTAAATATATTAGGACTAAAGATTATTCGTGAAAATTATCGAGTAGACAGAGATTCCTATAAATTAGATTTAAAAATAGGTAATAGTGAAATTGAACTTTTTTCTATGCCTAATGCTCCTGAAAGGCCTTCTTATCCTGAGGCTTGCGGTTTAAGACATTTAGCTTTTTGTGTTGACAATATTGAAGAAATTGTTGCTGAATTAAATGCAAATGGTATAAATACTGAGCCAATTAGGATAGACGAATATACAGGAAAAAAATTCACTTTTTTTAGTGATCCAGATGGGCTACCTTTAGAATTGCATGAATAGTTTTACTTTTATACTTAAGTGTCATAACTAAAATAAGGATGAGTTTATACTCATCCTTATTTTTTAACCTATTTTCTTTACATTGCTTTACCTGGCAATATTGCATCCAATATTCCAATAGCTAACGCTGCTAAAATAGCACCAAGTATTGACACACTCATAGCTGGTACAAAGAATTGTGTTACATATAATATTATAGCAGCAATAATAAATCCCTTTATCCCTCTTCCAAAAGGCGATGCATCAGTTCCCATAAATGCCTCTACTAAATAATCCAGTATACTAATCACTATCGCCGCTAATATAAATGACCATAAGCCTCTAATAGTAAATCCTGGAGTTAAAAATGAAGTTATTCCTAAGATTACTACTGTTATTACTAATCTTCCTAACCAACCAAGAATACTTTTACTACCGAAATTTTCTCTACTTGAATGTTCTTTATCATTCACCATAAATAATTACCTCCTTAAACATTAAGTTTATATATGAGTGTATATTTATTGTTCCCGTATTTATAAAATATATGTTATTTTTTTATTATGTACGCTTCGCAAAATAATATTAAACTTCTACTTTTGGATATTTTAACAATTATTCAAAGTTATGCTTACAATTTCAGGCATGTTATTTACTCTAAATCCTGGCTTACTGTGACCTAATCCTCTACTGACAATAAGTTTTTTATTATTTTCTTCATAAACTCCTTCACTATACTTTGGAAAAAACTTTCTTTCTGGAGAAAGCAGCCCTCCAATAAAAGGCAGTTTAATCATTCCTCCATGGACATGACCAGATAATGTTAAATCTATATTGTATTTTGCATATATATCAAAAAACAATGGATTATGTGCTAATAAAATATTATAATTCTTTTCTTCACATTTATTTAGTGCTTTATAAATAACCTCTTCTATATTCGCAGGTCTATTTTTTGTTTTATAAAACGACAAAGGAATATCAAATCCATAAATATGTATTCTTTCATTATTCCTAATAATGGTTACATTTTTATCATTAACCACATTAATGTTAAGATTCGTCAACTTTTTAATAAGTAAGTTCAAATGTTCTTTTTTTAATCTTTTTTCGTGATTTCCTATAATATAATAAATTTTATATTTTTTACTTAAGGTTTCTGCTAAGTTCAAAAATACATTAAAATCCTTGTCATATTTATTAACCATATCTCCAGTCATAACAATAATATCAGGATTTTCCTTCAATATCTTTTTAACAAGTCTGGAGTTGTTTTTGTTAAAAATATAATTATGAAAATCGGATAAGTGGATTATTTTAAATTTATTAAACTCTTTTGGAACCTTATTACTTTGAATTTGATATTTCGATATTTTTATAAGTTTATTGTCTCTATACGCTGCTCCAGATAATAAAACTAGTCCTGAGAATATAAATAAATTTTCAATCATAAAATCTCCCATTTTTACACTTTAACTGCTATTTTTTTATTCTATACTCTATTATATACAATTTTAAATTATTTAATAGGATAGATCATTTCAAAATCTATCAATGAATTAATAAATTTACATTTATTAAAACAGAACTGTCACCAAAACAAAATCTAATATTATTCATTATTGTCATTTATCATAAATAAAGATTACCATACTAGATTTTTTTTAGAGACAGTTTATTAGTTTAACTGTTTAGGCTTTCATTTTTAAGCATGACTATTAAATTGTTAATTGAATTTGAAAGACTATTTGTTACATTAATTTGATTTTTATTGGAAATTTCTATTTTCTTTATAACACTGCTTCCGAGCGTATCCATTTTTCTTATAATATCATTGAGGGAATCCTTAGATTGTGTTTCTTCGGCAGATATTAAATCATTCCAAAAGAATATAGGCAGAATCAATGTTTCCACTAATGCATAACCAATATTAAAAACTTCTTGATATTCTAAATAATTCTCATAACAAAACATTAATAAATATTCTCCAACAACTTTTAAAAGATTTTTGTCATCCTTTTCCTTGCAAGTAATTAATTCAACAATATTAATTACTTCATTAATAATTAATTTGCTCATATCTTCCGGTAAATCTGAAATAATCTTATTTGAAAAATCATTAATAATCTTTGTAAATTCTGCTTCATTTGTTTCCACCCTCAATCTTCCATTCTTATCAAGCAATATGCTAATTTTATGGTAATCAAAAGGATTTAGTTGAATATCTGTTTTTATATAATGAATTTTGTCAGAAATTCTATTAAATAAACAACTGACATAATCATACTTTGCATTAATCGATACAATTTTTGACTTATTACTATTAATCTCATTACTATATCTATTTATAAATTCATTAGAAAACCCTTGCCCATTTACTGAAATGCAATTGCTTACCTTCGGCGATAAAATCGTAACAAACTGCGCTTTGTTTCCTCCTTTTGAATGCCCAGTTACAGTAATATTGTTATACCTAAGAGTATTTATAAAATTTAATGCATCTATCTGCTCCATTGTTTCAACATCATAAGCTGATTTACCATTATCAACCCACTCATCACTTGTTACTGTCCCTCTAAAAACCACTGTAGCATTATTCTCTTCATCTACAAAGCAAGCATATTTCATTCCGCTGTTGTAATAAGAATTTGTATTTGTAATTCTTAGTTCTCGCAAGTTGGGCTTATTTTGTATTTGCTTTAGCAAGTTTATCCATTCACTTTTAGGCATTCTGATCAAACAATTTCCAACTTTATTCATGAAATAATCAAAGTATCCATTATTCATTAAATTAGAGACAATATCAATAATCTTTTTATTTTCACTAGGATTTAACTCCAAATATATCAAATTATCTAATAGTATATGCTCATCATATGTTAATCTCGACATTTTATCCCCCTATTTTTCTATTAATGTTTTCCTAATATAATATTCAGCACCTATAAAAAAGTAATATATTTTTCATTCTAATTAACAACTTTTCGATGAATTTAAAACCTAATTTTAACTGTATTTATCAATAAACCCAATAATGGAACTATTAATAAATTATAATAATATAAATCATTATCAATTGATACCATGTTCTAATTAGGCTTTTTCCTTGACTTTGTTGTATTTAAAAGTATATTATATTATTAATGTGTTTTATCAAATGATAAAGCATTAATTTTATTAGGAGGTATTTATTATGAATGCTAAAGTCAAAGTAGCAAGATTGTCTCTACTTTCAAATACCACTTTGATAGTTCTAAAATTGATTGTAGGTCTATTTACAGGTTCGGTTAGTATAATTTCTGAAGCTATACATTCAACAATGGACTTGCTTGCAGCAATAATAGCATTTTTTTCTGTTAAGATATCTGATATGCCTGCAGATGATGTTCATCCTTATGGACATGGAAAGGTAGAAAATATTTCTGGTGTAATAGAGGCACTACTTATCTTTACAGCCTCAATTTGGATAATAATTGAGGCTGTAAAAAAAATACTTTATCCTGGAGAAATAGAATCAATTGGACTTGGATTTATAGTAATGTTCATTTCTTCTGCTATAAACTTTGCAGTATCTAAGCAACTATATAAAGTTGCCAAGCAGGAAGATTCTATAGCCTTAGAGGCAGACGCTTTACACTTAAAAGCAGATGTGTATACTTCACTTGGAGTTGGAATAGGTTTATTTTTAATTTGGATTACTAAGTTAAATTACTTAGATCCGGTTGTTGCAATATTAGTTGCAATCTTTATATTAAAAGAAGCACTTGAATTATTAAAATCTGCATTTAATCCACTATTAGATGTTGCATTATCTGATAATGAAAAAGACATTATAAAAGATAGGATAAATAAATATTCCCCTATATTTTGTAATTTCCATAATTTCAAGACAAGAAAATCAGGTAGAGTTAGATATATCGATTTGCATTTAGTATTCCCTGAAAGCATGACGATAAAAGAAGCACATGATATATGTGATAAAATCGAAAAAGATATTGAGGACAGTCTTAATTATACTGAAATTATGATTCACCTTGAATCATGTGAAAAGAGATGTAATTCTGATAAGTGTAAATTAAATTGTACTCATAACCAAATAAGGTAATCAAATATCATTAAATGTATATTAAAATAACCTGTAGATTTTCTATGCTAATAAAAATCTACAGGTTATAAATTATTATAATTATTTTTTAAAGCTTGATATTTTAATTATTACATAAACAACTTCATTATAAAGATAATTAATGCAGATAAACCTGCAGTAATTGGTATTGTTAAAATCCAAGCCCAAACTATATTTTGAGCTACTCCCCATTTTACTGATTTTATTCTTTTAGAAGCTCCAACTCCCATTACAGTAGTCGAAATTATATGTGTTGTACTAACTGGCGCATGGAAAAATGTCGCTAAGTAAATTACTGCTGAACCACTAGTTTGAGCAGCAAATCCATTTACAGGTGTTAACTTTGCCATTCCACTTCCCATAGTTTTGATAATTTTTTTTCCTCCTGCAGCAGTTCCAAGTGCCATAGCTAATGCACAAGATGCTATAACCCATATAGGCACATTAAATGCACTTATAAAATTACCGCTTAATAAAGCCATAGTTATTAGTCCCATAGATTTTTGTGCATCATTACTGCCATGATTTAAAGCCATAAATGCACCAGAAACAACTTGAAGCTTTAAAAATATTTTATTTACGATACCAGGTTTAAATGGTCTTAAAATCCAATTTAATAATATCATTAATATGTAACCTACAGTAAATCCGATAATTGGCGCTATAAATATCCATATAACAACATCATGAAAAAGATTATACCAATTAACTACATTAAAATTTCCGTTATAAGCTATTCCGCCTCCTACTAATGCTCCTATTAATGCATGTGAAGAACTGCTTGGAATGCCAAAGTACCATGTGATTATATTCCATATTATAGCCGAAATTAAAACACCTAATATAACCCACTGCTCAATAGAGCTATGACTAACTATGCTCTCCCCTACAGTTTTAGCAACTGTTGTTCCAGTAAATGCGCCTATAAAATTAAATATTGCACATATTATAATTGCGGTTTTAGGTTTAAGCGCCCTTGTGGTAATCGAAGTAGCAACTGCTGTAGCTGTATCATGAAATCCATTTATAAAATCAAATATTAATACTGTTACTACTATTAATACTGTAAAAGCCATAGTGCTAAGCATTCTTAATAACAACTCCCTCTATAATGTTTGCGATTTTTTCACACTTATCAATAGTATTTTCTAAAATTTGATAAATTTCTTTCCATTTAATAATTTCAATAGGATCTTTTTCATTTCGGAATAATTCTCCTACTGTCTTTCTGAACAAACGATCAACTTCACTTTCAATTTGATTTATTGTTAATATTGTATCATTTATATGATTTTTATTTCCTATTAAATGAAGTTCACCCATTAACTCTACAAGTAATTTTGTACATTTTATTATCATATCAGCTAAGTATTTAGCTGCTTCAGTACTTTCAGTAACATTGAACATAACAAATCTATGTACTGTAGAATTAATTAAATCAAGTACATCATCAATTCTTTTAATTAATAAATACATATCTTCTCTGTCAAATGGAGTAATAAATGAATCATTTAATTCTTTAACCATAGTATTTACTAATCTATCACCATTGTGCTCTAATTCTTCAATTTTGCTAACATCTAAATCGATATTAGATAAGGAATCTAAACTTTTCCTTAATACTACTGCTGCTTCATCAACATTTTGTGCAGCTTCTATAAACATTTTATAGAACTTATCTTCTTTTGGATTTAAATTAAACATACTATCACATCTCCCTGTAAAATATAAAATTCGACACATTATTAAAATATTACAATCCTGTACAAGTATATTCTATTTTAAACTAAATTTAAACTGTTTTTAATAAAACTTAACCTAAATTTAATATTACTATACTTTATTATACTATTAAACTAATTTTTTTCAAAATTTTGTATCCAATTTTCCACCAAACTCTATTATTTTAAATTTATTAATACCATAATAAAACATTAAAATACTCATAATTGCATAAAATCATATATATCAACTATTAGTTCAAAATTTCTTTGTTAAAAATATTTAACATGAATATAACATTTAAATAAGTCATTTCTCAATTTCATTGGTAAAATTAATAATATAAATTTAAAATTTGACACATTTTTCAATTATATGTTATTATTTTTTATAAAATTTTAAATTATAATTTTATATTATATTATCAACAAAAAAATCCTTGAATTCTCTTCAAGGATTTCTTTGTTATATAGTTATTAATCATTATTTTTCTTCATTCTAGGAAAATAAGTTGTGTGAAGAAGCTCATGAGCCTTATTGCTTAATGGATGATCTAAATACTTATCATAAATAGCCAGTACTTCAGGATTCTCATTGGATCTTCTAAGTACTTTAGATCTGTCAATATTATTTAAGCCTTCTGCTCTTTGTTCTAAAACTTGTTGCTTGTTCTTTTTAATTTTAGGCTGGCCACCACCGCCAATACATCCACCGATACAAGCCATAATTTCTATTGCATGGAAAAATTCTTCACCGGATCTTATTTTATCTAACATTTTAGCTGCTTCCCTTAAACCATGCGCAACACCTATTCTAAGCTTTATGTCATCAACTTCGAGTTCACAAATTCTAAAACCATCCCAGCCTCTAAGCTGCTCAAATTCTATATTTTCAATTCTATTTCCAGTTATATTTTCAAGAGCAGTTCTTACTGCTGCTTCAATAACTCCACCTGTTCTACCAAATATTATACCTGCACCAGTATATTCTCCCATAACTGAATCTATTTCTTCATCTTCAAGAGTTTTTAAATCTATCCCGGAGTTTTCAAAGATTTTTATAAGTTCTCTTGTAGTAATAACATAATCAACATCATAATTCATATCTACAGAAAATTCTGGTCTTGAAGCTTCGTATTTCTTAGCAATACATGGCATTATTGCAACTGAGGTTACTTCATCTCTTGAAAGACCTTTTTCTTTTGCCCATATCTCTTTTGCTACAATTGCAAACATCTCCATTGGTGATTTTGCTGAAGACGGTACATCTAGCATATCTCCGTAATTTTGTTCTATAAACTTTATCCACGAAGGACAACATGAAGTAAGTATCGGAAGCTTCACATTTTCATCTCCAGCCAAATGTCTTTCAAGTCTATCCTGCAATTCTGCTGCCTCTTCCATAATAGTTAAATCAGCACCCCAAGTAGTATCAAAAACATAATTTACACCTAATTTTTTTAGTCCTGCTGCTAATTTCTTTTCTACATTATCTCCTGGTTCAAATCCAAATGCCTCACCAATTGCAACTCTAATAGCTGGCGCCATCTGTGTAATAACTATCTTATTTGGTGTAGCTAAATCCCTAAGAAATAAAAGAGTATTATCTCCAGCAGTTATTGCGTCTACAGGACATGCGGAAACACATGCACCGCAATGAGTACATCTATTATAATCAATGTTATGTTTCTTTTTTAATTCCCCATCTATACAGTCAACTGGGCACGCTCTCTTACATGCTCCACACCCAATACATTTTTTTGTAATAGTTAACTTTATAAGATGATTACATTGGGAAGTATAACATTTCTTTTCTTCAATATGTTCTTCAATTTCCTCGTAAAACTTTTCAATTATTTCTTCCATAATATTATGTTTTTGTTTCATTTTACTCTTAACTGTTAATGCA
This sequence comes from Bacillota bacterium, assembly GCA_021781745.1. Classification (GTDB taxonomy): domain Bacteria; phylum Bacillota; class Clostridia; order Clostridiales; family Clostridiaceae; genus Clostridium. The sequence goes on along the minus strand of JAJXWH010000085.1, from coordinate 822 downwards.
AGATTTCTTAAAATATAAATCTCACGAATATTAGATACACCCTTACTAATCCTATTTAAAATATTAAACATTTCTGTTATATCTTCTTTAACAATTTCGTAATTCTTGTAAGAGCCATCTTTTATTTTTGCAAGTAGATATTCTATATAAAATTTTTCAAACTGAATAATACAATCTTCTTGTGAAAGTATAATTATAGTTCTTGCTATGTTATCATAAAACAAACCAAAATCGAATTCTTCATCTAAACTATCCTCAGTTAAAAAACCGCCAAAAGGAAGTCCAATTTGAGCCGCCTTAAAATTACTTTTATTTATTAATCCACCACATTGTTCGATTATGTCGTTTAAGGTAGCCCCTTCTGGAACTTCAATTATTCCTGGATTATTAACTTTTCCGCATATAGCTATTTTTCTCCCATTAGATAATTCTTGTAATTCGTCTGGACTAAAAACAGAAAAAACTGAACCTAATGCACTTTGTATAAAAGATGTTTTATTATCTCCCATTATATTCACACTCCTTATTTTTCTTGAGTTTCTTTTATTATAAACTTTATACATTATATATATTAATTGTAATCTTAATAGTGAATTAATATTAGTATTCGGATTGTAAATTTCCGGGTTTTCACTAATATTTATCACTATGATAATCGTAAAGGTTTATATTTTTTTAATTAATATACATAAACTCTGGACAGTCAAAAATTTTGTTCAATTAACAAGCCTGTAGATCCTCATAAAATGAAGCATCTGCTTGCTTGTTTTTAATTATTTTAGTTATGCTTAAATTCGCATTTTTACACATAATGCGAAAAAT
>JAJXWH010000029.1 GCA_021781745.1 Bacillota bacterium | reverse complement strand
TGATGGTGTTGCCGGAGATAAATACACTAATCATAAAAAACAATTTGAGTCATACTTTATTAAATTTGATTCGGGGGCAAGGCTTGAAGTTATGCAGATGCCTACAATTCCTTCGAATTTAAATGATGCTGTTAACCAATATATAGGTTTAATTCATATTGCTATTTCTGTAGGCAGTGCTCACAAGGTCAACGATCTTACTGAATCATTAAGAAAAGCAGGTTATGAGGTAGTAAGTGAACCGCGTTATACTGGAGATGGTTATTATGAGAGTTGTATTTTAGATCCAGATGGGAACCGAATAGAGATAACAGAATAAGATTAATCGAAAACAAAGAATCGTATTATGGAAATGACTGTGAAATGCAGAGGAATATGTGAAGTTGGAGGAGACCAACATTTTTATTTAGATTTAGGTTTTAAAGCTGCAACAAGCAATGAGATCTGGAAGTGGAGTAAAAGATTCTAACAATAATTTTTATAAAAAGCAAAAGGAGAATTTGAATACTGTTGCAAACGAATTTTTTTTATGAGGATTTTAATGTTAAAGTTATCCTTACAAAAGCAATTCCAATAGCAAATGAACGTATTAAAGCAGTAAATACTATGGGATATAAGCCTATTAATAAAAAAAATATGGTATATGATGATTACTATTTAAGAGAAATTTAATACTAAAATTTAAGGAATATTAATTAAAAAGTGCTATGAATTATAATGGCTGATTGAAAGGAATTGTAATAATGTATTATGATATATGTTGTAGTATTGTGTAAAAGGATTCGAAAGGAGAAAAAATGAATTATTTAGCTCATATATATCTTTCGTGCAATAGTGAAGAAAATATGTTGGGGAATTTTTTGGGGGATTTTGTTAGTAAGTCACAAGAAGATGAATTTGAATACACCATAAAGCAGGGAATTTTTATGCATAAAAAACTCGATACTTTTACGGATTCTCATCCAGATTTTTCAAGGAGTAGAAAAAGGATTTCCAGTACTAATAGACGTCTTGCAGGAGTGCTAATTGATATGTTCTATGATCATTTTTTAGCTAAGAACTGGCATGATTATTCTTTAGTATCATTAGAAGAATATGTAGATAATTTTTATAAGACCCTTAAAAAGTTTTCTTACTGTCTTCCAGATAAATTAAAAAGAAGAATGCCTTTTATGATAGAAGAAAACTGGCTTCTTTCTTATAGAGATATAAGTGGTATTCAAAGATCAGTAGAGCGAATTTCTAAAAGATTTTCAAATACAAGGCACCCGCTAATAAATCCTATAGATGAATTAATTAATAATTATGATAGTCTTGAAAATGACTTTAAAAGTTTTTATCCTCACGCAATTGAATATGCAAATGAACTTAAAGTAAAGCTTTAACGGTATATCTGCATTCAATATAAAACTCACGATAATTTAATATTGCCGTGGGTTATTTTAATTTGCGGACTTACAGTTAAATTGTTATACATATATATAGTATATTTTTAACAGAATGTTAAAGAGAAATCTAGTTAAGGTTAAAATGAATATGTAATAATTAGAAATAAAGAAAATGTTTATTTAAAAGAGATTGTATTTACATAATATGCTATAATTGAAAGCAATAAAACTGTATTAAGATAAAAATAATTTAAGTAATAGGATGTGATAATATGAACAAAAGTGATGAAGAAATTAAAGATGTATATTAAATACATAAATTAAATTTGAATATTATAAGAGGAGGATTTATAGATGGTGTCTATAAGTATAACTGTAATTGTAATAGCAGTAATTTTAGTAGCACTTATTTTTGCACTTTCGAATGGGCTGCATGACGCAAGTTCTGTTGTTGCAACTTGTATTATTAGTGGTGCAGCAACTCCAAAGCAGGCAATAGTAATTGCGTCAATTTTTGGAATGATTGGTGCTGTCTTCGGTGGCAGTGCAGTAATGGATACTATAACTAAGGTTATAGACTTGCCAGTAAATGTTTCATTGCTTACAATACTTTTTGCAGCAATTATGGGAGCCGTTATATGGAATTTGGTTACTTGGAGATTAGGATTGCCTTCAAGTTCAACACACGCTTTGATGGGAGGGATTATTGGCTCAGTATGGATATCTTCAGGCTACAAGCATATACTATGGGGATGGAATGAACTAATTGGTAAGCAGCATCAACTAATTGGAATTGCAAAAGTAGTTGCAGGGTTAATAATTTCACCCATGCTTGGATTTATAGTTGCGTATATTCTTCAGAAAGTTATGAAATTGCTTTTAAGAAATGCGAAATATACATTAAATAATACTTTAAATAAACTGCAATTAGGAATAGCAGCAGCCCTAGCCTATAGTCATGGTGCAAATGACACTCAAAAAATAATTGGAATAATAACCTTAGCACTTATTGCAGATAATAGTGTAGCATCAACACCTCTTTGGGTAAGAGTAGCTGGAGGACTTGTAATGTTTATTGGAACAATGTTTGGAGGGTGGACAATAATGAGAACCATAGGCAGAGGAATATATAAAATAAGAGGTATACATAGTTTAAATTCTCAATTGGCTTCCGCAGGGTCATTATTACTCGCAACTTTTAGTGGAGCACCTGTGTCAACTACTCATGTAGTAGTTGGAAGTGTTATGGGAGTTGGTGCGGCTGATGAATATAGAATGGTTCATTGGGGTGTAGCAAAGGAAATTATTTTAGCGTGGTTTATAACAATACCGCTATCTGCAGTAGTTTCTGCATTAATATATGTATTATGTAATTATATTTTTAAAGTAATATAAAGTGGGGTGAAAAAACATGGATAAAAGAAATGTTCTTGATAGATTATTTCCAGTTAAATATGATTTTTACGGAATGTTAAATAAACAGGCAGAACTCAATATGCTAGGTATTAATATGTTATACAAATGGTTAAGTAGCAGGTCAGAGAAAGAAAAGGAAGAACTTTTTAGGTATGTTAAGGAAGCTGATGAAGTTAGATTGGATATGGAAAGTAAATTAATAGAGGCGTTTATAACACCATTTGATAGGGAAGATATTTATTCTATTTCTGTTGAAATGGATAAAGTAATTGAGTTTGCTAAATCAACGTTAGAATCAATGGAAGCTTATGAAGTTAATGCAAATAATGTGATTGTAAATATGGTGAAAAAGATTAAGGAAGGTACAGATTATTTATTTGAGTCATTAACAATTCTAGAAAGCAATCCGGTAAAATCTCAACAAAACATTATTAAAATGAGAGAAACACATGTTGAAGTAGAACACCTTTACCGAGATGGAATGACTGAAGTGTTTAAGGGTAATGACCCAATGTATGCTCTAAAACAAAGAGAAGTATATCATCATATAAAAGATGCTTCAACCAACTTAGAGTACACAGTTGATATACTTCATAGGATAATTGTAAGAAGAGTATAGCTTGAAAAATATTGATGTGATTTTGTATTATATGGTTTTGGGGTGAATTTATGAAAGAAAACTTTAATATTAATAATCCTATGGCACCCCCATGGCTTATGTTTCCAGATATGAGAAGGCACAGTGCTGGATGGAAAATAGGCAGGGGAGAAAGGTATATTTGTGAGTTTATTAACTGGTACGGCAATTTGACTACAGAGGAAAAGGATGCGTTTCAAAGTCTGTTTCCAGAGGCAAAGGGATGGCTTGGTTTTTACGATAGAGATGATTCCGAGGATATATATGATAGCAATATTCTTCTTTGGAATAGAGATGGTGAAATTGACTATAACATAGATTGTTTAAAAGGCGATTATAAGGATGGCAAAAATTTAGAATACCTGTTTTTTTCTGGTCATCAGCCTAGCAAGGATGGAAATATTACTGAAAGTTGCTTAAGTCAATGGTGGAAATCTGATTTTAGAATTGATTCGAATAATTATTCCTGTATGGAACAATACATGATGGCAGAAAAAGCTAGACTTTTCAATGATAATGAAGCCTTGGAAAAGATAATGAAAACTTCTAATCAATTAATAATGCAGGAAGTAGGAAGAGACGTTAAAAATTTTGATGAGAATTTATGGATTAAAAGAAGGTATGCTATCATTCTTAATGGTAATTATGCAAAGTTTGGTCAAAATCATGAATTAAGACAATTTTTAACAGATACAAGAGATAAAGTTTTGGTTAATGCTAGTGCTTATGATAATATTTGGGGAATAGGAACGTATGATTTTGAAAATAGGGAAAACCCCTGTGCTTGGGAAGGAGCAAATTTATTAGGTTTTGCATTAATGGAAGTCAGGGAGGAGATTTTAAAGGTATATAATAATTATGATAAGCTTGATTTTGCTATGATTAATAAATTGTTTAAATGACAGTTTTACTATGATTATTATGCGAACTTCATATAATAGAGTAGTCAAGTGATATCACTATTAGATTTGATATTTAAAAATAGTAGTTAACCAATTATATGAAATGGGTAACTACTATTTTTGATTTTATTTTATAAGAATCATAAATAATAGTATTAAAAATAGCATAATTATAAGTGTTGGCAAACAATATAAAACAATATTAAATATTGTTTTTGCTAGACAAGGAGTATAGACGTAAAGAAGTTTTTTATAAAATGAAAAACGTTGCTTTCGAAAGCTAATAAAAGAAAAAGTAGCTATTAGTTTAAAAGATAACTAATTATAAGCCTATATTGGATATTATGGTTAGAAATGGATAAATAATTATTTGAAAAGTATACCTTGTGAGTATACAATTAAAGTATACGGTTCAGGTATACATTTAAGGAATGTGTTGAGAAAATGGTTGAGTAAGTAAGAATATTAACTGTATAACTTTCAATAATGAAAAGGAGTGCAAAGATTGATTAAGTTTGAGGTATTTTTACTTATGTATCGAGTAATGTGGTTTTGCAGATTTCATAGAATGACGTTAGTGAAACCGTATAATTTATGGGAGGTGTATTTATGTTTTTTAAGACTACAGAACAACATGAAAACTTAAGGGAAAAAATCAGAGTGTTCGCGGAAGAGGAAGTTAAACCTATTGCATTTATGTTGGACCAAGAGAATAAATTCCCTTCAGAAGTAGTTCAAAAGCTAGCTGATATGGGGGTAATGGGAATTCCATATCCTAAAGAATATGGAGGAGAAGGTTTAGATGTAATCAGCTATGCAATTGCTGTAGAGGAATTATCAAGAGTTGATGGGGGAACTGGAGTAATTTTATCTGCTCACACATCACTTGGAACATATCCAATTGCTGCATTTGGAACTGAGGAACAAAAACAAAAATACTTAGTGTCACTTGCAAAAGGAGAAAAACTTGGTGCATTTGGACTAACTGAAGAAAATGCAGGTAGCGATGCAGGAGGAACAGAAACAACTGCTGTATTAGATGGGGATTATTATATTTTAAATGGAGAAAAGATATTCATCACAAATGGTGGTGAGGCAGACATTTATATTGTTTTTGCAGTGACTACGCCAGACATTGGTACACGTGGCATTAGTGCGTTTATTGTTGAGAAAGGCTGGGAAGGTTTTAGTTTTGGTAAACATTATGACAAAATGGGAATTCGTTCTTCAGCTACTGCAGAGTTAATTTTTAATGATGTAAAAGTGCCAAAGGAAAATTTATTAGGTAAAGAAGGCGATGGTTTCAAGATTGCTATGTCTACTTTAGATGGTGGACGTATAGGTATTGCTGCCCAAGCTTTAGGAATAGCTCAAGGCGCATATGAGAATGCCTTAGAGTATTCAAAAGAAAGAGTTCAATTTGGCAAGCCTATTTGCCAGCAGCAAATAATCGCTTTTAAACTAGCAGATATGGCTACAAAACTTAGAGCTGCTAGATTCCTTGTTTATAGTGCAGCAGAGCTTAAGGAAAATCATGAACATTACAGCATGGAAGCTGCTATGGCTAAACAATATGCTTCAGATGTTTGTCTTGAGATTGTCAATGATGCTCTTCAAATCTTTGGTGGAAGCGGATACCTTAAAGGAATGGAAGTTGAACGTGCCTACAGAGATGCTAAAATTTGCACAATATATGAAGGAACTAATGAAATTCAACGAGTTGTTATTGCAGCTAATATTATAGGCAAAATGCCAAAGACAGAGCAAGCAGCAAAAACTTCAAGGGAACCTGCTACAGGCTATCGTAAAAAAATAATTTTTAAAGATGGAACTCTAGAAGAAAGAGTAAATACTCTTGTAGAAGCTCTTAAGAAAGACGGATATGATTTTACTGTTGGGATTCCTATAGATACCCCAATAAGTAAAGCAGAAAGAGTAGTCAGCGTAGGACAAGGTATAGGAGAGAAGGAAAATATGCACCTTATAAAAGATTTAGCAGCTCAAGCAGGTGCAGCAATAGGTTCTTCACGTCCTGTAGCTGAGACCTTAAAATATGTGCCAATAGACCGATATGTAGGTATGTCAGGTCAAAAATTTAAAGGAAATCTTTATATTGCCTGCGGTATTTCAGGAGCAGGTCAACATTTGAAAGGTATAAAAGATGCATCTACAATAGTTGCTATAAATATTAATCCAAATGCAAAAATCTTTAAGAATACTGATTACGGAATAGTTGGTGACTTGAAGGAAGTATTACCACTACTAACTGCAGCTTTAGATAATGGTGAGGCAAAGAAAGAGGCACCACCTATGAAAAAGATCAAGAGGGCAGCAGCGAAAAAAGTTGTTCCAACTTGGAAGCATTATGTATGTAATGGATGTGGCTATGAATATGATCCAGGAGTGGGTGATCCAGAAGGTGAGGTAAGTCCTGGCACACTTTTTGAAAATTTACCTGAAGAGTGGACTTGCCCTGCTTGTGGTGAAGAAAAGGATATGTTTATAGAAATCTAAGACATATAATCAAGTGAAATTTAGTTGAACTTACGCCCTCAAGGGGCACCTTGTCCAGGAGCGTGCAGCCGTTAGGTCGCACTTGAAGAAGTGGGAGTGTTACGGATGCTAGCTATCGGATAAAAAATTTTTGGGTATAAAGGAGGATTATCCATGTATTGCTTTAGAGAAATAACTGAAGATCTTTATTGGGTTGGAGGCAATGATCGTCGTCTTGCTCTTTTTGAAAATGTTCATCCTATTCCAAGGGGTGTTTCATATAACTCATATTTACTTTTAGATGAGAAAACAGTATTATTTGATACTGTAGATTGGTCGATTTGCCGACAATTCCTTGAAAATATTAAAGGGGTTCTAGGGGACAAAACTTTAGACTATATGGTAATTAACCATATGGAGCCTGATCATGCAGCTTGCATTGAAGAAATTGTTATCCGTTATCCAGACGTACAGATTATATGTACTGAAAAAGCATCTTTGTTCATGCGTCAGTTTGGTTTCGATATAGATGGCATAGTAACAGAGGTTAAAGAAGGAGATACTATGTCCTTTGGAAAGCATAATGTAGTATTTGTTGCTGCACCAATGGTACACTGGCCAGAGGCAATGGTAACATTTGATACTACTAATGGAGTACTTTTTTCAGCTGATGCATTTGGTTCCTTTGGGGCTTTGGATGGAAAGCTGTTTAATGATGAAGTGAATTTTGATCGCGATTGGATTGATGATGCTAGAAGATATTATACAAACATAGTAGGAAAATACGGACCTCACGTTCAGGCTCTTTTAAAGAAAGCAGGAACTATAGATATTAAGATTATCTGTCCGCTTCATGGGCCTGTATGGCGTAATGATTTTGCTTACCTACTTGATAAGTATGATAAATGGAGCAGTTACGAACCTGAAGAAAAAGGAGTAGTAATTGTCTATGGCTCAATGTATGGAAATACAGAGGCAGCAGCTAATGACTTAGCAACAAGGTTAGTTAAAAAGGGAATGACTAATGTGGCTATGTACGATGTTTCTAGTACTCACGTTTCATATTTAATTTCTGATTCATTCAAATACAGCCATATTGTTCTTGCATCTGTGACTTACAATTTAAATATATATCCACCAATGCACAATTATATATTAGATATGAAAGCATTAAATCTTCAAAAACGTACATTTGCTCTTATAGAAAATGGTTCATGGGCTCCTCAGTCAGGCAAATTAATGCGTGAACTAATAGGACAAATGAAAGACATGACTATTTTAGATTGTGATATGTCAATTAATTCTAGTATGAAAGAAAGTGACGAGGATTCAGTTGACTCTATTGTTGATAGTATACTAGAATCAATGAAATAATTTTTTAGAAAAAATAAAGATTAACTCATGATTAGATTCATGGGCTAATCTTTATTTTAATTTATGCTTAAAAAACTAAAAGAATTCTCTTTCGTATTGTTATAAAAAATTAAACGAACACATAGTTTTAACTTGTATTGAAACATGTACGGTGTTATTGTTTTGAATTTTGTTAAATGGATAACGATTTACTTGCGATATTTAAAGGTAAAATATTTTTTTGAATTCTCTGTACTCTTTTTATTAATATCTTTTTGATAATGTTTAAAAATTCTTATGTATAGAAGTCCCTATCAATTGACTGTTTAGGTCAATTTTTCTGCGCAAGTTTTAATATTTTTTCGACTTTTCAATAAGATTAACTTCCACTTTTTTTTAGAATAAGAAATTTTTTTGACAAAATATCTTGAATTATTCGAAGAAAAGACGTATTATAATATTGTTAAATAATAAACAAATGTTTTCTTTTTACGCGATGAAAAATTTAAAATGAACGATGTAAATAGTAAACTTGTTGGAATGAGATTTGCGGCCGCTCTAACCTTAAAGAAAAATCCAAATTATTTCAGATTGCTTGTTAAATAAGGTGTATGCTGTATATTCATCTTACTGTAAGTAGAATATTATTGGTGGAAACCGCTATTTTTATAATTTGGTATATCTAGACTTGTACGTACATATAAAATACTTATTATTTTGTTACTTAAACTTATTTATAAGTTGATTTAGTAAAAATTAATTTTATTTGCTATGCAAAAATACATAAAAAAGGGGACTTTATAAAATGACAAATATTGATTATTCTTCTGAAAGTTATTTAAAAAAAGTAGACGCATATTGGAGAGCTGTTAATTTTATATCAGTTGGACAATTGTATCTTAAGGGAAATCCTTTATTAAGAGAACCATTAAAGCCAGAACATGTAAAAAATGCAGTATTTGGTCACTGGGGAACAATTGCTGGACAAACTTTTATTTATTCTCATTTAAACCGTGTAATTAACAAATACGATTTAAATATGTTATATATTTCTGGTCCAGGTCATGGTGGACAAGTTATGGTTTCTAACTCTTACTTAGATGGTAGCTATAGCGACATATACCCTGAAATTACTCAAGATATACCAGGATTATCAAAGCTATATAAAGAATTCTCATCATCAGGCGGAGTAGGTTCACATGCAACTCCTGAAGCTCCTGGTTCAATACATGAAGGTGGAGAATTAGGTTATTCTGTAATGCATGGTTTTGGTGCTATCTTAGATAACCCTGATTTAATTGCTGCAGTTGTAGTTGGAGACGGTGAAGCAGAAACAGGACCATTAGCAGGTTCTTGGCAATTAAATAAATTTATAAATCCAATTACAGATGGTGTTATACTACCAATACTTTACTTAAATGGATTCAAGATTAGTAACCCAACTATTATGGCTCGTATGACTGATGAAGAATTACAAAAGTATTTTGAAGGCTTAGGATGGGATCCAATCTTTGTTTCAGGAGATGAACCTGAAGTAATGCATAGATTAATGGCAGAAAAAATGGATGAAGCTATAGAAAAGATTCTAGCTATTAAAAAGAATGCAACTGAAAACAACGATATGTCTAGACCTAAATGGCCAGTTATTCTTAACAGAACACCTAAAGGATGGACAGGTCCAAAAGAATTAAATGGAGCTCCAATTGAAGGTTCATTCCGTGCACACCAAGTTCCAATTCCTTTTGATAGTCAGCATATGGAATATGCTGACGACTTCGCAAAATGGATGAATAGTTACCGTCCAGAAGAATTATTTACTGAAGATGGTAAGTTAGTTGATGAAATCGCTGAAATCATTCCTAAAGGCGATAAACGTATGTCATGCAACCCTTCAACAAATGGTGGTAAAATCTTAAGAGATTTACGTTTACCAGATTATCGTGAGTATGCTCTTGGTAATCAAGAAAAAGGTAAAGAAGTTGCACAAGATATGCTTGTTTTAGGTAAGTATGTTCGTGACGTTATGAAATTAAATAAAAAAGAACGTAATTTCCGTGCATTCAGTCCAGATGAAGCTGCATCAAACCGTTTATATGCAATGTTTGAAGAAACAAGCCGTCAATGGGTTGGGGAAATCAATGAACCTTATGATGAATTCTTATCAGCAGACGGACGTGTATTTGACTCAATGTTAAGTGAACATGCTGCTGAAGGTGCTTTAGAAGCTTATCTTTTAACTGGTCGTCATGGATTTATACATAGCTATGAAGCATTCTTACGTGTAGTAGATTCAATGGTTACACAACACTTTAAATGGCTTAACCAATGTGAAGAAATTGCATGGAGAGAAGAAATTTCATCATTAAACTTAATTATGACTTCTCATATTTGGCAACAAGACCATAATGGTTATACTCATCAAGATCCAGGAATGCTTGGACATTTAGCTGATAAAAATTCTGGTTTAATCCATGAATACTTACCAGCAGATGCAAATACTTTACTTGTAACCTTTGATAAATGTTTAAGAAGCCGTAATCAAGTAAATCTTTTAACAGCTTCAAAACATCCAAGACAACAATGGTTCACTATTGATGAAGCAGAATATTTGGTTAATAATGGTTTAGGTATCGTAGAATGGGCAAGTACAGATAAAGGTTCGGAACCAGATATCATATTTGCAACAGCTGGTGATACTCCAACACTTGAAGGTTTAGCTGCTGTACAATTATTACATGATTACTTACCTGAATTAAAAATTAGATTTGTTAATATAGTTGATCTATTAAAATTACAATCTCCTGAAAGTTATGAACATGGTATATCTGATGCAGAGTTTAACATGATCTTCACTACAGACAAACCAATTATCTTTGGTTTCCATGGTTATGAAAACTTAATAGACACTTTATTCTTCAAACGTGCTAACCACAATGTTTCTGTTCATGGTTACAGAGATAAAGGTGAAATCACAACTGGATTTGATATGCGTGTGTTAAATCAATTAGACCGTTTCAATCTTGTTAAAGATGCAATATACCACTTACCACAATTAGGTAACAAGGGCGCATACATTATCCAAGAAATGAACGAAAAATTAGATACGCATACTAAATTTGTTCATGAACACGGTGTTGAAATGCCAGAGATTGCTAACTGGCAATGGAAAGGACTTAACTAATCCACTACATTCAATTAAAGAATGCCAGAGGCATCAATATAAATAAAAAAGAGCTGCTGCACTAAAATATTAGTGTTCAGCTCTTTTTTATTAGATTATTTAGAATATGAGAAAATTAAACTTTTTATTCAATCCTTGACTTTAATGCTTCAGCCATTGAAATTCTGTTTATCTTTTTTCTGCTAAGTAATTTTGAGAGTTCAAAGGTTAAGTATATTATTACAAAGCCAATTAAAACATATATATAATCAATAGTTACAGGAAATGATATACTCATCTCTTTAGTCATTGATTTAAAAAGTGCGGTTAAGGAACCAAGTAGGAGAGGTACTCCTAATATATAGCCAAGCACTACTATAAATCTGGAACTATTTAAAATTAATGAGTAAATCTCTTTCTTTCTATAACCTAAAACCTTTAAAAGAGAAATATTATCTTTATTCTCCTCTATAGTTAAAGAGGTAACAACATATATTACAACAAGACCAATTATAAAGGATATAAAAGCTATACTTCCTATTATTGCTTGAAGCGGTTTTGTCATTGTATCAAAGGCCTTTTTCATATCATCAACTGTCACAACTGTTAATAGCTTATTTTCTGGAATATCTATTCTTTCTGTGCTCCATAATCCAATATAGCTTCCAGAAGGAAAACCTAGCATATCGTTAAGAACATCTAATGGCATATAAACATATTGGCCTACAAATGTTTCTGCAATGCTGTCAACTGTTATGCTATATTCTTTTGAATCCAATCTATTGATAACTTTTAGAGTATCTTTTGGCGCTATATTAAATTTATCAGCAAGAGGTCTTGTAATTATGATTCTATCTGGTTTCAATGTATTACCTGATTTATCCTTAAAGGAAATATACTTTGAATCAGGATTTACACCATATACGGTAAAAGTAATTTTATCATCGTATTTCATAGCAAATGGTATTTCCAAGAAAGGTTCTCCTTTTTCTGGTTTACCATTTTGGAGAGAATTAAATACATAATGATAATTATACTTAAAGGCTTCATTAAAAGATTCTTTAAGTAAAGAATCGATTGAACTCTTAGATGCAAAGCCCATTAGTAGCAACATTGTTGACATAATTATGCCAAGTAACAGAAATGTGCTTCTTGGTATGCTTCTTAAGAGCTCACGTATTTTAAATTTAGTATTAAAACTCAATCTTTCAAGGTGTACTTTTCTTTCTAGGAAACCAACCTTATTCTTTTCAGCGCCACCTCTCATTAGCTGGATTGGTGAATTTTTTAGAGATTTATTAACTACAAAGTAACTGCAGATTACTAAGAAGAATATTGGAAGCAAAATACTTATTATAATATAGCCTATATCATAGCTTAAAGAACCTACAGGAATATTAAAGAATGATACATAATAGTTCATCATAGGTTTTAAGGTTAATAATCCAAGCATAGTTCCTAGAATACCATCTGCAAGTGAAATGACCATGGGGTATAGAAGATAATGCTTCATAATCTCTTTTTTTCTATAACCTAATGCATAAAGAGTTCCTATAATAATAGCTTCTCTCTGCAGCATTCTATACATAACTATCCCAGTTAATATGCAGGTTAAAAGAAGTACAGCCATAGGCATGGAAAAACTCATTTTATCAATTCCAGAAAGCTTTGCTGTAAAATACGTAACTCTTGGGTTGTCACTTATATTCATCCAGCTGAGAAGAGTAATATTCTCGCTTTTAAGATAATCTTTAAATTCAGATATCTTATTATCTATATTATCTCTGCTATCATTAAATCTTATTGAATAAGAAACATTTCCTTTATTTAAACTATTAAAATCCTCTTTATTTATAACAGCTACTCCAAAGCTGTTTGGGTCATTCATTATATCTGATTCACTTTTTAAGGGATAGATATAGTTAGGAAGAGACATAAAACCTGATATTATAAAATTTCTATTATTAATTTTTATATTATCCCCAATGTTCAAGTTATTAGATTTTCCATAGGAGGGATCTATGAGGATATCACCTCTATTTAGAGATTTTCCTTGAATTATAGCAGGAATATTAACCTTTCTATTTTCACTGAATAATCTTAGGGTTTTATCTTCTGATATCGAATAGTCAAATGATTTTGTTTCCTCAATATTCATATTAAATTTTGCTTCCAAGGTTTCAATATTACTTAGTCTTGGAGTAGTTGTGAAATTTGCATCCTCTTGTTTATAATCTTTTTCAAAGGAAGTTGATAATTGTGTAAGATTCCTTGAAACCAAGTTAAACATTGTAAAAAGTAAACAGCTAAAAACAATAAGCACTAATGAACCAATATATTGTGATTTGCTTTCAAGCATAGTTCTCTTAATTTTTCTATTAATAATCATTACCACTCAATCCTTTCTGCAGGCAAAGCTATATCATTAACTATGCTTTCTACAATTTCACCACTTCTAACCCTATAAACCTTATTAGCCATAGCGCTAATTGCAGTGTTATGGGTTATCATAAGTATAGTTGTGCCAAACTCTTTGTTTACCTTCTGAAGAAGCTTTAATATTTCTCTTGAGGTTGAAAAGTCAAGAGCACCTGTTGGCTCATCACATAACAAAAGGGTTGGATTTTTAACTATAGCCCTTGCAATAGAAACTCTCTGTTGCTCACCACCACTAAGTTCCCTTGGAAATCTAAACTTTTTATCTGACATACTTACGGCTTCTAGAACTTCATCAACGTTAAGCGGTGATTTGCTTATATTTGAAACAACCTCTATATTTTCAACTACAGTAAGGTTAGGGATTAGATTATAAAATTGAAATATAAAGCCGATATTTTCTCGTCTATAATCTGTAAGCCTATTGTCACTTAGTGTAGTAATATCTATGTTATCAACTGAAACCTTACCTGAATCGCATCTGTCAAATCCTCCAATAATGTTAAGAAGGGTTGATTTCCCGGAACCAGAAGGTCCAAGTATTACACCTATTTCTTTCTTTTCTAAACTTATAAATGCACCATTTAATACTGTTGATGTTATATCACCTGTATTATAGCTTTTCTTTAAATTTTCTACTTTCAAAAACATTATTTGCCTCCTTACAAAATACCGTTATTTGCCAAATTTATCAGAATTGAAAAGGTTCGTATACTAGTGTTAGCACAAGGTTATTACTTTATTCAATGTAAATATGCTATTTACAAGCTATTGGTTATAAATCATAATCAAATTAAAATATAATTGCATTTTTAGGAAAAGTTTGAAACAATTATAGTATGATAAATGAATTATAATTTTATGGAGGTAAGAAATATGAGTTTGCTAGAAAGAATAAAAGAATTAGGTGATATCCATGGTATTGATTTTATTGGTGTTGCAGGAATAAGTCAGGTTTCAAACGAAATTAGAGAAATTAGCGGTTCTTTGCTATGCGACTACCCAAGAGCATTATCTATTGGAATAGTATTACAAAAGAGCATTGTAGATCTTCTAAAAAATAGAGATACATATGAAAATGTACTTCAATACCAAACACATGCCTATGATGTAATTAACAATCGACTCGATAATTTTGCTTCCATTGTTAGTTCGGTAATACAACGTGAGGGCTATAAAGTAATGCCATTACCTGCTGCAGAACGTATAGATAGTAATAGAGTTTGCGCTTCAATATCGCATAAACTTACATCAAGGCTTGCTGGTTTTGGATGGATAGGGAAGAACTGTCTTTTAATTAATCCTGATCATGGTCCTCGCGTAAGATGGACAACAGTATTAACAGATGCGCCCTTTGAAGAAAATAAAGAAATATTAGAAAGTAGATGTGGCAGCTGCAGCGAGTGTGTAAAAATATGTCCTGCACAAGCTATACTTGGTAGAAATTATGTAGAACATGAACCACGTGATTTAAGGTTAGATGTAAGAAAATGTGAAGAATATTTTCATAAACTTAAGGAAGAAGATAAACTTGAAATATGTGGTATGTGCCTTTATGCCTGTCCATTTGGCAAAAAGTAACTGAAATTCTTTTTTTAGACGCAACTTCTAGTTGTCATTTTTGTTATACTTACTTGGTAGAAATGCGGTAATATGTCATTATAATTATATTAGAGGTGATTAAATTATGAGTTTTCAAGAACAATTGCAAACACTTAGAAAAGCAAGATGCCTGTCACAAGAAAAATTAGCTGAAATTTTAGGTATATCAAGACAGGCGGTTGCAAAATGGGAAGTGGGACAGTCCCATCCTGATATTGCAAGATTGATTTCATTAAGTGATTTTTTTAAAGTAAGCATTGATAAGCTGGTTAATGATTATGAAGAAAATTGTCGTTTATGCATCGAAGAAAATAAAGTTAATTATATAGATGAAGAGTTGATTGATTTTCTATGCAGGGCGAAAAAATCAACATATGCTGGAAAGGGACCAGAGAGTAAATCCTCAAGACCAAATTCTCATGATTTAGAGTATGTGGATGGAAATTTAAAGTATATTGACACATACTTAGGAGGCAGAAATTTTTCGGGGGAAGAAGCTTTATGGAAAGATAATATTCCGTTTTGGTCAATGAATTATATTGGAAGAGTGTTAGATGATAAATTCTCAGGCAGCTTCTTAAAGGAAGCTTTGAGTTTAGTAACTAAGGAGAATCCATATAGAGGACCTATCATTTATCAAAATGGACAGCATAAATACCATTGTATTGTAAATGGGGAATTTAACTGGTTTCAAGGACATGAGGAAATATATTTTGATAATATTAAGGTTTATGAGTGTATTTTCCATGGAGGATTAATAAAATAGTTAAAATTTAATCATAAATTTATATTTAACCTTTGGGTAATGCTTAGATAAAAAACATAAAATAATTGACAAGTAACCCGCAAAGGTTTAAAATTTTATGCAAGTAATTACTTGCGTAAGATGGAGGAAAAAATGATAGAGGATACACAATGGAGAATTATGAATGCTGCAATTGAACTTATTAAAGAAAAAGGGTACTCTGCGACCACTACAAAAGATATTGCGAGTTTAGCAAAGGTAAATGAGTGCACTATTTTTAGGAAATTTAAGAGTAAGAAGGAGATTGTACTTTGTGCATTAGATGAGAAAGAGTGGAAGCCTAATATTTCGGAGGACACATTTAGCCAGTGCATTTGGGAATTACAGGCTGATTTAAAGATGTTTGCAAGTAAATACTTGGAGAATATAACATCAGACTTTGTAAAACTTTCAATTGGTCTCAGGGCACCACAGATTTATGAGGAAACTGCCCCTAAAATTATGCAAATACCAGATCTTTTCAAAAAATCCTTGAAGCTATATTTTGAAAAGATGTATGAAAAAAATAAAATTTCAGAGACAAATTTTGAATGTTTAGCAACAATGTTTTTATCAATGAATTTTGGTTTTGCATTTTTGAAAGCTTCTTTTGAAAATAAATTGACAGAAATTGAAAAACAGGAATACATAGAGAAAAGTGTTGAGGTTTTTATAAACGGAATTCAAAAGAAATAATATATTAGAATTTAATGGTGCCTAAAAAGCGCCATTAAAAAAACATCTAATGCAAGCAAGTACACGCATGTTGTATGATGTAAAATATGAGGTGAGTAGTTATGAGAATAAAAGGGACTGAATTATTTGTTAAAGCATTGAAGGAAGAAGAAGTAGATATGATTTTTGCATATCCAGGAGGAATGGTAATTGATTTATTTGACGCACTATATGATGAGTCAGATATTGAGGTAATATTACCAAGGCATGAACAAGCATTAATTCACGCAGCAGATGGCTATGCACGTTCTACAAGAAAAGTAGGGGTTTGTCTTGTGACAAGTGGACCTGGTGCAACAAATATTGTTACGGGAATTGCTACTGCGAATTATGATAGTGTTCCATTAGTTTGTTTTACAGGTCAAGTACCAACAAACTTAATTGGAAATGATGCATTTCAGGAAGTAGATATTGTAGGTATGGTAAGAAATATTTGTAAATATGCTATAACAGTGCTCGACAGAAAAGATTTAGGACGAATTATTAAAGAAGCATTTTATATTGCAAGGACTGGGAGACCAGGACCAGTACTTGTTGACCTGCCAAAGGATATTCAGCAAGAATATGGCAGTGGTGATTATCCAGTGGAAGCAAATATTAGAGGGTATAAGCCAAATACAGGGAAAGTGCATCCAGGGAAAATCAAGAAAGTAATGGAAGCATTGAGTAAGGCAAAAAAACCGGTATTTCTAATTGGGGGAGGAGTAAAAATTGCAAATGCAGGCAAAGAATTAATTAAATTAGCTGAAATTATGAGAATTCCAATTATTACAACCATTATGGGAAAGGGCGCAATACCAACAACTCACCCATTATATGTGGGGAATATGGGAATGCATGGTAATTATGCATCCAACAGAGCAATTAGTGAATGTGATGTTTTGTTTTCTATAGGAACAAGGTTTAATGACAGAATTACAGGAAAGATTAGCGAATTTGCAAAGAATGCTTTTATTATTCATGTTGATATAGATTCAGTTTCAATTTCAAAAAACGTTGATGCTTACATTTCTATTGTTGCAGATGCTAAAGATGTTATTGAGATGATGATTAAAAACACAGTATCCCTTAATATAGAAGCGTGGATTAGTGAAATTGAAAGATGGAAAAATGCTTATCCAGTTAATATGAATAAGCATTCAGGGATGACACCAGAAATAATCTTAAGAAAAATTAATGAGATGTTTAGAGATTCTATTGTTGTAACTGATGTAGGACAAAATCAGCTTTGGACAACACAGTATCTCGAATTGGATGAAAACAGGCAGATGCTGACATCTGGTGGATTTGGAACAATGGGGTATGGTTTCCCAGCAGCTATAGGTGCAAAGCTTGGTAATCCTGATAAAGATGTTATTTGCATTTCAGGAGATGGCGGCATACAGATGAACATCCAAGAGATGGCTACAGCAGTTGCTTTAGAACTTCCATTGATATTGTGTGTATTTAATAATTCATGTTTGGGAAATGTGCGCCAGTGGCAGGAAATGTTTTATAAAAAAAGATATTCAAGTACTTGTTTAAGATATAGAAAAAGTTGCGAAAGGAATTGTAGAAACGCAGTTATTGGATGCCCAAAATATACTCCTGATTTTGTAAAACTTGCTCAAAGTTATGATGCAAAAGGTATTAGAGTTCATCAAACAGAAGATATTGACAAAGCATTTGAAGAGGCAAAATCTAATAAGAATGGACCTACAATTATAGAGTTTATAATTGAAAGGTATGCCAATGTTTTACCAATTGTACCAGGTGGTAATGGTTTAAATGAAATGATTTTGGAGTTTTAAGAGAGGTATTGAATATGAAGAAAAGATGGATATGTTTGTATGTAGAAAATAAAATAGGTGTACTTGCAAGAATTTCAGGACTATTTTCAAGCAAGTTATATAACTTGAATAGTCTCTCTGTAGGAACTACAGAGGATGAAACTATTTCTAGAATGACGATAAGCCTTACAAGTGATGACAGAACCTTTGAGCAAGTAAAAAAGCAATTAAACAGGTGTGTTGAAGTAATAAAGGTTGTTGATTATACTGATATACCAATTCATAGGAAAGAATTACTTTTTGTGAAAGTTAGTAACTGTTCTGAAAATGATAAGTCAGAGGCATTTAGAATTGCTAAGGGTTTTGAAGTGAGGATTACAGATTATGATAATAGTACAATTCTATTTGAATGTGTCCAAAATGAAATCCTAAATGATAATTTTATAAAGTTACTACAAAAGCGCATTTGTAGTAGAATTGAAGTTGTAAGAGGCGGAAGTGTAGCAATTGAAGCTATAAGTATGTGTAATAGGTGAGTTTGAAAAATTAAAATAAAAAGTATTCTAAAACGCTTGGTATTAAGAAAACATTAGATACATTGATTAAATACGATAAATGTATGATTGCAGGTTATTCAATTTGAAAGAGTGCTAAAATTGTAGAAATTAACATTAATTATATGTACTGGCTTAAATCGCTACAACTATTTGAAACCGGTGAAGAAGTTATTAAGATAAAGAATTTCATGGTTCAATGCAATGTAGCTTATGCTTATACGAAAATAACATATTTTAAAGGAATAGAGCCAATTTTTATTTAATTATATATATTATATTGGAATTAATGTTACAATTATCATATAGGCGCGCTATAATTTAGTGCAAGTTTGTAAATAAGACGAAGTACTGACTATTTATATAATATACGATATAAGGAGATATAGTTATGAAAATTGATTTATTACCGCTTGATGGTAATGTGTATAAGACAAATCTACATTGTCACACCAAAGAATATGATTCCGGAACCGGATTTACAACCCCTCTGCAAATAAAAGAATTATATAAATCACACGGATATAACATCATCGCTTTTACAGGCTATAATAAACTTACATATATGGATAATCTGAATGATGATGAGTTTTATGCTCTTCCAGGATTTGAGGTATTATGGAATGACCCTAAAACTCTGAAAATATATCATTTTAATTGTTATCCTAAATATTATGGCGTTGAAGAAGATTATTTTCCGCTTAATCTTGAATTTAGCCTTGAAAATGCTAATAAGCTGATTAAATCATATGTCGACAACGATTATTTAGTAACATATAATCATCCTGCCTGTTCATTCCATGGTTCTACATTTTATGAAACCGAAGAATTTTTAGGTCTCAAAGGTATTTTTGCGATGGAGATTTATAATAATATAGTTGAAAAAATAAACCGTACAGGCTGGTCAGATATATATTACGATGCAATGCTAAGAAATGGGTGTAAATTATGGGCGGTTGCAGCCGACGATAACCATAGTGGAAACAAAGAACTTGACTTTCCTCCTGACTCACCATACAGTAAATATATGGGTGGTTTTGTGATGATAAAGGCAAAAGAATTAAGTCAAATGTGTATTATCAACGCGCTTGAAGCGGGCGATTTTTACTCGTGCATTGGTAAAAACGGGCAAGCCCCGCAAATACACAGTATGTATATTGAGGATAATATTTTTTATGCGGACTTTACGCCTGTTAAATCTGTATATTTAAAAAATTCAGTTTGGCATTGCCCGCATAGATTATCTTTGAACGATGATATTACTCACGTTGAATTTGAGATAGATAAATCTTGGACGTACATCCGTCTTGAAATAACAGATTCTAATGGATATAAAGCACTTGGAAATCCTTATTTTATAACGTAATTAGTATGGTGTTTTTACTGTCACGAATAAGCATTTTCAACCCAAACTACTGCAGTATGTTCTTATAAAACGTAATAGTAAATTACTGTGAAGCAAGTAAAGGAAGTGTGTTATGAAATTGATATTTTATAAGAATCCAGTAATATCAGGTATATTACTTAACTTATTTACAATGTTTTTAAGTATATATGCAATTAAATATAATATTACACCTTTAATTTTAATGATTGGTTTTGTTGGTGTTTTAAACAGAAAAATTATAGATAGCGGAATCAATATGAACAGCAGGAAGAAAACACTTATAATAGTTAGTTTTATAGTCATGAGTAGCGTCTTTTTTATATATAATGAATATTTTTATTATTATGTTAATTAAATACTTAATATTATGAAACTTATATTTTACAGATAAAACGTAATAGTAATAAGGGAGGATTAAAAAGTAAAAGGTGGTTAATAATTAATGCTTGGAAAAATAGGACTAGTTATTTTATCTATTATACAAATTGCTACATCCCTAACTATATTTTTTTCATCAAAACAGGATGAAATGTTTGGAATGAAAATGCTAACAAAATAATTATCAATTTTTAGATATTTATTATCAAGTTTATGGATTTCAGTTAGTGCAATATATATATTAGGTGTAGTGAATACAGAATATTTTATGGGAGCAACTATATTAGGCATAGTAAATATTATTTTAGAAATAATTTCATATTGGGCTGGATTTAATAAAAATAAAAATATGGTTAAATATTATCCTCCACTTGCAACTATTGTTATGACTATTCCATTAATCTTAATAGTTTTAAATTTATTAATAAAGTAGATAAACTAAATAATAACCTACATAAACTTTCAAATAAAGTTTATGTAGGTTATTATTTAGTTATAGAACCCTATTAACTTGATATGTAATTACACATCAAGTTTATTTTGAAATGTCTGATGAATCTGAAGAACTTGTTATATTACCTTTTTTTGAGGCAGATTTTTTAGCACTGCCAGAATAAACGCTACTAGCGGAACTTTGCACTGAATCATCTGAATTTAGTATTTTTAAACCTTTAACGTCATATGCGTTTCTAACCATAATTATGTTCCCCTTTCATTTTGTAACTCTTAATTATC
Source organism: Bacillota bacterium (assembly GCA_021781745.1). Taxonomy (GTDB): domain Bacteria; phylum Bacillota; class Clostridia; order Clostridiales; family Clostridiaceae; genus Clostridium. Next base: position 45,448 of record JAJXWH010000029.1, on the reverse strand, counting down.
TAACAAATATATTTTACCTTTATTCATCGTATTTATAACAGGAAGTTTATCACTTTCAATGATTATTTTGAAAGGCTTTTACTATAAATTTCTAATATGTCTTCTAAATATACTTCTTCTGGGTGATTTTTAAGTTTTGCTTTATTAGAAACAAAGGTTTTGGAATACTCCATTATTTCTTCATTGGTTATTTGGATATTTACTTTAAATAATTGTTTGAAGATTTCTTCTAATTCTTTTAATGAATTTAGTTTAAGAATACTTAGCATTTTTTCGAGCTTTGTTTTATCTTTAAAAGATTTTAAATATTCTATTGTTAGAACTCCATTGGCTAGACCATGGGGAAGTCCCTTAAAGTATGTAAGGGGATAACCCATACCATGGGGCAGGGAAGTTCCAGTTTGAGATATTTGTATTCCGCCTAAGGTAGATGCCAGCATAATCTTATCTCTAAAATCATTATCGAGGCTTTTACTGATAAGTTTTTCGAAGCAGTATTTAAATAATTCGAAACCTTTTTCACCATAAATATCAGACATATAAGTACTATTTGAATTTAGATATCCTTCGACTAAATGTGTAAAGGCGTCTATAGCTGTATTTACAGTTATATTATAAGATAAATTGAAAGTATACTTGCTATCAAGAAAGGCAGCTGCAGGAAATATTGACTGTCCTAAATTTTTCTTTACCTTTTCTTTATTTGAAGTTACAATGCTATACTGAGTAACTTCTGAACCTGTTCCTGAAGTTGTCGCCACAGCTACAACGGGAATACTGTCTAATTTTTTTCCGCAAAAGATATTATCTATATTTATATCTGGATTTTTTACAAAAATAGCAATAGCTTTAGCAGCATCCATAGGAGAGCCTCCACCAATGCCTATTATAAAGTCTACATTATTTGTTTTACCGATATTGCCGCCTTTTTCTATTGTTTCCAACGAAGGATTTTCCTCCACCTGATCAAAAAGAATATGCTCAACCCCTACTTCAGAAAGTGCTTTGACAACATCTTCATAGGAACCATTTTTTTTAGCAGAACTCTTTCCAGTAACGATTAAAGCTTTACTGCCTAAAGAACTAAATACTTCTTTGTTTTTCAAAACTGAATCTTTACCAAAGTATATTTTTGTAGGCATCGAATATTTAAATTCCATAAATCATCTTCCTTTCAAATTCTATAAAAATACTTATAACAATTATACACAAAAGATAAATAATAGGCCAATTATGTGATATTATAAAAAATATTTTTCAATGGAATTTATAAGAACTCAACCGTTTTTATTGACCTAATTATAATTATTAAGGGGTAGATGATAAACTAAGTAGTGTCTTAATTTTCTGAAGAACAATATTAAGTAAATCAAAGAATACATCATCCTTTGTTAACTTAAGTATTATAAAGTAAATACTGCAGCATGCAGCTATATCAAGAAAGCACGATAATAAAATTCCAGATACATATTTATTTATAAAAAAAGTTACTGGAATAAAGATTAAAGAGTAATATAAGTATTTTAAGTTATCAAAGGCAAATAAGTGTATATCTAGGTTAAGTCCCTTTTTTACTAATCTGTATTCCATTGCTATAACTGTTAAATTTGCAAGCAAAGTTGTTATAATCACTGTAGTTGGCGTAAAGATATTAGTAATTACTAAAAGCAGATTTAATGCTAAATTTATTATGCCGCCGATTAATACTAACTTGGCATCTGTTCTTTCCCTTCCGAAAATATAAATTATCTGATCTGCAATAATTCGATCAATTCCTATGGTCAGCATATATATAGAGAACACCATAAGTATTGGTACAGCAGGCAGATAGGTATTAGTACCTTTTCCCATTATTATAACAACTTGTTTAGAAACTCCAAGAAGTCCTATTGAAGCTGGAAACAATAATAAAAAGTATACCTTGACCACCTTATTTAATAAATTTAAGTAAACCTCTTTTGAATGGTTTTCTAGGTAATTAGTAAGTCTGGACATGGAAACTTGAACTATTGTAAACAATAAAAGATCTATCATAGACATTATTTTTTGAGCTACTCCATAGTAGCCAGCTTCTGTAGAGTTTAAAGTTTTATTTATCATTATTTTATCAAGCCAGGTGTATAGAATATATGTATTGGCAAGTACTACAACTGAAAACATCGGCTTAATATGCTTTTTTATATATAGGTTGGAAAAGTCAAATTGTATTTTCTTTTTAATATATACGAAACTAGAGATATTATTAATAAAATTGATTCCACAAGTAAGATAAATATAAAACAAAAAATCTTCCTGAGTTTTTACAAAATATATTGTCAATAAATTATATAATATTTTCACTAGCATAGTTTTTATTGCTATAAAATCATAATTTTCTAAAGCCTCATTAATCCATTCAACATTAAATAGATTAAAGGCTATGTTTAATCCCATGATTATGCAGGTATAAAAATATGTATCATTTCTGTGAAACACAATTAAAAAAATGGCATATAAAATAGAAGTTACAGTTGTGGTAGCTGTAGTAATTATAAATAAACTAGTAATTGTCTGCCTTAGTTTCTTTTTATCATCTCTTACCTTACTTACTTCTCTTAAGCCATATTGATAAACTCCAAAGCTTGCAAAAATCATAAAAACAGCAGTCCAGGTTTCGCCCATAGTTATGTATCCATTTAACCTATCTTGGATTGCATTAAGAACTACTGGCATTACTATTATTGGCAAAATTATATTAGACAAATTTAACATTACCTTGAAAAAAGCATTTTTAGATATTGATTTAGACATAAGCAACTCCTTAGTGTATAAAATAGAGGCTGAATGTGGTATGTGTGATTACAGCTATATAGAAATTGGAATTAAAAATAATAAAAATGCAATAAGGCATAAAAGTACTGTTACAATGGAAAAGATTGCAACTATCTTAGTTTCATGAAAACCTGATAATTCAAAAGCATGATGAATTGGCGCCATTTTAAAAACACGCTTTCCATATAATTTAAATGAAGTTATTTGTATTACAACTGATAAGGTTTCAACAACATATATACCTCCAATAATAATTACAACTAGCGGAGTTTTAAGTATCATAGCGACAGTTGCTATAGCACCACCAAGGGCTAAGGAACCTGTATCGCCCATAATAATTTTGGCTGGAAAAGCATTAAATATTAAAAATGCTAATAAGCAGCCAACAATGATTCCGCAAAAAACAGAAAGAGAGTAGTGTTTTAAAGAAAAACTCAAAATTAATAAAAATATCATTACAATTATAGTTATGGTGCTGCATAATCCATCTAGGCCATCAGTTAAATTTACAGCATTAGTGGTGCAGATATAATAAAATACTATAAATGGTATATACATTAGTTTTATATCTACTGCAGTATTAATAATTGGAACATAAATGGAACTGCCTATTGATGGAGTATTATAGGCATAGAATGCAAAAATCCATGAAGCTATTAACAGCAAAAACATCTTTTGCATTGGAGTTAGGCCTTCATTGTGTTTATGTAGTTTTTTTAATATATCATCTATTAAGCCAACAAGACCAAATATTAATAATGCATATAAACTTATCATTCCTTCACTTTTGTATCCTTTACATAAGACTAAAGTAATAACAATACTCGATAATATAAATATAATACCTCCAAATGTGGGAGTGCCTGCTTTTTTTTGATGATTTTTGGGGCCTTCAGGTCTGATATTTTGACCTAAATTTAAGGTACGAATTATTGGAATAAATAGTTTTCCAATTAAAAAAGTTATAAAAAAGCTGCTTAATATTCCTAAAATAATTAAAGTCATAATAAAATCTCCTTAAGTTATAGTTATATTTTCAAAAATAATAAAATAATTGCACTTAAATTCAAGCAGGCACAGGCTAAATATAGTAAATAAACTACTTGCTTTTGATTAAGGCCTTTTGCTAATAATCTATAGTGTATTTGGCTGGTATCGCCAATATAAACTGGTCTTCTTTCATAGATTCTTTTGAATAATACAAAAATATTATCGAATATAGGTAAACCTAGTACTAAAATGGGAATAAAGATTGAAATAGCAGTAGCTTGTTTGAAGGCCCCATCTAGAGAAATAATACCTAAAATAAAACCTAAAAATGTAGCACCAGAATCACCCATTAAAATTTTTGAGGGAAATTTATTATATTTTAAGTACCCTAAGCAAGTGCCAACTAAGATTATTGCCATTAGTGCAGAAGACATATCATTTTTAACTAATGCAACTAAGAATAAAGTACAGGAAGATATACAAGTTATTCCTCCAGCTAAACCATCCATGCCATCAATAAAATTGATTACAGTAGTAACTCCGAATAACCAACAAATAGTCAAAGTAAACTGTAACCATATTGGAAGCACAGCATAAGATCCATCAAATGGATTTGTAATTCCTGCAAATTTAACGCCACTTGCTTCGTATACCAATATACATGCAAGTAACTGAAAAATCATTTTGGGCAGAGCTTTTAAGTCTTTTCCCTTAATCTTGTAGTAATCATCAAACATTCCTACAATAAAGATTAAGAGTGAACTCAAAAAAATAATTATAATTTTTATATTAAAGACTGGATTTATACTAAAGTAGGCAAGCCAAAAGGAAAAAAATATTCCTACTCCAGCTAAGTACGGTTTGGCTTCCTTATGTATCTTTCGTTCACAATCTATTTTAGGTTTTTCAAGATAATCAATTTTATATGCTAACTGCATAAGTTTTGGTGTTATAAATAACATCATTAATAATGAAAAAGTAAAAGCACGCAAAAAATCCATTGTCTCCTCCTAAGTCAATAATAAATTTTATACATTACATAAATGTTTTGAAGTTTTCATTAATATGGTAATATAGTAATTGAATTGTATCAATTGATATATATAAGTATCTAATATACTTGAAAAGCATCAAAGATTAAGTTGAATATAATTCAACTAGCATGATTATCATTATATGATATGATAAGAATATGGAGTGATGAAATTGAATAAAGATTTACAAGAACTTAAAGAAATAGATGAAAAGGTCAAGAACAAATTAAGTTATTTTAAAAGTAATCCTGATATTATGTCCAATAATATTAACGAAGTAAAAGCATTGAAAAATGATATATATGAAAAAACCTCTAAAGCTTTCATTTATAATTTGAAAAAGTTAATTCAACTGGAGTCAACACAAAAGAATCTCGCAAATAAAATTGGAATATCTGAGGATTTGTTATCTAAATACAAATCAGGAGATGCCTTTCCATCAATAGAAACTTTGTTGTATATTTGTGAAGTATATAATATAGAAATAGAAAAACTTATTTCTACACCATTAACTGTAGCTGATATAGAAAGTTTAGAAAATGATATTGGAATAGAGCATAATATATTTGATGAACGGTATTATGTATATTTTTTTGTGACTAACATAGCAAAAGAAGGTGCTATACATGAAGGTGTTATGGAAATTCATAAGGAAAATGTTAGCTTTAAAATTTGTTCCAGTGGTAAGGTTATAAAATGTTTCACAGGAAGATTTACTATTTCAGATAAAATCATATTCTTTAATTTACATAGCAATAATGATGGAACTACTTATATAAACATGATTAAACCTAATGTAAATAAAAATAAATATGTTGGTGGCGTGGCTATGATGATGCTTCCATCAGATGCAAACAGTAAGCCATGTGTTCAAAAGATTCTATTTAGCAAGGTAAAACTGAATAGAGATGAATATTATGCTAATTTAAAGGAAATATTGAGTTTCAATGTTGAAGGAGCTAATTTAGGTCATATCAAAATATCTCAATGGGAAGATGAAGCTGCATATAACTTTATTTTAAAACTATCATAGTTTAAAGAGGTGATGAATTATGATCTGTAAACCCAGTGATTATATTGAAGCTGGATTTAAAATGGAGCTTCAAGAAGATTTAAAAGAATTATTTAATTCCACAGCTGTTATAAGGACAGTTCCTAAAGATACAATTATTCTTAGACAGGGGGAAATACCTTCTTCGCTGTATTATATTCATAAAGGAATTATTAGGGGATATTATATAGATGAATCAGGTAATGATGTAACAAAATGTTTTGCATGTGAAACTGAGTTTGCCTGTGCTGAAGGATTATTAAGGCGTGGAGAAACTACTTTTAGTGTAGAAAGTTTGGAAGACTGCATTTGTGTAATCATTCCTTATGAGTCCATAAATCAAGGAATGACGAAAAACAATCAAATGAAATTAATATTCAATAATTATATCCAGAAAATACTTATTAATACCCTAAACCGTGAAAAAGCGTTACTTATGATGGATGCCCTAGAAAGATATATAGAGTTTAAAAGAGAATATTCTTCTTTAGAAGATAGAATAAATCAAGCATATATTGCTTCTTTTATTGGAGTAAGAGCAAGTTCTCTTAGTAGGATTAAGAGAAGTATGAAAACAGAATAAAATATATTTCGAAAACATCAAATGGAATTATTTGATGTTTTTTTGTAATTGCCATATGTCAATTACAATTAGAAATTTTTGCGTTAATATAAATATAATTTCAATTTTGATTGTTTAGGAGGAGTTATTTATGAAGAAAATTTCTTTAGTAACAGGTGCAAATGGTCACTTGGGTAACAATTTGGTAAGAGAGTTATTAAATAGGGGAGAAAGGGTCAGAGCAAGTGTGCGAAATATAAATGATAAAGAAGCCTTTACCGGCCTTGATTGTGAAGTAGTATATGCAGATCTTATGGATAAAGAGTCATTAGTCAAGGCACTTGACGGAGTAGATACACTATATCAAGTAGCAGCAGTATTTAAGCATTGGGCTCAAGATCCTGAAAAAGAGATAATTATTCCGAATGTTATGGGGACTCAAAATATAATGGAAGCAGCAAAAGAGGCTAAGGTAAGAAAAATAGTTTATGTAAGCTCTGTGGCAGCATTATCTTTGGACAAGACGAACTCAAGAGACAAAATTGATGAAACTACATGGCTTGAAAATAGTCATGGTAATGCATATTTTGATTCAAAAGCTCGTTCAGAAAAAAGAGCTTGGGAATTGGCAGAAAAATATGATTTAGATATGGTAAGTGTTCTTCCAGGTGCAATGATTGGTGGAGAATTTTTAAAGAAGACTCCAACTATGCTTGGTTTTGATAGTATTCTTTTAGGTAGGATGAAGATTAATTATATAACCGAAATGACTCCAATAGATGTAAATGATGTTATAGATGGTATGATTGAAGCAGCTCAAAAAGGAATAAAAGGTACTAGATATATTTTAGCCAATGAAGAACCTGTAACTTCAGATGAAATCATTAAAATTGCAAAAAAGTTTGTTCCAGATTTAGAGATACCACAAAAATATACTAAAGAGCAGTTGTTAATATTATCTGATAAGCTTGAAGCTGAAGCAAAACAAAATAATGCCCAGCCATTACTACTTAGAAGCCAAGTAGAATTATATTATGGTGGAATAAATAGACACTATGACTTAACTACATCAAAAAAAGATTTAGATTTTAATCCTAAGCTAGGTGCAGAAGCATTGGAAGATTATTTTAAAAGAATTTCATCAACAATAATTTAACAAGTAGGTATAAATAGATGGTGAGATTAAGATTTGAATTAGTTTTGTAATTAACCATAAAAAAGAATAAAAATTTTTTACGATACAAGAAAATTTATACTGGAACTAATAAATAAGTCAATAGAGTAATATTATAAAATATAATAATATGTAGATGGTTGAAGAATAAAATATGATCTTTTTTGTCAACTTTACTGTTTGTAATATTTGTGATATTATTACATTAAAAAAACTTTATCTTGGGAGGAAAAACACTTATGGACTTAGACCCGGAACAGACGAGTATAACGTTTCAGTTAATTTTAATAGTAATTTTAACGTTGATTAATGCATTTTTTGCATCAGCGGAGATGGCTATCGTATCACTAAATAAAAATAAGATAAAGCTTCTTGAAGAAGCAGGAAATAAAAAAGCAAAACTTTTATCAAATCTCATGGAGGAACCTACCAATTTCCTATCTACTGTACAAGTAGGAATAACACTTGCAGGTTTTTTTAGTAGTGCTTCAGCAGCAACAGGAATATCAAAAGATTTGGCTATTTATCTAAAGGAAAATAATATTCCATATAGCGGACAAGCTGCCTTGATAATTGTGACAATTATATTGTCATATATTACATTAGTATTTGGAGAACTTTTTCCAAAGAGAATAGCACTAAAAAAATCAGAAGCTATTGCAATGTTTTCTGTACAACCAATAATATATATATCTAAAATTGCAATTCCCTTTGTAAGGCTGCTTTCTGCGTCAACTAATATATTAGTTAGATTAGTCCATCTTGATAATGATAATTCCAACGAAAAAGTATCAAAAGAAGAGATTAAGTCTTTTGTAGAAGTTGGACAAGAACATGGAGCTATAAATGAAACTGAGAAGAAAATGATAAATAGCATATTTGAATTTGATGATAAAATAGCTCATGAAGTAATGACACCTAGAACAGGAGTATATATGATTGATATAGAAACTCCATTAAATGAATATTTAGATGAATTGATAGAGGAAAGATATTCAAGAATCCCTGTATATGAAGATGATATAGATAATATTATTGGCATTCTTTATATGAAAGATTTCCTTAGTGAGGCTCGAAAATGTGGATTTGAAAATGTGGATATTAGAAGTATTTTGCATCCACCATATTTTGTTTCCCAAAATAAAAGCATTGACGAACTATTTAAAGAATTGCAGGTATCTAGAAAACATATAGCTGTACTAGTAGACGAGTATGGAGGATTTTCAGGCATAGTTTCTATAGAAGACTTAATTGAAGAAGTTATGGGTAATATAGATGATGAATATGACGAGGATGAACCAGAAGTAGAGAAGATTGATAATAATAATTTTATAATATCCGGTATGCTGTCAATCAATGAGTTTAATAATTATTTCAATGTAAACATTGAAAGTGAAAACTATGATACAATGAGTGGTTTTATTATTGAAATTATAGGGTATATTCCTAAGAATAAAGTGGAAAAAGCCATAGAATATGAAAATTTAATATTTAAGATAGAAGAAGTTAAAGCAAAGAGAATTGAAAAAATAAAACTTTATATTAAAAATAAAGAAGAATCTCTAGCTGCATTATAAGAATATAATAGAAAAAGCCTTACTGAAAATGTGAGGCTTTTTTTAGTCTATAATTATATTTTACAACTATTTTGCAATTTGTTTGAAAAATTGTTATACAATAGAATTATCGATTAAACATTACGGGGGGAATATAGTTGAAAATAAATATTTTAATCGTGGAAGATGATGAAGCCATTTCTAATTTAATTAAAATAAATTTAAACATGGCAGGTTATAAAAGTATACAAATATTTGATGGATTGGAAGCTTTGAATTTGATTAAAGAAGAAACTTTTGATTTGATACTTATGGATATTATGCTGCCAGGTATAGATGGACTTGAAGTGATGAAAAAAATAAGGAAATTAAATATACCAGTAATATTTCTTACAGCTAAAAATGGGCTTGCTGATAAGGTGACTGGCCTAAAATCTGGAGCAGAGGATTATATTGTTAAGCCATTTGAAACAATTGAACTTCTTGCTAGAATTGAAGTGGTCTTGAGGAGATATTCTAAAAATAGCAATTGTATAGAATTTAAGAATTTGAAAATATATGAAGAGGAAAGAATTATAAAAAGAGATGGTGAGGCAATCGACCTGACGTTGAAGGAATTTGAACTTATGCTTATACTTGTTAAAAATAAAAATATTGCTTTATCTAGGGAGCATTTACTAGAAAAGATATGGGGCTATGAGTATATGGGAGAAACAAGGACAATAGATACCCACATTCAAAAAATAAGAAAAAAACTTGGTATTACTGATAACATAAAAACTGTATATAAAATCGGATATAGGTTAGAGGAGCAATAAATATGAAGCTATGGCTGAAAATATATCTTTTTCCTTTATTTTTACTTATACTAACCTTAAATTTATCTGGATATATATTAATACAGAAGTTTCATAATGACACGCTAGAAAAAGAAATTGATAAATGTCTTGCAGAACAAAAATTTGTTTCTTCGCAAATAACAATTAATTCTATATATATGAAGAAAATTAATTCAGATACATCTTCTGATATAAATATACTGGTTGGTACTTTAATGGATGAATATAACAATTCTACTAATCATGAAGCTAGACAGCATGGGGATATAGAAATTTTAGATTCTGATGATAAAATACTTTATTCAGATATGAAATTTCCTGTCACAAATGATAAACAGGAATTAGAAAATCTAGTTTTAGGTAAAGTCAACTACATTATTCGAACTGTGAATGACAAATAGTATTTATATGTGAGTAGTTTAGTTAATGTGTATGACGTTCCAATAAAAATATACTATTGTAAGGATATATCAAATATTTACATTGAAAAAACGAATCAAATTTCTCTTTTTATTAAATTGGATATTTTAATTTGTTTTTTATTTTCTGTTTTCATGCTTTTTATTAGTAGATCCATAACAAAACCAATAAATACATTAATAGCTTCTACTAGAAAAATATCTTTAGGCAAGTATTCTGAAAGGATAAAAATAAAATCAAAGGATGAATTTAATGTGCTTTCAAATCACTTTAACCTGATGGCGCAGGCAATAGAAGACAAAATAAATGAATTAGAAATATCTAATATCGAAAAAGAAACCTTTATAAATAATCTGACTCATGAGCTTAAGACTCCTTTAACATCAATAATTGGATATGCTAACCTAATAAGAACATCAAAGTATAATGAGGAATTATTCTTTGAAGCTGCGGACTATATTTACAAAGAGGGAAAAAGACTTGAGCAAATGACTTTTAAAATGATGGATTTAATTTATGCAAAAACCCAGGAAATTGAACTTAAGCCAGAGAAAATAATGTGTATAATAGATGAAGCTAAACGGTTATTATTTGTCAAACTTAAAGAGAAAAATATAGATCTAATTATTAAAGGAGAGGACTGTGTATTAGAAGTGGACAAGGATCTAATTAAGATAGCATTATGCAATTTAGTGGAAAATTCTATAAAAGCATCTGAGAATGATTCTAAAATATATTTAACAGTATCTATTTTAGACAATAAAACCTTCATGTCTATAGAGGATTCGGGTTCAGGAATATCTGAAGAACACTTGGATAAAATATGGCAGCCTTTCTATGTTTGTGACAAAGCAAGGAGCAGAAAAAATAATGGAGCTGGGATTGGACTATCTATTTGTAAAAAAATAATAGAAATTCATAAAGCAGAGATTAAAATAAATAGTGGACTGGGCAGAGGGACAGAAGTAACAATGATTTTTACTAATTTGTAACTTTGACTTAAGTATGTGCGCCGAAATAAGTTACATTTTGTATTTAATGATTAGGGGTTCTAGGAAAAGATGTTATATATAAATACAAACCTAAGCATATTGAAATAAATATGTTTATTGTTTCTTTTGGTTATTATATAAGTTAAATATTACAACTATTTTACATTTTGAATAAACATCTGGTACATCTTAATTTTATACTTAAAGAGTAGAATTTGCTTAACATGCCAATCAAAGTTAAAAATATGGAGGGATTATTATGTTCTCAAAAAAAATACTATCAGTATTATTGGCGATAGGAGTTGTAGTATCCGCTTTTGCTTTATTTTATAAATTTATAATAAGAGGAGATTTTACAGAAAGCATAAATCAAAATGTTGTTTATACGAAAAATGATACTTCAGAAGATTCGCTAGAATTCGATATTGTAAATGGTCCTGAGTATGAAGCTTATAGAGAGAGGTCTGCAGAGGCTCTAAAAAAGTACTTTGACGTATCAACTGAGGATGTATGGTTTAATGCACAAAGATATAATGAGAAAACTTTGGATAAAGCAAAATCAGAGTCACTAAAACAACTGCAGGATTTATATGAGAATGGAAAAATATCGAAGGAAGAATATGATAAGCAAATGAAAATGCATGATGGTGGATCTAATGATCCATGGGAATATTTTAAAAACATAGTAGTAAAAGTAAAACACGGAATGGTTTTTACTAGTTGGGAAAGCGATGATAGACATTATTATGTTGATTTCAATGAAAATACAAAGGAAGTAGATTCGGTAAGGGTGTTTGGCAAGATTTATAATAAATCAGATGTTCCATTAACACTTAGTGAAGAACAAATAAAAAATACAGCGGAAGATTTCATTAAACAAAATAAGCTAGGGGATATAGAGAATCCTAAATGTATACTTGTAAAAGAAGAGCATGTTACTTTAAAAGATGGAACTGATGAAACAAATGGGTGGTATGCTTTTTATCAAGATGGAAATGATCAAAGTAAAAAAGTCATGGTAGGTATCAATGAATATACAGGTAAAGTAAATACTTTTGCAGTAAAAGCCTATGCAGATTTTGAGTATAATAAATATGCTGGTTAAAATTGATATAATATACTCCTATGGTATAATAAGTATGAATTATATGATAGGAGGAATAAACATTGAAGATTCAATTAATAAGGCATGCCACTTTAATAGTAACTTTAAATAATAAAAGAATATTAATAGATCCTCTATTAAGTGAAGCTGGTTCTATGGATCCAGTACCAGATGTACCAAACCAAAACTATAACCCATTAGTTAAGTTGCCATTAGACATTAATCTCATTATTAATTGCGATGCTATTATTGTTACCCATACGCATAGAGACCACTTTGATGAAGCAGCGGCAAGTATACTGCCTAAAAGTATTCCGATATTTTGCCAACCTGAAGATGAAGTTAAATTACAATCTTATGGATTTACTGAAGTACATCCTATACATACCAATTATGTTTGGAACGAAATAAGCATTAACCGTACGAGAGGAAAACATGGACACGATGAACTAGCTGAAAAGATGGCACCAGTATCAGGTTTCGTTATTTCATTTTCTAATGAACCATCAGTTTATATTACAGGAGATACTGTTTGGTGTGAAGAGGTCCAAGAAGCAATAGAGAAATTTAAACCTAATGTAGTTGTCTGTAATTGTGGTAGTGCTCAATTTGGTTATGGACAACCAATTACAATGAATTCAGAGGATCTGTATAAATTATGTCATAGATATACAAATATAGAGATTGTTGCAGTACACATGGAAGCATGGAACCATTGCAGATTATTAAGAAAAGACTTAAAAAGTTTTATTGAGAGTAATAATATAAATAATAATATATTCATACTAAATGATGGAGAAATATTAAATTTTTAAAGATGTAAAATAGAGTTTTATTGTATTCATTGTAATTAAGGGATATCCAAAATCTGTTTTGTAAACATTGATATACATTTGTAAAAAGTGACGATAATTTAAAAGGAAGGTTCATTATGGGAGAACTATCAAAATTGCCAAATATCGGAAAAGAAGTTGAAAGACAGTTAAATGAAGTAGGTATATTCACATATGATGAATTAAAGGATATTGGTGCTGAACAGGCGTGGTTAAAAATACAAGAAATTGATGCTTCTGCATGCATTCATAGATTGTTAGCATTAGAAGGAGCAATTCACGGAGTTAAGAAAACAGAGTTACCACAGGAACGTAAAACAGACCTAAAAGATTTTTATAATTGGCATAAAAGCAAATAGAAACTCACAAAGGAGATATTAAACTTAGGTTAAATATTAGATACTTAAACAGCCATAAATACATATGGCTGTTTTTAATTACCTAATAAAATTTGTCACTGTAACTTATGGTACATACTTTTTTATAGACAAGAAATATCATAAATTATAAGAAAATAAAGGAGGAATATTTATGACAAAATATAAAGCACAGAGAGAATTTTTAAAATCTAATTTTAGTGAATTTAAAAACATAAAAACTGATAAAATGAATGGAATCCCTCAGCCACCTGTTTTTAAGTCATACGATTCATGTTCTAATATTATTAATCTTCCAACTGTCAATGAGAAAGTTGTAGAAAACTCTAACATTTATGAGTGTATAAAGAAAAGAAGAAGTACAAGATTTTATGCTGATAAATCAATGAATTTGGATGAATTATCTTATATTTTATGGGCTACTCAGGGAATCACTGAAACTAATAAGGCAGGTCTTACTTTAAGGACAGTTCCTTGCAGTGGTGCAACTCATTCATTTGAAACATATTTATTTATAAGAAATGTTGAAGGGATTGTGGAAGGAGTATATAGATATCTTCCAATAGAGCATAAACTTTTATTTATGTTTAAATTAGATGAAATAGATAATAAAATAGATGAAATTACATTAGAACAGCCATTTGTGCCTAATTTCGCAAAGAAAGCTGCAGTATTATTTGCATGGAGTACAACGCCATATCGTTCAGAATGGAAGTATGATATTACGGCTCATAAGAAGATATTAATAGATGTAGGCCATGTATGCCAGAATCTTTATTTAGCAAGCGAATCTATTGGAGCAGGGACCTGTGCCATAGGAATATATGACCAAGATATGATAGATACACTTTTAGGTTTAGATGGAGACGAAGAATTTATAATATACCTTGCGGCAGTTGGAAAAAAGCGAGAATAAAGGAATAATAAATTGAAAAATTTGATTGAAATCACATTATATTTAAATTAAATAACTTAAAATAATCTTACAGAGAATAAATAATGTTTTAAAAGATTTGTCGACAAGATAATGCAAATGAATTAAATTTATAACTCATGAAAAATATTAGTGATTTAAAAGCTGCAGATTGTGTATAGAAAGAAACAATCTAATTTAAACTACTATCAATATAAATCCAGATTGGAGGAATTAACAATGAATACTACAAAAATAAAAAATTTAACTGAAGTTTTGGAAAAATTAAATAAAAATGGAGTGACAGAAGATTTAAGAAAAGAAGCTTTAGAGATTATTTCTGATATAAATCCAATTGAGCTATCAATTGCAGAACAAAACTTAATAGAAAAAGGAATGAATCCTCAAGATTTAAGACACCTTTGTGATATTCACATGGAAGTCTTAAAAGGAGAACTTGATAAAATTAAAACTAAAATCGGACGAGGGCATGTCGTGGATACATTTATTGCTGAACATGAAAAAATTCTTGGATTTTTAACAGAACTTGAGGAAATTAATTCTAAGATTCAAAAGTCTGAAAGCTATGATAGTTGCATAAAAGAATTTAGCGAATTGAATACTATTATTAATAATATCTTAGACGCAGAAAAACATCATCTAAGAGAAGAACAAGTATTATTTAGCGAAATGGAAGATAGAGAAATTACAGGGCCAACTAGAATAATGAGAATGGAACATGATGATTTAAGGGCAAAGAAGAAATTTTTAAAACAAATTGCAGAAGAAGCTTCTGAGTTAGATTATAAGGAAGTAAAAGAAAAAGTTGATGATGCAGCAAAATATATAGTATTTAATTTAAGAGATCATATATTTAAAGAAAATTATATTTTATATCCTACAGCAATTGAAGCTATAAAAGATGACGAAATCTGGAAAGATATGAAGAGAAGATGTGATGAAATAGGATATTGTGGTTTTACGCCTGAAAAGTAATATATTTAGCAGTTATAATTAGAGAAAACTAATAGAGGTATTATAGCACATAACCTGCAAGGAGGTATAAATAATGAACACATTTAATAGCAACCAAAAAATAGGTGAGATAGTAAACAAATTCCCAAATGCAGCAGATGTATTTAAGGAATATAAAATTGATTTTTGCTGCGGTGGAGATAGAACATTAATAGAAGCAATAAGAGAACAAGAGGTTAATGAAGTAGAACTATTAGAAAGAATAAACAATGAATATGAGAAAATTAAAAGTAATCCTTACTCAAAAGATAAAAACTGGATGCAAGCACCATTAGACGAATTAGTTGATCAAATTATAAATGTACATCATGCTTATCTTTATGAAAATCTTCCTAAAATAAGCGAACTAACAACTAAAATATTAAGAGTACATGGAGAAAATCATCCTGAGCTTTCAAAAGTTCACAAACTATTTCATACAGTTAAAATGGAATTAGACGCTCATTTAATTGAAGAAGAGACAATTCAATACCCTGCAATTAAGGCATTTTTAACAAGTAACAGTGAAGATGATTTAGATAAGGCAATAAATATTATTAATCAGCTGCAAGATGAACACACTGGAGCTGGAAATATACTTAAAGAATTAAGGGCGATAACTAATGATTATGATGTTCCAGCTAATGGATGCACTACTTATAGATTAAGTTATTCTAAGCTACAAGAAATGGAAGCAGATATATTTAAGCACATACATTTAGAAAATAATATATTATTTCCAAGGCTTTATGAATTAAAAAATAACCTACTAGAAAAGAAGTAAAATGAATTTTTTGATATTCTTTTAAGGGTGTTTCAGAAAAAATCTGATGCATCCTTATTTATCATTACTTATATTTATTATATAATCAATTTGTAAAGGAGGAGTGCAACTTGAACAAGCACTGTGGTAATTGCTGTAATAATTGCAGAGGAGAGCTTTGTGCAAGCAAGGTACCTATATTTGAAAATTTAAACAGGGAAGAACTGTTTGAAATTGTAAGTAATATTAACCACAAAGAATTTACTAAAGGTGATGTAATCTTTACAGAAGGTAATGTATCTAATACTCTTTATTTTATAAATGAAGGAAAAATAAAATTATATAAATATACTAAAGATGGTAAAGAACAAATATTGCATATACTCTCAGAGGGAGACTTTTTTGGAGAGTTGGAACTCATAAAGCCCTCTAAATATAGGTTTAATGCTAAAGCTATAGAAAATGCAAAAATATGCACACTTACCAAAGATGAAATGAAAGAAATAATGATGAAAAAACCAGAGATCGGAATAAAATTGTTAGAAACCATTGGAGAAAGATTATCAAGGGTGGAAAATTTAGTTCAAAATCTTGCTACTAATGATGTTGATTCAAGAATGGCTTATTTGTTAATAGATTTAATAGAGCAATATGGAAAAACAACAAAAAATAACGTATCTATTAAGCTACCTTTGTCTAGAGAAGAAATGGCTAATTACATAGGAGTAACAAGGGAAACTATTAGTAGAAAATTGAAGAAGTTTGAAGACGAGAAATTGATAAAGATAATAGGAACAAAAAATATAATAATATTGAATGAGGAAGGATTAAGAGATTATATATAAGGTTTTTTGACACATACATAAAGCTACAATAATAAAATATGTTGAAACATATTGTCTAACTTAAGCATATAATATAGCAAGCAGGAGGTGAAAATTCATGTTTGCTCCATTTATTATATGCTTTAGAGAAGGTATTGAAATTTTTTTGGTGATTATCCCTCTGGTAATTTATTTTAATAAAAACAAAATGTACGATATGAGTAGAAGTGTAACTATTGGAGGGGCTTCAGGTGGAGTTATTGCCATTATAATTGGTGCTGTAATATTTTCGCAAGTTGCTTTATTAAACGGTCCTGCTAGTGAGTTGTTTGATGGAATATTAGGAATAGTTTTATCAGGATTAATATTGTATAGTGTGGTTCTTTTACGGAAAAACAAATCCTTCAATGCTGTTCCAAATGAACGTTTCATTTCATTAAGTAAAAAGGGAGTATTTATTATTGCTGCAATAACATTTTTTAGAGAGTTTTTAGAAGCAATATTATTTATTTTAACGAGTTCAGCGGATTCACCTGTCTTTGTCGCAGGTATGGCTTTATTAGGATTAGTTTGTGCAGCTTTATGTGTTTACGTAGTGGCTAAAGGAATTTCAAATCTTAATATAAGTCTAGTGTTTTATATATTAAATCTATTTTTGATTGGACTCGGTGCATATTACTTTGGTGATGCATTAGATGTATTATTTAGTGAAAGTTTTTCACAGGCTTTCATTGTAGGTATATTGGTATATGGGCTTCCTAGTTACTCTATAGTGATAAAAAATGACTTAAAAAAATATATAAACTCCGATAAAATAAAATAATATTAAAAATGCCGTATTATTCAGTTCAGAGCGAATATACGGCAATTTTTGATATTTAGAAGGATTTTACCTCATTTTGCATAATTAGTTATATGGAGGAGGTGAGATTTATGAAAGAGGTTAAGGATAAGCAACTTAAAGAGAAGCATGTTTGGAATGTTGTTAATTCCATTATTAAGAATCCAAGTACTAAAATAGAATTTGATAGAGAAAGCTCGGAAATAAGATATGTTATAAGAATGTTAAAAAATAATTCCAATGAGTCTGAAGTCTTTAGTTTAAAACAACTCTATGAAACAGTCTCTAAAACCGTTAGTAATAAGTAAATAAGAAGCTAAAGAACACTAGAAATAGGGTTCTTTTTATTTGGTAATAATATTAGAAGTCAGAATATAATGGATAATATAATACTAAACAATGGGGAGCTATTTTATGGATATAATTATAGCATCACTTATACTGTCGCTTATAATAGCTGGGATCGTATATTTTAGTGTAAAGAGTTTTGAAAATATTCTAAAGAAGAATATAATGAGATATGTAATTTGCTTATTATTAATTATTTTAATAATATTTCACATTTTGTTGTACTTATCTCAGTATGGTGGCTATGGAGATATAATAGATAGCATATTTATTTGTGAAGTGGAGTTATTTTTGATTATTTTTTCAATTATTGAAAAGTTATACGAAAAATTTAAGATATAGTTAAAGATCAAGTAAAGGTACCGCAATTTCATAGTTGAATTTTGGGTACCTCTATTTGGAATATTTTTTCTACATTTCAATGTATACATACCAAAAATTATAATTTGTTTTTTTAATTAAATATATTTGCTAAATAATCAAATAGAGATATTTAAAAGAATATTTTATATTCCAGTAAGTTACCATTTAATTAATTAGTAAATTGAATTATATGGCAGTTGTGATATAATGAATGACAGTTACATATTTTGTGAATGCGGAGAGAATGAATATGAGTTTATATAATTTAAAAGCTGATTGTGAAAAATGTTTTGGGCTGTGTTGTGTTGCTTTATACTTTTCAGCTTCAGAGGGATTTCCGGTAAATAAGGATGCTGGTAAGCCGTGTGTTAACCTGCAAGATGACTTTCTATGCAAAGTCCATAAAAAACTTAAACAAAAGGGGCTTAAGGGATGTATTGCTTATGATTGTTTTGGTGCCGGGCAAAAGGTTGCTCAAATTACATATGATGGACAAGATTGGATAAATACACCGGGATCTGCAAACCAAATGTTTGAGGTGTTTCTTATTATGAGGCAGCTTCATGAAATGCTCTGGTATTTAACACAAGCCTATGACTTACAAATTGAAAAAAATGCTAAAGATAAAATACAAGCAGCGATAAGTGAAGTAGAAAATATAACAAATTTAAGTGCTGCATCATTATTAAAGTTTGATATAGTATTATTTAGACCACGTGTTAATTCGCTGCTTTTTCAGACCAGTGAAATCGTAAGAAAAAGGGCTGGAAATAATAAAACTGCTACATTAAAGAGTAAAAGAATTTTTGGAGGAGGCTTAGATTTTATTGGTGCAGATTTAAGAAAAAAAGATCTTAGAGGCGCAAATTTGAGTGGAGCGTATCTTATTGCAGCTGACCTAAGGGAAGTAGATTTAAGTTTTGCAGACCTTATTGGAGCTGATTTAAGAGATGCGGATTTAAGGGGAGCTAATCTCTCAAATAGTATTTTTTTAACACAGGCTCAAGTTAATTCGGCAAAAGGTGATGGTAATACAAAGCTGCCAAAGTTCATTAGTAAGCCAGTTAACTGGTAAAAATCACGAGTGAGAATAAAAGGAGGAGTAAAATGAAAATTGCTGAAGGTTTATCTGTACTTGAATTAGGAAGTGAAGAGAGAAGAATGAATCTTACATTAATATGGGATGAAGATAATGTAGTATTAATTGATAGTGGATTACCAGGACAGATAGAAAATATTCGAAAAGAAATGGATAAGGCTAATATATCTTTGGATAAAATAAATAAGATAATTATTACTCATCACGATTTTGATCATATTGGAAGCTTATCTAATATTGTTAATCATTCTCAAAATGCAATAGAAGTATTAGCTCATAATGGTGAAAAACCTTATATTGAGGGTGATAAAGCACCAATAAAACTTACGCCAGAGCGTCTTGCGTCTATGCCAGAAGATAAACGTACTGAAATGCTAGATGGTATTAGAAGAATTAAGACAAAGGTTCATAAAACTATTGAAGATAATGAGGAACTTCCTTATTGTGGAGGAATAATGGTGATTCATACTCCAGGCCACACTCCAGGGCATACTTGTCTTTATTTAAAAAAATATAAGGCATTAGTAACAGGAGATGCAATGAATGTAATAAATGGCAAGTTAAGTGGGCCTAATCCTGAATATACATTTGATATGATACAAGCAGTTGAATCATTAAAAAAGTTAGGAAAATATGATATAGAAATAGTTATATGCTATCATGGCGGAGTATTTACAGATAGCCCAAATAAGAGAATAGCAGAGCTTGCTAATAAGTAAAATTATAAAAATAATATTTTCCTGCAGATGATTATTAAGATTTTATATCCAAAAGTTCTGTGAATATTTAGATAACAGGTAGTTTAAATTGAAGCTAAAATTAAACTACCTGTATTAGTTTTAGTTAAAAAATTCAATAATACCGAGAACTATTAATAATATTCCTGAGAATAACGGGGCATACTTACCACAAAACTTTCCTAATATATGATTTCCTAGAGATTTGCCTAGTGAAATGATAAGTATGCTGAAAATAAATGTAGATATTACAGTAACCTCAATATTAACACCTGTAATACTTGCAGCTAGTCCAGTACCTAAGTTATTAAAAGTTAGGCCAAATGCTACAAAAGAAGCTTCTTTGGCGTTTATACTACCGGAATTATCTAAATCGGATTTTTCAGCATATTCAATCATTTCATTAATATTTTTCAATGCAAGATCTTTGGCTTTATTATTATTTATAAGATTTAGTATACTTTGAATAAAGAAATAAACTCCTAGAAAAATAATTATTATGGCACCTAATGTATTAGTTATTGAAATTGGTAAAAATTTTGAGATATAAAGTCCAAGTGACATAGATAGAAGCGTTCCAATCGAAGTAATAGTTGCGATTATAAGGTTTGGTATTATTCCTATATTTATTTTTTTTATTCCATAAGCTATTCCTACAACTAAGTTATCTAAATTTGACGATAAACTATATAAGATTGCTGATAAAATTAATGCCATATATAGCCCTCCTTCACATCCATGCTTTAATATATGGTTTAAAACTGATATGATGAATGAAAAATATAGCTACTTTATTAATTCCACTTATTTCTATATAATTAAGAAGATTATAATGTTACTTAAAAGGGGTGTTTTTATTGTATATAAGCGAAACAAAGATTGTTGTAAGATATGCAGAAACTGATAAAATGGGTATAGTTCATCATTCTAATTATTTAATTTGGTATGAAGCCGGTAGAACAGATTTTATAAAAGGAAGCAGTATTAGTTATAGTGAAATGGAGGAAAAAGGCATATTGATACCTTTAGCTGAAAGCAGCTGCAAATACCTTATCGGTGCAAAGTATGAAGATGAGTTAATCATAAAAACTTGGGTCAAAGAATTAACGCCAGTTAAGGTTGAGTTTAATTATTCAGTTATCAGAGAAAAAGATCAAAAGGAAATTTCAAAAGGAAGTACATTACATGTTTTTGTCAACAATGACTTTAAGATAATAAATCTTAAAAGAATTCATCCGGACATATATGAAAAACTTCAAATATTGTTGTAAAAAGAAAGTTACTATAATGGCATCTGAAGAAATAAGGATGTCATTTTTTTATTTCCCATAGTTTAACAAAGACTTAACAGTATATGC
Organism: Bacillota bacterium; assembly: GCA_021781745.1. Lineage (GTDB taxonomy): Bacteria > Bacillota > Clostridia > Clostridiales > Clostridiaceae > Clostridium. The sequence continues at coordinate 23,444 of JAJXWH010000029.1, read as the reverse complement.
GAATACATTTATCAAAATTTTGAGAAAATTAAAATAAAAAATAAATAAGGATGGTGAAAACACTATGACACCAAAAGAACTAGCAAGAAAAACTATTAAGGATATTATTAAAAGAAGGTCTAAATCAGATTATGAATTTTATGCATATCAAAAAGAGCAGACTGTTAGGAAATTAAGAAATTGGAGTGTCAGAGTTGGTGGTTGTCGCTGGTAGTGGCATAAAATATAAGATAAAACTAGAAAGAATACATTTTATAAGTTAAAAAACTAAGGTCATCTAATACAAGCTATCAATACTACTTCTGTTAATATTTTTATAGATTATAATTTGTGATAGTGGTTAATATATTACTGCCAAGCAAAATTATATTAATTAAGGGAGGTAGATTTATATGTCATCAAACAATAGTGGAAGAAACAGAACATTAGTACCAGAAGCAAAACAAGGATTAAACAGATTAAAAACTGAAGTTGCTTCAGAAATAGGATTACAAGATTATGAAAGCCAAGATAAAGGAAACCTTTCTTCAAGACAAAATGGTAGCGTTGGCGGAGAAATGGTAAAAAGAATGATAGAAAGCTACGAACAAGGACTCTAAAAAACGAATAAAAGTGAATGCACTAAGTGTTAACTTAGTGCATTCATAAATTATGTTTAAAATAAATAGATTTATTTTAAAGTATACAGAAAAGAAATTATATTTGATTAAAAGGATCCTAGTAAATTAAATAGGATTCTTTTTATGTTGATAAAAACAGAGAAAAAGTGTATAGTATTGAATTGTAAAATATAGAAAGAGGAAAGAAAACATGAATGAGGCTTTAAATGATTCACTATTACTTTGTCCTGTTTGCAAGGATAAATTAATTAAGGATATAGTTAAGAAAATGTATAAGTGCCCTAATAATCATACTTATGATATAGCAAAAGAGGGATATGTAAATTTATTAATTAGTAATCAAAAAAGTAGTAAAAATCCAGGAGATTCTAAGGAAATGGTTTTAGCAAGAATAGACTTTTTATCTAGGGGTTATTATTCACTATTATCCAATAAGATAAATGAAATAGCAGCTGAATTTTTAGGTAAGAATACGAGTAATAAATTTAATATAATGGATTTAGGCTGTGGGGAAGGATACTACTTAACAAATTTGAAAACATATTTAGATGAAAAAAATATAAAAGCTGATTATTATGGCTTAGATGTTTCGAAAGATGCAGTAAAATATGCAAGTAAAAGCAATAAAGAATGTGTTTGGGCAGTTGGAAACAACTTTCGCATTCCTGCAGATGATAAATCTATAGATTGCATACTTTCAGTATTCAGCCCTATAGAAATAAATGAATGCAATAGAGTTTTAAAGGATGAAGGAGTATTTATAAGAGTGCTTCCTAGAACCAATCATTTAATACAGCTTAGAGAAATTATTTATTCAGAAGTTAACTTAAATAATAAAACATATACAGCTGATACTAAAGAAAATGAATATGTTAAGGAAAGTAATGTTACTTTTGATATAACTTTAAATAATGAAGAGATAATGAGTTTGCTTAAGATGACACCACATTATTGGAAATCAACTCCAGAAAATAAAGAAAAATTAGATTCAATTGAGTCTCTTGTAATTACTATAGACATGCGTATAGGTGCATTTATAAAGAAAAATAATTAATATAAAATTTTCAGATATATATAATTAGAGAAAAAATATTTTATAATGAATAGATAAAGCCGAACACAGAAGAGGGTGAAAATTTTGAAAAAGTTTGATTATAAAGGTCTGACAGGTGAAGTAGTTACTAAAGATAGCTTTAACTATGAGGAAGATAGAAAAGCTTGGAATAGAGGGATTGAAAAATATCCATTAGTAATTGTTTATTGTCGTAATGAATATGATATTAGTAATGCAATAACTTGGTCAAAACTAAATTTACTGGAGATTAGAATAAGAAGTGGAAGGCATCATTATGAAGGGTATTCAACAGGAAACGATATTGTTATTATTGATGTAAGTAAGATGAATAAAATAGATGTTGATGAGGAAAAAAGTGTTTTTAAGATACAAGGGGGAGTTAGAAACAGAGAGTTGTATGAGGTTTTAGGAAGTAAGCATTATCCATTTCCAGGAGGTGGATGCCCGACTGTTGGTGTTGCGGGATTGGTTTTAGGCGGGGGATGGAGCTATTCCAATAGGCTATTTGGATTAGCATGTGATAATTTACTTGAAATTGAAATGGTTAATTATGAGGGAAAGAAAATAAATGCTTCAGAAAAAAATAATGAAGATTTATTTTGGGCTTGCAGAGGAGCTGGCGGAGGAAATTTTGGAGTAATTACAAGTATGACCTTTAAGCTTATTCCCAAAATTGAAATGGTAACATTAATAGATATAGATTTTGTAGACATTGAGTTTCAAGAAATCCTTAAAATATTTGAAATATGGACTGAGTTTTTTAATGGATTGGATAGGCAAATTAATTTGAAAATGGGCATTTATAATTCCAAAGTAAAAGGAAAGGAGTACGTATTACGGGATTATTTTATGGCAATAAAGAAGAAGCTAATAGGATTTTAGAGCCATTTAATAATATCTCAGAAAAGGTTAAATTTAAATTGGAGTATCTTAAAATATTAGAGGCAAATAGAAAAATTCAGGATAGTCATCCGCCTTATGAAAAATTTAAGTCATCCGGAAGATTTGTATATAATGATTATACTAAAAGAGATATGAAGGAAATCATTAAAATTATAGAACATAGGCAAGAAGGATCAATATACAGTGCTATTTCACTGTATGGATTAGGTGGAGCAGTTAAGGATAGAAAAGATAATGATACGGCTTTTAATTATAGGGATGCAAAATTCATAATGGGATACCAATCTGTTTGGGAAGACTCAAAGTATGCACAAATAAATAAAGAATGGGTAATAGAGAAACTTAATTTTATAAAAGATTATACTTTAGGTTCATATATTAATTTTCCTTTGGCAGAGCTTGATGATTATGAAAGAGAATATTATGGTGAAAATATAGAAAAATTGAGGAAAATAAAAAGTAAATACGATCCTTATAATATATTTAAGTTTCCGCAAGGAATAAAAATTTGTTAGGAGCTTAGTAAAATAAAAATTTCTTTGCAAGGAAACATGGATTTTTGAGAATAATAAGTAGAAATTCATGTTTCTTTATTATTAATAAAATACTGGCAAGCTATATAATAATAATGTCATTTGCTTATTAAATGTTTACAATAAATAAATAATAACATATACTTTATTTTGGAACCGTTTCTGAAAACTGGATTAGTATTAATTTAATTTCAGAATAGTTTAATATATGGGAAATTTTATAGTAAGGGAGATTAATTATGGAGTTGACGTATAAATTTGGAAGAGGATGCTGGAGAACAATAAAAGAAGGTAATGAAAGAGAATGGATGATAGGGAACGGTCTTGGCGGTTATTCAGGACAAACTATTATTAATAGTGGATTTAGAAGTCACCATGGATACTTGATAGCATCATTGAACCCACCAGTAGAGAGATATGCTATTTTATCAAGAACTCAAGAAAAGATTGTAGTAGATGAAAGAGAATATGATTTAGCTTGTCAAGAATATTACAATCATAGTACTAAAAACGGCCATGAGTATCTTCAACGCTTTATTTTTGATTCAATTCCTCAATATATTTACCAAGTAGAAGATATTAAATTAAAGAAAACTATAGCTATGGAATATGGACACAATACAGTTGTAATATGCTATGAAATAGAAAATGGCAATAGCGAATCCAAAATAAATATAACACCATTGTTTACATATAAAGAAGCTGGCTCAAAAATAGAAACAAATGATTTAAAATTTGAAACTAAACTAAAAGGAAATATTTTAAAATTATATCCACATAAAAATAATCAAATTACAATAAGTTTTATGGCATCAGATGGCGAATTTAAAAATAGAATTTTAAATGAATCAAATAATAATTTATTATTTGAAGAAAATCATTATTATGAGTTTGAATATAGAACTGGAAATGAAGGGTTAGATAATCATTATACACCTTATGATATAGTAATAAATTTACAGCCTTTTGAAATTAAAAAGTTTTATTTGAAATGTACCATAGAAGAAATCGATGAAAATGATGGATTTACTATTACTGAAGAATATAAAAATAGAGCTAATGAACTTATGAAACTTTCAGGATACTCTGATGCTCTTGCTTTAAATTTGGTAAAATCAGCAGATCACTTTATTGTAAATAGAAACAGTACAAGATTAAAGACAGTACTTGCAGGATTCCCTTGGTTTGTTGATTGGGGAAGAGATACAATGATAGCATTTGAAGGATTAACATTAGCAACAAAAAGATTTAAAGATGCAAGAGAAATTTTAGAATCCTTTGCTCAATATGTAAGAAATGGACTTGTACCAAATGTTTTTGCAGATAAAGGAACTCAACCATTTTATAATACTGTAGATGCTTCTTTATGGTATGTGCAAGCTGTATATAAATATTTACAATATACTGGAAATGAAAGTGATTTTAAATTTATAAAGGATAAAATATTTGATAAATTAGTTGAAATTATTAACGCATACTCTAATGATACTGATTTTTCTATTTACATGGATGAAGATTGTCTTATTCATGCAGGAAGCGGATTAGATCAGGTAACATGGATGGATGTAAGAGTTGGTGAATTAGTAGTTACTCCAAGACATGGAAAACCAGTAGAAATAAATGCTCTTTGGTACAATGCTCTATGTATTATGGATTGGTTGTGCGGAAAATTTGGCAAAGATAAAGGAAACTATAAAGATTTGGCTAAAAAAGTTAAGGAATCATTTAACAAAAAGTTTTGGAATTCAGATGAACAATGCCTATATGACGTTGTTGATGATAATGATGGAAAAGTTAGACCAAATCAAATTTGGGCAGTTTCATTACCATTCACAATGCTAGATTCAGAAAGAGAAAGAAAAGTTGTATACAAAGTGTATAAAGAACTTTATTCAACTTATGGAATAAGATCTTTATCCTTTTTAGATGAAGAATATAAAGGTGAATATGCTGGGGCTTTAATGAAAAGGGATTTAGCTTATCATATGGGAACTTCATGGGGCTTTATTACAGGTGCATTTATATCAGCATATTGCAAGGTGAATAATTATTCTAAAGAAGCAGTCTGCAGGGCAAAAGAAATGTGTGAAGTTTTTGAAGATCATATGAATGATGGGTGCATCAACGGAATAGCTGAAGTATTCGATGGAGACTTTACCGCTACAAGCAGAGGGTGTTATAGCCAAGCTTGGAGTGTAGGGGAAGTTTTAAGAGCCTATACTAATGATGTGTTACCTTTCCTATAGTGATAATTCTTTAAAATCATAAAAAATAACCTGGAATCTTTGTTATATAATGTATCCATACAATTGTCATAATTTACATGTGATGTTATAATAGTCTCAGTATTTTCATATAAAAACAAATATTACTAGGGGGGGCATTGTATGGAAAACAAAAATTCAACACTTATTAAAATAATACAAACAGGAATACTTGCGGCATTATGTTTTGTTTCATTTACTTTTCTTTCAATTAAGATACCAGTTGGTGGAGGTGACGCAGTTTCATTGCATATTGGAAATGCATTTTGCGTTTTAGCTGCATTACTTTTAGGTGGAGTATATGGAGGCTTGTCAGGGGCTATAGGTATGACAATATCAGATTTACTTGATCCAACATATGCAATAGGAGCACCAAAAACTTTTATATTGAAATTATGTATAGGCTTAATAACAGGATTAATTGCTCATAAATTTGCTAAAATTGATCAAAGTAATGATACAAAATATATAGCTAAGTGGACACTAATTGCTTCAATTGGTGGATTAGCTTTTAATGTTGTTTTCGATCCTCTTGTTGGATATTTTTATAAACAATACGTTCTTGGACAACCTCAGCAGGTAGCAGAAGTATTAGCAAAGTTTAGTGTGTTTGCTACTTCTGTTAATGCAGTAGTATCAGTAATACTAGTAAGTGTTATTTATAATGCATTAAGGCCGATTTTAACAAAATCAGGATTATTATTGCCTGTAAGCAAAAGTGAATCTGTAGCTAATCAGTAGGTGACTAAAGATATTAATTAGAATAAAATTATGAAAGTACAACACAAAAACATCAAAATCTAACGTTTAGATTTTGATGTTTTTTCCTTTGAGTATGATTAATTCGTGATTATAGTTATAAATTGTCGCCTTAAAAATATAATATGAACGGTTTTATTATAATGAGAATAGTATAATATATCCATTGTTAACTAAAGATTATAAATTGATTTTACAAAGTAGGTGCAAAAATGATTTTTGAATTTGATCAGATTATGTTTGATGTTGCGCGAGGGTATTATAAATATATTGGTTCAGGTTCAAGTAGGCGGGTATATGATTTGGGAAATGGGTATGTAATTAAAATTGCAAAAAATGAAGCTGGAATTGCACAAAATAAATCTGAATATAAAATTTCAGTTAAAGATCATTCAAATTTATTTGCAAAAGCAGTACAGGCCTCTAAGGATTATAGATTACTAATAATGCAAAAAGCGAAAAAAGTAAATAATATTTTATCTATATGGAGATATTTTAATGTTACTAATAAAAAAGAATTGTTTAACTCAAAAGAAATACAAAATCTTAAGAAAAAATATAATTTATTGTTGGGCGATTTTAATAGAGAAAGCAACTGGGGAATAATTAATGGAAAGCCTGTAATTATAGATTATGGCTTTACAAGAGAAGTTAAATCAAGATATTACTAATATTTTGATATATGAAGCAGGATATACATAATGTATATCCTGATATATTATATAGAAGTTAAATCTATAATCCTGCAGATATAAGTCTTTTTCTTATTTGAGGTCCAATAAGGGCTGCAATTACCATTTTTATCAAGTCTCCTGGAATAAATGGAAGTACGCCAACTGCTAATGCTTTGTTAAACGGTATGTGTGCTACATATGATAACCATGCTGTACCAAATAAGTATGTAACAACTGTACCTAGAACCATTCCTAAGAAACACATATAAATTTTATCAGTAAATTTATCAATAAATAAGCCGCTTATAAAAGCCATAAAAACAAATCCAATTAAGTATCCACCAGTTGGTCCAGCTAATTTAGGAAAGCCTCCAGAAAATCCCGAAAATACTGGGAGACCTATAAGTCCTATAAGAAGATATACCATATAACTAATAGTTCCTTGTTTTTTTCCCAATATATATATTGCAAAATAAATTGCAAGATTTGTTAATGAAATTGGAACTAATCCTATTGGAAGTGAGAGGGGTCCTAAGACACAGATAACTGCAGTCATAACTCCTATTAATGTTAATTGTCGTGTATTCATTTTAGTTGTATTCTCCATAAGTTAAATCTCCTTTATTATATATAGATGTAAATTATCTTATCGGCTAATATCAAAACCAAGTTCAGTAAGCATAACTTTGTCTTGGTGCGTATTGTTTCCAACTGTTGTTAACATATCACCAGTAATTGTAGCATTTGCACCAGCTTTAAAAATTTGTTTTCCACCATTAGCAAAATAAGTTCTACCTGCTGCCATACGAATATAAGCAGTTGGATTTATAAAGCGAAAAATTGTAATTGTTCTTAAAATATCTTCTTCAGAAATTCGTTCTATATTTTCAAAGGGTGTGCCTTTTATAGGCATTAAAACATTAATTGGTATTGATATAACCTTAAGCGCTGATAAACTTAAGGCCATATCGATTCTATCTTCCCAAGTTTCTCCCATTCCTATAATTCCACCTGAACAAACTTTTAATCCTGATTTTTGAGCCAGTTTAATTTCATTAATTTTATCTTCATATGAATGAGTAGTGCAAATATTAGGAAAATTATTTTTTGAAGTTTCAATATTTGCATGATACATTGTAACCCCAGCTTCTCGTAAACGAGTAAATTCTTCTAGTGATAATAAACCATGTGATGCACATAAGTTAAGTGAACATTCTTCATGCATTTTTTTATAGGCTTGTATAGCTTTTTCAAAATCATCACCAGTTAATGCATTTCCTGCAGTAACAATAGAGTATCGATGCACACCGTTTTCTTCATTTTTTTTACAGTCTTCTAAGATTATATCTGGATCTAAAAAATCATATTCTTTAACATGTGTTTTGTGATGACTAGATTGAGCACAAAATTTACAGTTTTCGCTGCACCTGCCACTGCGCCCATTAATTATAGTACAAAGATCTACTTTATCACCGCATAATTCTTTTCTAATTTTATCAGCGCCGTTGCATAGCTCCTCTAAATTAACCGATAATAAAAATTCTAAATTGTCATCTCTAGTCAAACGTCTTCCATTAATAATTTCTCTAACTAAGTCTTCCATATTAGTTCACCCCGTCCCAATTTGTTAAAATAAATATAAATTTAGTATATAGTTAAATTTATATATTGTCAACTTTTATATATTACTTAGTTAACAATTGAATGGGGTATATTAATCAGGTTAATATAGTGTCCATTCGGGTTACTATTTCATATTATGTATTATAAAAATATAAGAGGTGAGTAAAAAGATGTTAACAATAGATATAAAAGCAAGATTAAAAAACAAAGCTTTTTGGGTTGCTATGGCTAGCGCTTTAGCATTATTAATTCAGCAGCTAGGATTAAATATAATTCCAGGCAATTTTTCCGAAATTGTTAACACAGTTCTAACAATTTTAACTATGCTAGGAATATTAGTTGATACTAGTACACCAGGTATAAGTGACCAGAATAAAGCTATTACTGAAGAAGAAAATAAAACTTTATAATAAATAGAAAATAGAATAAACAATAAACCCTGTCTATATAGAAAGCGTATTGGGTGGAAGTACCTTATCTGTTTTTAATTTCTATAAACTTATTAAGCTTGTATTAAGGAAATATAATTATAATAAATTTGCTGAAAGTTTTTTTCACATTTGTAGGGTAGTGAACAGTAGAAATACTGTTTGCTATTCTTCAATTATCTATGTAAAATTGGATTTAGATATTTTTAAGACTCACAATAAAAAGGAAAATATTTCTATTAATTTATTATCTGGTAATTAAATTACTAGATTTTTTTATTGTCAATATAATTTGAGGGTTAAATATATTAAGTAGAAAAAATCCCAGGTGAAAAATGAGACTTTTAATTTAAACTCATTTTATCTGAGAATTAGTTGCTCCAATATTATATTACCAGTGAATTGTTGCTTGTTTTAGATAACTGTGTATATAATTCAGCATCACATAATTATTAATACAGATTTGGGAAATGTTCGTGAAATAATTGAAGGAAATTGACAAAATAAGACGAATAAGAATTAATGTTAAATATTTTAATTTTAACAAATGAATAGGAAAGGAGTTGAGGATAAAAATGTTAACATATATTAGAAAAAAGATAAATTCAAAATTAAAGAAAAATTTGTTTGTGTATGAAAGTATTAAAATATGCTTGATATACCTGATATCAGGATTTATTTGGGTTTACTTCTCAGATAGAGTTGTAAATCAACTTTTTAATAATAGAAATGTTATTTTATCAGTTAATACGTATAAAGGATTTATATATGTTATTATAACTTCATATATACTTTATTTATTAATTGCAAGTTTTTTGAAAAAAATCTCACTTAGAGAAAAACAGCTTAAAGATAGCAATAAAGAACTTGAGGAATATGTAAATCAATTGGCTGCAAGTGAGGAAGAGTTAAGAATTCAATATAAGAAAATATGCGAAGATGAACAACGATTAAGTAAAAGTGAAGAAAAAAGTAAAGCAATAATTCAAGCTATTCCGGATACGTTGTTTATAATTAACGCTGATGGTGTTTTTATAGATTGTGAATCTAGTGATTATAATAATTTGCTAGTGCCGAAAGAAGTTTTCATTAATAAAACTATAGGTGAGATTATGCCAAAAGAAATAGCAGAATTGGCTTATGAAAATTTAAAACTAGTGTTTGAAAGTGGGAATTTACATAGTTTTGAATATAAATTAATGAACAAAGATTTAGAAGAGTACTTTGAAGTAAGGATGGTAAAAAAGGGACAAAATGAAGTTATGGCTATATTAAGGGATATTACAATGCGAAAGCAGTTAGAAAAAAACTTAGAATATTTAAGTTACAATGATGAATTGACTGGTGTAAAGAATAGAAGATTTTATGAAGAGGAATTAAATAGATTAAATAGTAAAGAGAACCTTCCGTTTACTATTGTTTTAGGTGATCTAAATGGATTAAAACTAATTAATGATTCTTTTGGTCATGCTGTAGGAGATGATCTTATTAAAAAAGTGGCAGAAATAATAAAAAAAGGATGCCGGTCCCAAGATATTATAGCAAGAATAGATGGGGATGAGTTTGTTATTTTGTTATCAAATACAGAGGCAAGTGAAACAGAGCAGATTATTAAAAAAATTAATCATATAGCTAAGCAGGAAAAAGTTCAAAATATAGATATATCAATATCTTTTGGATACGAAACTAAAAGGAATATGAATGAAGACATTAAGGAAGTTTTTAAAAAAGCTGAGGATTATATGTACAAGAGAAAACTTTTCGAAAGTTCATGCATGAGAGGAAAAACAGTTAACACCATAATGAATACTCTTAATGAAAAAAATGAAAGGGAAGAGCAACATTCAGTTAGAGTTTCTGATTTATGTAAAAGTATGGGGGAAAATCTTGGATTCAGTGAAAAAAATATATATGATCTTAAAACAGCTGGCCTTCTGCATGATATAGGTAAAATAGCTTTGGATGAAAATATTCTTAATAAGCCTAGTAAGCTTTCTGATGATGAATTTGAAGAAATTAAACGTCATCCTGAAATAGGCTACAGAATACTAAATACAGTTAATGAAATGTCTGAAATAGCAGAATACGTTCTTTTACATCATGAAATGTGGAATGGAAGCGGATATCCTAAAGGATTAAAAGGAGAAAATATACCAATTGAATCAAGAATTATAGCTATAGTAGAAGCATATGATGCTATGACTAGTCAAAGAAGTTATCATAATGCAATATCAGAAAAGTATGCAGTAGAAGAACTACAAAGAAATGCAGGAATTCAGTTTGATCCTGAATTAGTAAATGTATTTATAAATAAGGTATTAAACAAAAAATGAAATAGAAACATTAATATGATAGAAATCATATTATGCATTAGTAAATTCTATTGGAGGCAGAAAAGCGTGAATCTGTTACGGGATAATGATATATATAGCTCAAAGGATGATGACAGAGCAGGATGTGATAATAAATTGAGAGTTTTTGGAAAGGGGGTTGTAAGTGTAAAACCTGATTCAGCAGAAGCCATAGTTGGTATTGTAACGGAAAATATACAATTGCAAGCAGCACAGGAGGAAAATGCTAGAATAACAACGCAAGTTATAAATAGTCTAGTGAAAATAGGAGTGTTACCTAAATATATACAGACTGAAAATTATAATATAAGGGCAAATTATGATTATATTAATGGAAGACAAGTTTTTAGAGGCTACGAAGTAAGTAATAACTTAAAGGTTCAAATTAATGATGTTAATTCTGCTGGACAAGTAATTGATACTGCAGTAAGAAATGGTGCAAATACCGTAAGTGGTATTACATTTATTGTATCTAATGAAAGTAAGTTTTATTATGAAGCATTAGGGTTAGCGCTTGAAGATGCTCAAAATAAGGCTGTTGTTATGGCTAATGAACTTAAAGTTAAAGTAAATATTATACCAATTAAAGTAAATGAACAATATAAGGGAAATATAACTCCATTACCAGTAATGACATTTAAAAGCACAAGTGCTGGTACGCCTATTGAAGCTGGTGAAAACAAAATAACTGCAGATATTGAAGCAGTGTTTATATTATCAGAATAGTAGTTGTTATTTGATTAACTCTATCAAATAAAAAAATGCCAATGTGTTAAATTACAAAAAAGCATTGGCATATAATAATATGTAAAATTAAGTGAGCAAATACAACTATGTTAATTGCACATTAGAGTTTTTCAAATTCATTATCTCATTGACACCCTTTTGATATCCGCCAGCTTCTCTTAATGATTCACCAATCTTTTCACTATTGATTTTAAAAGTGTTATCTGAAAGAATCCTAGTCACTGATTGATTTAATATTTCGGATGTTATTTTATCTTTTTCTATTATAATTCCAGCACCAAGTTCTGCAACTCTGTTAGCTACAAAAGGCTGATCAACAGATTGAGGAATAAGAATTAATGGTAAATCATAATATAGACCTTCATTTGTACTATTCATACCACCATGAGTAATAAATAAATCTGCGCATTTCAAAATTTCAAGCTGAGGTACGTAGTTTCGTACAATAAAATTTGAGGGGATACTTTTAAATTCATTTATATTAATTTTTTTGCCAACAGACATAACAACTTGGACATTCATATTTTCGAAAGCTTTAAAACAGCTTTCATAAAATTCAATAGAATTATTAAAGATAGTACCTAAAGAAATATAAATAATTTTCTTGTTCTCAGTATTTTTAAGAACAATATCAGTATCTTCTCTTCTATCAGCTATAGATGGGCCAATGAATTTATAAGTTTCATCAAAACTTTCCCCAAGAGGTTGAAAGTATCTAGAAGTATACACAAGGTTGACCAAAGCTTTTCTAGTAAATCTAGTAGATAAATTAGGAAATTCTATGTTATATTTATCATGCAATTCATTAACAAAATCTAAGTAAGTTGAACTATTTAGTATTTCTGTTATCTTTGGTTTCATTTCTTCAAATTTAGGTTTAAATTTCTCGGCATATGGCGATTTAGTTATACTAGCTATTAATTCTTTATTAATGGCAAAGGTAGTGGTAGAGGAGATTGTTGGGACTTTTAATACTCTTCCTACTTCTTGACCTAAAATAAAGGATGAATCATAAACAACATAATCAAATTTTTCATTTGAGTTGAAAATCACCTCTAGAATTTCTCCAAAAGTACTCATTGCATCTGATAATGCTTTATTGTTCTCTAAATCTAATTCGCTACTTATAAAATTAGAAATATTAAATAAATTTTTATGCCCTTTAAATTTAGCACCTGTTTTTTCAACTTTTTCTCTAAATTCTTCACCAGCAATATATGTAACATCTTCACCTCTATTAATTAATTCCTTAACTATACCTATAGTAGGATTAATATGTCCATGACCTAACATATTTATAAACAAAGCCTTTGACATTATATCACTTCCTTACCTTAGTAAATTAAAATGAACATACTGACCTGAAATTTTACTCTCTAATATTGTTTGATTTAAAAAATATAATATGTGATGTATATTTTAGTTTATATGGATTTCATTGATTTGTTTTTTTGTAATTCTATTTCTAAAGTAGATTTCTATTATAAATAACAAAAATTTTCTCGAAATTTAAAATTAACTGATAAAATATGAATGAAAAAAATAAGATTGGTTTTATTAGAATATATAACTAAACTCCGTATAAAATATGTATTAAATTAAGATAAAAAGTAAAGTTGTTAATTTCAGTCAATCAGGATAATTATAAAATAATCTAAAAAAGAAATTTTTTGATTATAACAAAGAAACCAATGCTTAAAGATTAAGCATTGGCATAGAATGTCTAAAATAATATCCAAAATACCGGTACTCTAATTTTGACCCCTATCCTTCGATAGGTGGGTGTCCTCACAGATGTATCAATCGCTCTCAATGCCGTTAAAGGACTCACAAAAAAGTACATTTCCTCATCTAAATATTGAACTCCCGTAGTTTAAGTGTAGGTTCAAAATAAGAGCTTAACGAATATTCCAGACTTTATAATCATGTATTAATACGTTTATATACGTATTCAGCTAGTTTAAACACAAGAATATATGTCTAATTAGATCCAACCTGTGGAGGCGCAAAAGTTATTAATTAGGTAGTTCTTTTGGGCCGTGAAGATATAATAACATATTTAAAATTCCTATGCAAGTACTATGCTTATGGTAATTTAAACCAAAAAGAAAAACATAAAGAAGATTTTTGACAATGATAACATTTTAAATGTAAGAAAGTTTATAGTTAATTATTATAAATTCTAATTATGTGATGTACTTTTATATTTGGTTGTATCCATTTACACTTGAATATTTTATTAAACAAGCAAAATGGAACAACATTTATAAAAGTGATGTTAATTAGAGAAAATGTTTTTAATCTTATTTAATCATTAAATCTCCATCATAAGAAGTAATAATTTTATATAAATCAGGACGACGATCTCTAAAGATTCCCCATTCAATACGTTGTGTTTCTAAGGCATCTAAATCAAATTCGGCAACTAGTACAGTTTCATCACTGCGATTAGCTTCAACAATTTTGTTACCTTGTGGTCCTGCAATAAAGGAAGAACCATAGAAGGTTATCTTAGAGTCTTCATCTTCTTCAGCACCAACACGATTTGATGCAACAACAGGTATTAAGTTAGCAGCAGCATGACCTAACATGCAAGCTTGCCAGTGATCTTTTGAATCAATTGACCCATCTTGTGGTTCAGAACCAATAGCAGTAGGATAGAATATCATTTCAGCTCCCATTAAAGTCATGCATCTAGCAGCTTCAGGATACCATTGATCCCAACAGATACCCACACCAATTTTACCATAACGAGTATTCCAAACTTTAAAACCTGTATCACCAGGATTAAAGTAGAATTTTTCTTCGTAGCCAGGTCCATCAGGAATGTGGCTCTTTCTGTATGTGCCAAGTACTTCTCCATTAGCATCAATTATTGCTATAGCATTATATCTAGCATAGTTTTTCTTTTCATAAAAACTAATTGGAAGTACAACCTTTAACTCTTTAGCAATTTCTTTAAAATGATTGATTGCTTTGTTTTGTACTACTTCTGTAGCATATATGTAGTAATCAGATTTCTCTTTTTGACAAAAATATGGAGTTTCAAATAGTTCTTGAAGAAGAATTATTTGTGCACCTTTTTGCGCAGCCTCTCTTACTAGAGTTTCTGCCTTTGCTATATTTTCATCAATGTTACATGAACAGCTCATTTGTGTAGCTGCAACTTTAACTTTTCTCATAATCATCACCTCATTTTATTATTTATAGAGCTTTTAGATTTTTACCATAGGGCATTTGTTGGGTAGTACAGTGAACATTTCCGCCTTCTTTAATAACAGCCATTCCATCAACAGTTCTAATTTTTCTATCTGGGAAAGTTGAGCTTAATATTTTTTCAGCCATTTTATCAGATTCCTCTGCTGGGCCGCCAAAAGTAGGTAAGATAATGCCATTATTTACAAAGTAGAAGTTTAAATAGCTTAATGTTAACCTTAAGCCATTGTATTCAGCTTTAGGTGGTTGATTAATCGGTATTATTTCGAATTTTCGTCCTTTAGCATCTGTTGAATTTTGCAATATTTCAAGATTCTCAAGAGTAATTTTATAGTTTTCATCAGTTGGATCATCGCAAGTTTGAATTATTATTTTACCAGGTGCGGCAAAACAAGCTATATTATCTACATGACCATCAGTTTCATCACCATTTAAACCATTCTTTAGCCAAATAATTTTTTCTATATTTAGATATTGCTTTAAGTAATTTTCAATTTGTTCTCTAGAAAGGTTAGGATTTCTATTAGGATTTAACAAACACTCTTCTGTAGTTATTAGAGTTCCTTCTCCATCTACATGAATAGAGCCGCCTTCCATGATAAGAGGTGCATCAAATTTTTCAATATTATAATGTTCTAAAATTTGAGGGGCTACTTTATCATCCAAATCCCATGGAGCATATTTTCCACCCCAGGCATTAAACCTCCAATTTACTCCAGCTCTAGTACCATCCTTATTAATAATGAATGTTGGACCATTATCTCTAAGCCAAGCATCACTGTGTTCGATAGGGAGAAACTCGATATTAGATTCATTAAAAAACTTTTTCACAATTTCTAATTCGTTAGGATTAACAATTACTGAAACAGGTTCAAATTCAGCTATTGCTTTAATAAATTCTGTATATCCAAGACAAACACTTTCATGATTTTCTGGATGACACATAGATTCTTTAACTGGCCATGAAATGAACGTACGCTCATGAGTAGTCCATTCAGCAGGCATTTTATAATTTATATCTCTTGGATACATATAAATACCCCTTTTCTTTTTGATTTTTTATACCTTTACAGCATCTATCATATAATAAACTTACCATCAATTCAATGTCAATGATTAAATTGGTAGATACTTTATTCTTATGATAATAGTCGTAATTCATGTATATAAACGTTATCATAAGAAAATTTGGAATATAATACTTTTTTCATAAAATTAATATATAAGTTATTGTGATAAAATTAATTAATAAGTAAGTTTATTTTAATTATTACAACAAGATAAAGTCTGGAGTGATTATTTATGAATTACATTCAAAAGGGCACCCGCGAATTTAGGTTAACAAGCATTGCCTTATTTGCAGGTGGTTTTAATACTTTTGCAATATTATATTGTACACAACCATTAATGCCATTTTTGTCAAAGGAATTTGGGGTTTCGCCTACAATGGCTAGTTTGTCATTATCGATTACAACTTGTACCTTAGCAGTAAGTATGCTTTTCTTTGGTTCATTATCAGAAGTTTTAGGAAGAAAATCGATTATGTGTTTTTCTCTTTTTGCTTCATCAATATTAGCTGTATTATCTGCATTTGTTCCTAATTTTAGCAGCCTATTAATCATAAGATGTTTACAAGGTTTTGTTTTAGCAGGATTACCGGCTATAGCAATGGCATATATTAGCGAGGAAGTTGATAAGTCGAGTTTAGGAATGGTAATGGGACTATATATTAGTGGTAATTCAATAGGAGGAATGAGTGGACGTATTATTATAGGAGTTATTACGGATTTCTTTAATTGGAGATTAGCTTTAGGTACTATAGGATTCTTAGGACTTATAGCCAGCATTTTATTTTGGTCAAATCTGCCTGCATCAAAACATTTTGTGCCTAGAACATTTGAAATAAAAAAGTTGATAAAATCTAGCTTTAATCATTTAAAAAATCCAAAACTCCTTTGCTTATATTGTATAGGTTTTTTGATTATGGGAAGTTTTGTTTCCTTATATAATTTTATTGGGTATCAATTAATTGAACAGCCATACAATCTTAGTCAAACCTTAGTGAGTCTTATTTTTGTAATGTATATTTTTGGGACATTTAGCTCAACCTTTATGGGTCGTATGGCTGATAAACATGGACAAGATAAAATGCTTTATGTCTCAATATTCATAATGCTATTTGGAATATGCACAACTTTAAATGTAAATTTATTCTTAAAAATTGTTGGGATAGCCTTTTTAACTTTTGGTTTCTTTGGAGGACATTCTATTGTCAGCAGTTGGATTGGAAAATTATCAACCCATGATAAAGCACAAGCCTCATCCCTTTATTTGTTATTCTATTATGTTGGATCTAGTATAGGTGGAACCGCTGGTGGAAGGTTTTGGTCTTTATATGGATGGAGTGGAGTAGTGAGTATGATTTCAAGTTTCTTAGTAATAGCATTTCTGATTTTATTTGCTTTATCATCAATCCTAAAACATGCAAAAGCAGTTTAAAATAAAAGCCAATACTTAATAAAATAAGTATTGGCATAAAATTTCTAATATTAAATCCAAAATATCGGTACTCCAATTTTGATCCCTATCCTCAGATAGGTGGGTGTCCGCACAGATGTCTCAATCGCCTTTAATACCTTGTAAGGATTCACATGAAGGTACATTTACTCATCTAAATATTGAACTCCCTGAATATATATGTAGGTTCAAAATAAGAGCTTAACGAGTATCTCAGAATCTTGTAATCTGTTTATCGTGCACTCATTGTTGACAGTTAATCTACCTGCGCTACTGATTTAGTAAGCTCAAACTAGGTTAATCCACGGCACTCAGAAGTTATCACTTACCGCTGCTTCCTTCCGGATCTGACGGAGTTCATGAGTTTCTGCTGCATGGGGCCCAATTATCAACACTACACAAATCAGACTGACCAACCAAATTAAAGCCTATAATAAGGATTCAATCCTGCTACAGCGGATTGCAGGTTACAGGGCACCGCTAGCTCCCCATCTAGCACGAAAATTGTCTTTAAGGGCAATTATTTTTTTGCCGTAAAGTAATAATAACATTTTTAATGTTCCTGTGCAATAGCTTTATGAATAGTAATTTAAACCTTGAATAGATGATTGTTATAAGATTAATCTAACTTTTGGTTTAATAGTTAATTGTAAGAATGATATGCTAACAAAAAGATTTTATTTAAATCCAAAATTAATAATATATAGTTAAAATTCTGAGGTTGATAAATTTGAAAGAGCAACTTAATTAAGAATAAATTATCAAAAATTATATAACACTAACTATATAGATTACTTATAATTTATAGAATAATAAGGAGTATTGCTTATGGATATAAAAAATGTTCAACGTCAGGAAATAGAAAAAGTATATGGTAAAATTAGTCCATTTGAGTTTAAAAATAAACTAATAAGTCTTGCAGAGGGTCAAAGAAAAAAGAGTGCAAGAACCTTATTAAATGCAGGAAGGGGAAATCCAAATTGGACTGCAGCTTCACCTAGAGAATCGTATTTTACTTTCGGCCTTTTTGCTGTTGAAGAAACAAGAAGAGTTTGGAATGATGGAGACTTAGCAGGAATGCCTCAAATTGATGGAATTTCAGCAAGGCTGCAGTCTTTTTTAAAGAAAAATAAGGATATGCCAGGAATACCACTTTTGAAGAAAATAATCGATTATGGAATAAAAGACTTAGGTTTTGATGCTGATAAGTGGGTATTTGAACTTACCGATGCAATTATAGGTGATAACTATCCTTTACCAGATAGAATGCTTATACATATTGAAAGAATTGTTCATGAGTATCTTGTAGCAGAGCTTTGCTATAATAAGCCACCTGTAGGGAGATTTAATATTTTTGCTGTTGAAGGAGCTACTGCAGCTATGTGCTATATATTTGATAGCTTGATAGCCAATGAATTATTAACTCGTGGAGATAAAATTGCATTATTGGTTCCTGTTTTCACCCCATATTTAGAAATACCACATTTACCTCGTTACAACTTTGAAATTGTGTATATTAGAGCAATTGAACTGACAAAAGATGGAACACACACTTGGCAATATCCGGATTCAGAGCTAAGTAAGCTTAAGGATTGTAGTATTAAGGCTTTGTTTGTGGTAAATCCTAGTAATCCTCCATCAGTTGCAATTAAACCTGAAAGTGTCGAAGTATTAGTAAATATAGTAGAAAATTATAATCGTAATTTAATGATTATATCTGATGATGTGTATAGCACTTTTGTAGATAATTTTCGTTCACTTATGGCTGATTTGCCTTACAACACAATAGGAGTTTATTCCTTTTCAAAATATTTTGGAGTAACTGGATGGCGTTTAGGTACTATTTCTCTTTATGAAGAAAATATATTTGATAAGCTAATAAAGGAGTTACCTGAAGATAAAAGACTTGAACTAAGGCAGCGTTATGGTGCTCTTTCAACAGAGCCAGACAATATAAAATTTATTGATAGAATAGTAGCGGATAGTCGACAGGTTGCTCTTAATCATACTGCAGGTTTATCAACTCCTCAACAGGTTCAAATGGCTTTCTTTTGTGCATTTGCTCTGCTTGATAAGGAAAATAAATATAAGAAACAAACAAAGGATATTTGTAAACGTCGGCAAAAACTCTTATTTAAAGGATTAGGTTTGGATTTAAGAGAAGATCCGTATGATGCTGCTTATTATACGGAATTTGATTTGCTAGAATGGGCTACATGTTATTATGGAAGTGAGTTTGGAGAATATTTGCAAAAAAATTATAAACCAGTAGATATTCTATATAGATTAGCACAAGAATCAGCAATAGTATTACTAAGTGGTGGTGGATTTAAAGGACCAGAGTGGTCAATAAGAATTTCTTTGGCAAATCTTAATGATGACGCATATTCAAAAATTGGTGAAGCTCTTCATGTAATATTAGAGGAGTACGTAGATTCGTGGAAAGTTCAAAGTACTAAATAATAAAAGGCTATTGAAGATATTAGCTAATTTTTTAGTTTAAATCTTCATGGCCTTTTGTATTTTATATAATTTATTATTTCTCTAATTCAAAAAGTGCACCACTTAATAAAGCATAAACATTGCCATCGGTAGCAATAAATATAGTTACAGTATGGTTAGATTTATTGGGTTCAGTTATTTTAACATATTTTAATTCGTCACCTGGTATTCCTAGATTGTTAAAGTTATCATTATATTTTTTAGAAAAATCAGAAGCTGTTATAATCCCTTCATTAATAACTGGATTGGAGATAGTAGCAAAAAATGAAGTGATTTCATCTTTTTCTATGGTGAATTTTTGTCCGATACAAAGAGAGATAATTGAGTCGCTTAATGATGTTTTTATATTTGAAGGAATATGTTTTTTAACTGTCCAGGTTCCGTATAAACTAGAATAATAAGATGTACTATTTGTAGTATTGTTATTTTCGTTATTTTTAGAATTATAATTAAGTGAATTATTATTAAAATATAAATGAATTATCAGCATAAGAATAGAAATTAATATTATTATTGGCAGTAGCATAAGCAATTTCTTAGATTTAAATTTTCTCATAATAGTTATTCACTCCTCAAAAGCTTTACCTCTATAGTAGTATTCATTTTTTAGAAAATAATACTTATATTATTTTACAACTTAAACATCTAATTAAATGGATGGTTTAAATAGAATTCATCTATATGCAGATTTTATAGGAATATCCATAATTTCACTAACTATATCTTGTTATTGTATTTAAACGTTGATATACTTCAAGGTGAGTAAACTAAAATATATTTTATAATGTTAATCGAAATTTAGATTTTAGAATATTAATATAATACTATATGGGGAGAGATCAAAATGAAAGTAATTATTTTATCAGGTACACCAAAGAATGAAGGTTTATGCCATTCTTGTATAACTGCTGCAGTAGCTGGAGCTGAAAAGGCTGGAGCAGGCTATGAAGTTATAAAATTAAACGATTATAAGCTAGATCGATGCAAAATGTGCGGTGACGGATGGGGAATATGTCGTGAAAGAAATATTTGTGCTTTCGGAGAAGATGGGTTTACAGAAATACAGAAAAAAATTGCAGATGCGGATGCAATAATATTAGATACACCTGTTTATTGGGGAGAGATGACGGAAGTAATGAAAACTTTTTTTGACCGTTTCCGTCGTTGTGAGGCCTTAAAAGGTCAAAGTGGTGCTATGGCAGGGAAATCAGTATTACTAATTGCTTCCCCTGGAGGCAGCGGCAATGGAATGATTAGCTGCTTAGAACAAATGGAAAGATTATGCCGACATCTTCAAGGCAACATATTTGATTTTATTGGTGTAAATAGATGGAATAAGGATTATAAAATGGAGGCAATCACTGAAGCAGTTGCAGCTATGGCTAGTAAAACTGAATAAAATTTAGTAGCATTTAAACAAAAGAATCTTACTTATTTTTATGTTTTGATTTATCTTTAGAATTACCATTTCCTTTTACTTGAGGTGCAGGCTGCGTTTGTGAAGCAGGCTGAGGAGGTCTTTGACCTTGACTTACTACAATATCAATTTTTCCGTTTTTTTCATAAGAGGTATCTGAACTAGGTGATTGACTAATAATCAGGCCATTAGGAATAGTATCGCTATATTCACTAGTAATATTACCAAGTTCAAATCCATTATTAATTATTATGCTTTTTGCCACATCTAGAGTTTTTCCAGTTACTGAAGGTACGTTTTTCTTCTCATTCTCTGGTAATTTTGTATTTTCTTCAGGAGTTGTAGTTTTTGTTGCTTCAGGTTCTACAACAGCTGGATCTGTTTTGGCATCTGTAGATGGAACTGGAATATAGGTTCTTAAAATGTAAATAATTGCTATCAGAGCAATAAAACTACCAACTAGTATCAATTTTTTCCTTTTATTTTTTAAATTATTTTCTGAAAAGATTTTTTTATGATTATTATCGGCTAAAATGGTTTTGGAAATTAATTCTGTTTTTGCAATTGGTTCTTGATTTATAACAACTGTAGGATCAATCATTGTATCAGAACATAATTGCTCTGCCTCATTCATAATAACCGTTGTAGAATCTGAAATCCTCATAAAGTTCACTTCAAAATTAGGATTTGCTTTAATTGAATTTAATGTTTCTGCAAACTCCTTAGCATTTTGGAATCTATTAATGGGCTCTTTTTCCAAAGCCTTTAAAATTACTTTATTTATATTTTCCGGTATTTCCGAAATAATTTGTTTTGGCGGAATAACAGGCTCTTGAATATGCATCATAGCTACTGATATTGATGTATCTCCATTAAAAGGTACTTTTCCAGTTAGCATTTCATACATTACAACACCTAAAGCATATATATCTGTTCTGCAATCCACTAACTTTCCTTTAGCTTGTTCAGGAGAAAAATAATGAACAGAACCTATAATTTCAGAGGAATTAGTTATAGTGGCTTCATCTGATACTTTAGCTATTCCAAAGTCGGTTAATTTTGCTACGTTTTCTTCACTTATTAAAATATTATCAGGTTTTACATCACGGTGAATAATATTCTTTTTATGGGCATATTGAAGAGCCTTAGCTATCTGTAAAGTAATATCTAAAGCAAAATCTTGATTTAGTTTAATATTATCCTTTATTGCTTGTTTCAATGTTTTACCTTTTACGTATTCCATAATAATAAAGTTAAGATTCTTTTCAGAGCCCACATCGTAAATATTAACTATATTAGGATGAGATAAGCTTGCTATTGAATTTGCTTCTCTTTTAAACCTAGAAATAAAGTCTTCATTATTATTTAGCTCGGTTTTCAATATTTTTATTGCTACAAATCTATTTAGAATGGTGCATTTTGCCTTGTAAACAATTCCCATGCCGCCTTCACCAATTTTTTCTAATATCTCATACCTGTTTAAAAGTAATGTCCCTATCATAATGTCCTCCTACAAAAACAGTAATACCTGTATTATATCATATTAGGGTATATATTCTAATGCTAAGCAGTATATTTTTAATAATAGTCGCATTATAAATTATATTTATAAAAATATGAGAATATACAGCATATTACAAACATAATTTTTTAATTGTACTACCTAAATTAACAAATATAAAATTATGGTATAATACTATTAGGTCATATGACCCGGGGTAAGATATAATAATGTTAGCGAAAGCTAACGAATGGAGGATTACCTAATGGGGATGATGACAGTTGAAAGGATGGAGAGTAAGAATCCATACCAAG
>JAJXWH010000122.1 GCA_021781745.1 Bacillota bacterium | reverse complement strand
TGGATTCAGGACGGTGGTAAGTGGTACTATCTTAACGCTGATGGCACAATGGCAACAGGATTGCAGGATATAGGAAGTGATACATACTACTTTTATTCCGATGGTGAGATGGCAACTGGCTGGCAACAAGATAGTTATAATATTTGGCATTATTTTTATGGTGATGGCAATGGATCAATGGCACATGATACAACAATTGGTGGATATCATATAGATAAAAGTGGTAAAATGATTACTGGAAGAGGCTGGGTACCTTCAGATGGTAGCTGGTATTTTCTTCAGGGCGATGACAGAGTGGCAACAGATTGGCTTTGGAACCAAGGATATTGGTATTATTTATATCTAGAAGGGTCTATGGCACATGATACCACAATTAAAGGATATTATTTAGATGATGATGGTAAATGGGTACCTGATTTTGAACCAAATGGGGAATGTATTGGAGATAGTATTTCTAACAAAGTAACAGAAGGAGCAGCTGTTACAGTAACTTATGATGAATCTGAAGTTTTAGAGGATGACTCAGAAAGCATATTTGATAAAGCAAAGAGTGCAGCAAAAGATTTTACACTTGGTGCAGGATATTCCGTGGATAATAATATGTTTTATGGTGTAACAACTCATGCGGTTGGTATTGATGAGGATACACTACCAGATTCTACAGCTTGTAAGGTCGGAAAAGTAGCTGGCGATATAGCATCGGGTTTTGGTGGCGGAGCGGAAATTGAAGCTGGCGGAGGAATGGAAGTTGGCGGAATTGTAGCAGATGGAACAGTTATGGCACTTGCACCAGGAGTGGTATTGAATGCAGCAGGAGCGGCAGTTATAACCAATGGAGCAGTAACTGTTGACAGGTCATTAGGTAGTTTGGCTAATGATACAATGAGTCTTATGTCATCAGACAAACCTACAAGTAAAACTTTTGGACAGCCGATAGAAACTACAATAGGTGGAAAAAAAGTAAAACTTAGAGTTGATGCTGAACCTGATGGTAATAAGATTCAAATTCAAGCTGGACACGGAAAAGATTCAGCTGTTGATGTTAGAATAGATCCAACAATGCCATTAGAGCCACAAATACCTAAAAGTTTAAATTTAAGTAAGAGTCAAAAACAAGATATATTAAAATATTTACAGAAGGCTGTCAACTTTTTAAAGAGTTAAGGAGGTAAAAATGAAAATATTTATAAAATATAAAGAAAATGGTGATCTTCCAGATATAGATGATTTAGTAAAGAAAATGTGGAAGGAGAATATAAATGTTTCTAAAGTAGCTGATGCTGTAAGCTTTAGGGATTGCACTACACTAACATTATCCTGGGATAAATGGTTGGATGATAAGAGATGGGCCTCACATCCAAAATTCAAAGAATACATTTATTTCGAGTTAATAAAAGAGTCTAGATTTACAAGTAAGATAATTATGCAAATGGAGGATGATGCAATTGAAGTTGATAAATGTGCGTTTTACAAAGCAGTAGTACTTATCGGAGAAAAAACTAAAGGGGAGATAAGTACAGATGGAATTAAATGGATCGGAATTGAGGAGTATATCAAAGTTGTTAATGGATATTTAAAGTTATCATTTGAGGAGGCTGTGGAGTTGAGCTTGTTAAATAATAAATACTAATAAGGGGCTGTCTCATTATGAATTCGATTCCTGTAGACAGTGGAAATAATAAAAATACTTGCATCGCTAATTACATTTGTGATTGGCGATGTTTTATGCTACAAAGAAGCAAAGGCGAAAAGAAGCTATTTTCTAATTAAACATGCAAACGAATTTAATTGGAAAAGTGTGGTGTAGGGAAGTATAACAGGCGTAGATACTGTAACATCTGAGGGAACACTAATCGTATCTGTTGATATAGTAACTACAGGAATGTCAATTGGTTCTACTATACTTATAGCTGCGTTTATTCCTGGTGTAGGATGGGCATTTGCAGCAGGTGTCGTTGCAGGGGGTGCTATTTCACTACTAGGTGAATTTTGGAAGGAGAGCTGGATAGAATGATTGATACAACTAAATATTTTTTAGTATTGGGAATATCAATATCGTTTATATATTATGCTATTTTTGTTGCAAAAAAGGATATTAACTTAAAAATATTTGCAATATTAATTTCAACTACCGGGATACTGATGTTTTTATGGAAGGTTGTTGGCATAAGTGAAGTTTTATTTAGAAATTTATTCTTTATCTCTTGTGGGGGATTAGCAATAAATATGACAGTAATGGCGTGGAGAATAAGAAAAATTCCAGAGAAGAGATATGGTGCATATGCTTGGTTTGGTACGCTTATTTTCTTATGTTTATCTTTAATAGTAATTTATATACTGTCAAAAATAGGTCTATACGGATAGGAAGAAACTAATTTTAATTATATGTATAATTTTGGGATTGCTCATAATCAAAGTTATGAATTAGACGATAATATAGAATATGAAGTCCATAAGAATAAGGAAGATATATTCTATAAGTACAAGCTATGCAGGAGTGCGACACGTTGCAATATGAAAAGTATTGCCTAAACAAATAAATTTGTTTAAGAACTAATAACTTGAAAAGTCAAATGAGAGGGTAACGCCTTGAAGGGCTTTCTCTGATACTCCGAATAGCGAAGCTTTTAATAAGAAAAGTTTGGTTATAAGCTCGGTGAAGTCGGCTGAGATTACATCCTAAGAAGTGAAAACTTTAGGAAAAGCGAACCAGAGGTGGTCGAGTGTATGATAGGTCGGGAGTCCATAAAATATCTATGGTAAGAATGTCCTTAAATAAATAGGACTGACAAAATTCTGAATGTACGGGTCTAAAATAGCATGGAATAGAAATGTTTCAACTACCAAAGTTGTAGGGTGTGTGGGGATTGGTAAAAATTTCTGCTATGAAAATCCTTATACTGTTACAGGCAGTATCAAGCACACAGGCTCATAGGAATTACCTAAGGATATATGCAAGGATAAGGTTATTGGAACGTGGTAAGCTGATAACATGGAGGACTTATTTCCTTTGAAGTGGTAGTAAGGAAAGGTTAAATTAACTATAACTTACTTTTATATCAGTGAAAGTAGTGGCATAGTACCATTGAAACTTGCGAAAGCAAGCGGAGGGATAGCCACAAGTCAATGTTTTATTAAGATTTAAAATTATTAGAAAATCATTAGGTTCGATTAAGACTAAGAAAAGCTGAAACAATTACTGAATGAGGCTAACTAATGATGGCGGTGAACGAAGAATATTAAAGAAACAAAAGCTAAGAAACAACGAATATTATGATACTCAAGAAAGACAAGATTTACTTTACAGGAAAAGTAAAGAAGGTTATTTATTTAAAGATTTAATTTCTATAATACTGGACAGTCAAAAATTTTGTTCAATTAACAAGCCTGTAGATCCTCATAAAATGAAGCATCTGCTTGCTTGTTTTTAATTATTTTAGTTATGCTTAAATTCGCATTTTTACACATAATGCGAAAA
>JAJXWH010000084.1 GCA_021781745.1 Bacillota bacterium | reverse complement strand
CACCTGAATAATGTTCATCTAAAACTCCCTTTAAATCTTGTAAATTCTTTCCTAAACTATCTGCATAAGTTATTAGCATAATTTCATTTTTTATTTTATTCATATAATATCTTCTCCTTGGCCTTAATTAGACTTCCTAATTTTTTAATCAGCTTACAAATCTGAAATTTAAAGTAATTTTATATTATAAAAACTAATTCTTTGAACCTGATCCAACAATACCTTGAACATAATATTTTTGCATTGTTAAGAAAATTATTAATACTGGTATAGTTACAAAAGTTAAGCCAGCCATTACTCTTCCATAATTTATTGGTTGTATACTAAATAATGAACTCAATGCCATTTGAATTGTTTGCTTTGATGGATCTGATATTACCATTACTGGCCATATAAAATCATTCCAAGTTGCAACGAAAATCATGATTGCTACAGTTGCATATATTGGTTTTGCAAGTGGCATTATGAGCTTTACGAATATTGTATATTGATTAGCTCCATCAAGCTTAGCTGCCTCTTCAATCTCTTTTGGTAAGCCTAAGAAGGTTTGTCTAAATAAAAATATATAAAAAGGATTTGCTATAACTGGAATTATTAATCCTAAATAACTATTAATCCAGCCTAACTTAAATACTATTGAAAATAGCGGTAACATTACTGTTTGAGCTGGTATTATCATTAAAGATAATAATATTGTAAAAAGTATCTTTTTACCCGGAAAATCTAATCTTGCAAATCCATACCCAGCTAAAGAGTTTACTATTAAGCTAAATACAATAATAACTCCTATATAAAAAAATGAATTAAGCATTGATTTAAGTATTGGTAACTGCTTTAAACAATCATAATAATTATAAAAATAATTATTATTAAAAGCTGGTAATATAAAAGCCTTAACGCTTGAAATATCAGAAAATATTTGCGAATCATTCTTGAATGATGAAACTATCATCCAAATAAGCGGAAACATAAAAAACACTGCTAATGACAATAAAACAATATATTGAAGAAGCTTATTGTTTTGTTTTTTTATCGACATATTCTTTCTCTCCATTCTTTACTTAATCTTCTTTACTAACTATCAATTTATTTTGTATCAATACTATTACTAACACTATAGCTGTAAATACAACTGCCATTGCTGATCCATATCCCATATTTCTATACTTATATCCAGTTTGATAAATTTCATATACTATAGTCACAGTAGAGTTAAGTGGTCCACCTTGGGTCATCATCATAGGTTGTATAAGAAGTTGAACGGCTCCTATTGTTATAGTTAAAAATAATAGTACCGATATATTTTTAAGACCTGGCAAAGTAATATTTAAAAATTGTTGAACTTTACTAGCTCCATCCACCTCTGCTGCTTCATATAGATAAGTAGGTATATCTTGTAATCCCGCTAAAAATATCATCATTTGAAATCCTGCCCCTTGCCATGCTGAAAGAAAAACTATACAATACATAGCTTGAGTTGGATCTGATAAAAATGGCTGACTAGCTATCCCTACAGAATTTAATATTGAATTTAGTAATCCGTTATTAGGATTATAAATAAAAGTCCATAGTATTGAAATTACTACTAGTGATAAAACTGTTGGAGCAAAAAATGCTAATCTAAATAATTTAATTCCCCTAAGCTTTTTATTAACTAATAAAGCTAATCCTAGTGCTACTCCTAGCTGCAAAGGCACTACAAAAATTGTAAATCTAAAGGTATTATATATACTTTTTATAAAGACTGTATCGGTGAATACCTTTTTAAAATTATCTAATCCTACAAAACTCATAGCCTTTGGTTTTAAAATATTGTAATCCATAAAACTATAATAAAATGATAACGCAAATGGAATAATAACGAACATAAATACTAATATTAGTGCAGGTAATACAAATGACATCGATACAGCATTTTTCTTTATTTTATTCTTCTTCATAATGCTAATCCTAATCCACCTCTCTTTTAAGCAGCTATTACAAAATACATTTGTCACATAATATATTTTGTAACTTCTCTAAATATAAAATTTACTATATATATTGAAACTTTTATTTTGCAATAGCTTCTTAAGTATTAATTTTTATATATTATTTTTTAAATCTATTTAACTTGAACCCCAATTTGTTTTACTGCTTCATCTAATGCTTGTTTTGGGTCCATTCCATGAATTGTATTTGTTATTGCTTTAGAAAATTGATCAGATATTACTGGATAATTTGGAGTTAATGGTCTTACTTTAGCTGTACTTTGTAATTGTTCTGCTATTATGTTAAATGGTTCCTTTTTAAATTCATCTATTTTATTAAATGCTGTTGCTCTTGCTGGTGGCATTCCATTAGCTTTATTCATTGCTATACATGCATCTGTGTTAGTTAAGAATTTAATTAATTCAGCTGCTGCTTTTTGCTTTTCTGTAGTGCAATCTTTTGTCATATAGAATCCCCATGATCCGCATGGTGATGCTGCTGTTCCACCCTTTTTAGCTACTGGATATGGCATTATTCCCCATTTTAAATCTGGATATTTATCTAAATTTCCTTTTTCCCAAGGTCCACTTAAAAGCATAGCTGCTTTTCCATTTTCAAAACTATTATCAATTGGAGTAGGATTTACTACTTTATTATCAACTAATTTTTTAATGTAAGATAATGCTTGAACTGATTTATCACTATTTATTAATCCATCTACTGTCTTTCCATCATCTGCAACTATTTGACCATCAAGAGACTGTACTAGTGGTAAAAATGCAAATGTGTTCCATTCCCCACCTGCTTTAAGATTCATATCTATTCCATATACATCATCCTTAGTCAATTTTTTAGCATTTTCATATAATTCATCCCAAGTCCATGCACCTGCTAAAGATGTTGGTGCTGTTATACCAGCTTTTACTAGCATATCTTTGTTATAATAAATTACTACTGAGGCATCCATTGCTCCTAAACCATAAAGTTTTCCTTTATATGTTCCTTGGTCAATTATATCTTTATTGAAATCTTTTAGATCTTCCTTATCTACAAAATCATCTATAGGTACTATTACCCCTGCCTCAGCTTGAGCTGCTACATTTGGACCATCTACTGTTAATACGTCCGGAAGTGAATCTGTTGTAACCGCTGCATTAACCTTATCATCGTATCCAGATGCATCTCCAGTACGTGCTATTTGAGTTAAATTAACTTTTATTTTTCCTTCATTAGCCTTATTAAATTCTTCAACTTCTTTTTTGTAAAGTTGTCCTTCTGGTGAATCTGTTTCATGTACCCACAAGTTAAGAGTCACACTTCCGTCAGCACTTTTAGCTGATTTGTTACTTTGATCTTTACTTGCGCCTCCACATCCTACCATCGAAAACATTAATAATGTTGCCATTGATACAGCGGCTATTGTTTTTTTGCTAAATTTCATTTTTGAATCCCCCTCATTTTTATTAGAATATTTATATTAAGAATATTTCAAAATCAAGAATACGTATTCATATGATTCAATAAAAATTACTAAGTACAGTTTCTCCTATAAAATTATTAAATACATATTTTTTCTTTTTAAATATTCAAAATAACCATTTTAAAATTTCATAACCCCGAATCTGAAACGTTTCACAATTTGGCTAACAAATATTATTAATTATATATTATTTGCTACAACGTTTACTTTTCCTTTACATTATCCGAAGTATTTTTTATTTCGTATATTATTAGCACACTTCACCTCATGAAACGTTTCACATGCTTTATATATTTAATATATTACTAAATTCTATGATAGTCAAGTAGTATTAAAAAAAAAATTTTCTGTGAAATTTATATTAAATCTTAAATCTATTTACCATTTCATCGAGAATTTTAGAAAGTTCTGCTTGACTTTGCGCTGCTAATAACACCTGATGTATGAATTTTGTTGTTTCTCCAATACTACTTTTTATTGTTTCAGCATTTTCATATGACTTCTGCGCAACTCCAGCTGTATTTTGAACTGCATCACTTACCTGATTTATTGTTGCTGCAAGTTCTTCTGACATAGATGCTATTTCATCGGACATATTTGTAACAAAATCTGCATCTTTGTAATACTCATCACCTACTTGTTTTATATTTTCTAACTGTGGGTCTATACTTTCGTTTATAAAGCCTAATACTTCCTTGTTATTTTCAGAAAGATTCTCAAAAGCTTCACTAACCTTTACAATAGTTTCTTGTATTGCTTTTACTGCTCGTGATGATTGTTCTGCAAGCTTCTTAACCTCATCAGCTACTACTGCAAAGCCTTTACCTTGCTCACCTGCCCTTGCTGCTTCTATAGCTGCATTGAGTGCAAGTAAATTAGTTTCTTCTGCTATATTTGCAATAGTATCCGCCATTACTTTTATATTCCCTACTACTTTACCATCTTCAATCGCTTTTAATCCCTTTTGTTTTTTCTCATAATATATACTTCTTGTTTCTTCTACAGATAATTCTCCTTTCTTTTGAACTTCTATAGCTCTTTCTTTAGATCTGATTGCGTTATTGCTACCCTCCATGGCTTTACTTGATAATATATTAATACTAGAATCTACATCTTGTATAGATGCACTTATCTCTTCTGATGATGCACTTGCTTCCTGTGCATCATTGGTTATATCAGCGACAGCTTTTTCAATATTCTCTGCTTTTAGCGTAAGTTCTTCTACCGTTAATGTAAGTTCTTGGCTAGATATAATAATATCCTTTGACTTTTCTAATATTTGTTTTATAAACATGACTAATTCATTTCTCATATTGTAAAATGCATTTGAAAGTTCACCTATTTCATCTTTATTTTTTAATAGGTTATCAAACCCATTATCATATGTTAAATCAAGTTTTTCTGCTCTTTTAATAATTTTTGTAATTTTAACTATAGGTCTGGATATAATATTCCCAAGAAAAAATGCAACTATCCCTGTTAAAACTACTCCAATTACAATAAATAAACCTATAATTTTTGTAAGTGTATTAGATTGTTCTAAAATCTCTGATAAGGGAGCAGTTAATACAAACGTCCATCCATTTGAAAGCTGAATATAACTTAAATTTTGCGTTATACCATTATCTTCATAGGATATTAATTCCTTTGGAGATGATTTTGTCTTCATTTTATCTACTATGTTCTTCATAGCTCCATCTTCTACAGTAGATAAATTATCTTTCATGCTAAATTTCGGATGAGATATAATGTCATATTTTCCATTAAGCAAAAAAGCATATCCTGACTCATAAACCTTAGTATTTTGAACGATGTCTTGTATTGTTTTTAAATCAATATCCATGCCAACTACACCAATACACTGTCCTCCTTTATATAATGGCACTACATAAGAAATTACGTATAAGTTATTATTAGGATTTAAATATGGATCCAGCCATGTTGGTTTTTTTTCACTTACTGGAATATAGTACCATCCAACATGTTCAGTATCACTAGGATCATATTTGCTAAGATCTATTGGAATATTCTTTTGAAAAGCACCTTTCTCACTTGTTCTTGAATAATAAATCCCTGATGTTGGCGGCGTAATTTCAGGATTAAATCTTATATAGAATGTTAATGCTCCATCTGTGTTTTGTCCAAATTCTTTTGCTATAACTTCCATTTTATCTTGATAATCTTTTAGATATTGAGCATCAGTTGAAAATTTATATACATAATCTAAATTGTCTAAAGCTATTTTAGAAAGAGTATTTACAGATTGTTCAATTTTATATATTTTGCCATTCATCTCATTTGCTTTATTTTCACATATTAAAGTTAGTTCTTTCTTTGAATTAGTTTCAGCCACATTAGTTGAATTTGAAATACTCACAAATCCGACTAACAATGTAATTAGAATCACACATGCTAGAATAGCTGAAAAGATTTTAATTCTTATGTTTCTCATAAATTCTTCCTCCTGACATACCAAATATATCGTTAAAAATTCTAATATATTTTTTCATCCTATCCTTTTATTTTTATCAAATTATTACGTAAAAAAATGTAAAATTAATTTTAGTAAAAACAAACAATCATAATTAATTACTTAAAATTCATATAAAATCCATGAAAGAAATTAATAAAACTAAAAATTTAATACATCTCCATAAAATACATTCTGGATTATTTAGTTGTTCCGCCATCAACAAAACTGATCGGTAAATAATTCCTCTTAGGGACCACTTGTCTATTTATTAATGAAATTACTATTTCAACACATCTTTGAGCCATTAAATCAACCGGCTGACGAATACTAGAAACAAGGCAGTCAAGTTCTTCCACTAATTTAATACCATCATATCCTATTAAATTCACATCGTTGGGAATACTAAATCCATAAGATTCAATTATTTTCTTAACTCTTAATGCAAGAAAATCTGTACTAAAAAATATACCGTCAATCAATAATTTTCCTTCATACATATTTCCCTCCAAAAATTCCGAGCAAATTTTTTCCAAATTCTCACAAGGATCAACTATGTCTAACACCTTATAACTTATATTATTTTCTTCGCACACATCGATAAATCCGGTCTTTCTTTTATAAGTTTCTCCGTATATGTTCGAACCTGTTCTAATAAACGCTAAGTTTTTACAGCCAATATCTATTAACTTTTGAGCAGCAATCCTTCCCCCCTTATAATTATCAGAAGAAGTATATGGAATATTAGGTCTGCTAAAGTGTCTATCAACAGAAACAAATTTACAGTTATTAGATATTTCTTTATCAATATCACTATATGTTATACCCACAATTCCATCTACCTTATTTTGCTTTGCCATATTAATATATCTCACTTCTTTTTCTGCATTACCATCCGAATTACATAATAATAATTTATAGTTATATTTATTTAATTCATATTCTAAATAATATGCAAAAGATGCATAAAATGGATTCAGTAAATTAGGTATAATTAGTGCAATTGTATCTGTTTTTTGCTTTTTCATCCCACGTGCATAAATATCTACTTCATATCCCAATTTTTTAATTGCTTCTTCAACTTTTATTTTATATTCTTCACCAACAGGAATTTTATTTATCACTTTCGAAACTGTTCCAAGTGAAACTCCTGCTTCTTTCGCAACATCTTTCATTGTTACACGCATATATAACATCAAATCCTTTACATTATATTTAATCGAAAATAGATTTCATAATATACCGTAAACCATGCCATAATTTCTATACAAACTGGTCGTTGAATCAAACAAGGATCTTTACATGACGGTGGTATTAATAGTAAATTAATATTTAATATAATAGAGGAAATTTATTCTTTCATTATATTTAAAATTAAGGTTAAATATAGCAGAATAATGAGTAGTACTGATTACGTTTTCTTCAATGCAAACTATATACTTGTATAATAATAGCTTTTTAAATATTTTTATTTACTATTACTCAAGCTTATGAAACGTTTCACGCAGTTTATATACTAAATATATTACTAAAATTAATCTCAGTCAAGTGTTATTTAAAATATTCCTTACCAAAAACAATCAATATCATTCCTTGTTCAATACTAATCCATTTCTTTATGTTGAGTTAATTCTAAATATAACAAAAAAGAAGAAACTCTTAATGCTAATTCAAATAATCGTTCTACATTATGATAACTTCTTTTCTACATCTCTTACTAATTAATTTTTAATCATTTGGTAGTTCCGCCATCTACAAAACTGACTGGTAAATAATTAATTTTAGGAACAGTTTGTTTATTTATTAGAGCAACAATTATTTCAACACATTTTTTTGCCATTAATTCAACTGGCTGACTAATGCTCGAAACAGGATAATCAAGTTCTGGCACTATTTTAATCCCGTCATATCCAATTATATTCACATCATTTGGGATACTAAATCCATAAGACTCGATTATCTTTTTAACTCTTAACGCAAGCATATCTGTACTAAAAAATATACCATCAATTAATAGTTTTCCATTACATATATTTTCTTCTAAAAATTCCGAACAAGTTTTTTCAAAATTCTCAAAGGGTTCTACTAAATCCAATACCTTATAATTTATATTATTTTCTTTACAAACATCAATAAATCCAATCTTTCTTTTATAAGTTTCTCCGTATACACTAGAACCTGTCCTAATAAAAGCCACATTTTTGCAACCAATGTCAATTAATTTTTGAGTTGCAATCATTCCCCCTTTATAGTTATCTGATGCAACATAAGGAATATCTGGATTGCTAAAATGCCTATCAATAGAAACAAATTTACAATTATTTGATATGTCTTTATCAATATCGCTATATGTTATACCTACAATTCCATCCACCTTATTTTGCTTTGCCATATTAATATAACGTACTTCTTTTTCTGCATTGCCATCCGAATTACATAATAATAATTTATACTTATGTTTACTTAGCTCACACTCCAAATAATATGCAAAATGTGAAAAAAAAGGAATAAATAAATTTGGTATAATAAGCGCAATGGTATCTGTCTTTTGTTTTTTCATTCCACGTGCATATATATTTACTTCATATCCTAATTTTTTAATTGCTTCTTCTACTTTTATTTTATATTCTTCACTAACAGGAATATTATTTATTACTTTTGAAACTGTTCCCAGTGCAACTCCTGCTTCTTTTGCTACATCTTTCATTGTTGCTGGCATATATACATCAACCTCCTTTTGTATTTAATTATATCCTAATTTTATATCTTAATTCTATAACTTTATTCACATATCATGTTAACATAAATTGTTGATAAATACGATTTAATATCTTAATATTATAAATACGCTTCTATATTTAATGCTTTGGACACAAAAAAAGCTTCGGCAATTTTACCACCAAAGCTTTTCCTTTATTATTCTTCTATTTTTACTACATCGTAGCCTTCTTCTTCAATTGCTTCTTTTAGAATTTCGTTATCAACATCAGTTTCAGCTGTTGCATATTTTCCTTCTAAACTAACTTCTACTGATGATACTCCATCAATACCTTCTAAAGCATTTTTTACATGAGCAACACAATGTTCACAGCTCATTCCTTCAATTAATATTTTCTTTTTCATTTTCATTCCTCCATTTCATTCAGTTTACAATTTACAGTTGCCAGTTTACAGTTTAGGTGGAAAGTCCCACGGAGTTTCTTTAATATTTTTTTCAAAACCCTATGGGTTTTGTTCCTCAACTGTGCACTGTTAACTGTTAACTGTAAACTGTCTAAGTCTTAGTGCATTTGTAAGTACTGATACCGAGCTTAAACTCATAGCTGCGGCTGCTATCATTGGACTTAATAATGGACCTCCAAAAATGTGAAGGATACCCATTGCAACTGGGATACCAAGTACGTTATATCCAAATGCCCAAAATAGATTTTGTTTTATATTTCTAATGGTTGCTTTACTTAATTTAATTGCAGTAGTAACATCCATTAAATCGCTTTTCATAAGAACTATGTCAGCAGATTCTATTGCAACATCAGTACCTGAACCTATTGCAATTCCTACATCTGCTTGTGCAAGTGCTGGTGCATCGTTTATACCATCTCCAACCATAGCCACTTTTTGATTTTCTCCTTGGAGCTTTTTAACTACACTCGCTTTATCTTCAGGTAAAACTTCAGCTAATACTATATCAATTCCCACTTGCTTAGCTATCGCATCTGCTGTTTTCTTATTGTCTCCAGTAATCATAGCCACCTTTATTCCCATTTCATGAAGAGCTTTTATAGCACTCTTACTGCTTGGCTTAACTATATCTGCTACTGCTATTATTCCTCTAAGCACTCCATCAATAGAAACATACATAGGTGTCTTTCCTTCATCTGCTAATTTATCTGATTCTTTTGATAAAATATCCATTTGAATGTTTTTTTCATTCATTAGCTTTTTATTTCCAACAAAAATAGTTTTACCTTCTATCTTAACTTCTATTCCATGACCTGGAATTGCATTAAATTCTTCTATTGTCTTAAATTCTAAATTTTTTCCTTCTGCTCCTCTGACTATTGCTTCACCTAATGGATGCTCTGATCCTTTTTCTGCACTTGCAGCTAAAGCTAAAATTTCATCTTCTGAAATTCCATTAGCAATTATATCAGTAACTACAGGCTTTCCTTCTGTAATTGTTCCTGTTTTGTCAAATACAATTGTACTAATTTGATGAGTTGTCTCTAAAGCTTCTCCGCCTTTTATTAATACTCCATTTTCAGCACCTTTACCTGTTCCAACCATTATAGCTGTTGGAGTTGCAAGACCTAGAGCACAAGGACATGCTATTACCAGTACTGCAATAAATATTGTTAACGAGAATACAGTTGTTTCTCCCGAAATTAACCATGCTAAAGATGATAATATGGCTAACACAATTACTGTTGGTACAAAATAAGCTGAAATAACATCTGCAAGTTTTGCTATTGGTGCCTTTGAACCTTGTGCATCTTCAACTAATTTAACTATTTGAGCTAGTGCAGTATCTCTGCCAACCTTTGTAGCCTTATATTTAATAAATCCAGTTTTATTAATACTTGCTCCGATTACACTGCTTCCAACAGTCTTTTCTACTGGTATACTTTCACCTGTAAGCATTGATTCGTCAATTGCTGTGCTGCCTTCAATAACTTCTCCGTCTACTGGCAGTTTTTCTCCTGGCTTAACTAAAACTATATCTCCTACTATAACTTCTTCAACTGGAATAACTATTTCGCTGTTACTACGTATAACAGTAGCAGTTTTAGGCGCTAATCCCATTAATGCTTTAATAGCTTGTGAAGTCCTTCCTTTTGAAACAGCCTCTAAATATTTTCCAAGTGTTATCAAAGTTAATATAACCGCACCTGATTCAAAATATAAATGCATTGCATACATAGTATCACCAGTACTTATTTTATAAATACCAAATACACTATATAAAACTGCGGCAAGTGTACTTATGGCTATTAAGGAATCCATATTAGGACTTAATTTAACTAAGTTTTTTATTCCAACCTTGTAAAATTTATATCCCATAATCATAACAGGTAATGTTAATACTAGTTGAATAACTGCAAAATTTAAAGGATTCATCATAGAATCTATTATCATTGGAAGGGGCATTCCCAGCATATGACCCATGGTTATTATTAAAAGTGGAACTGTGAATATTGCTGAGACAACAAATCTTCTTAATAGTAACTGACTTGCATCAAGCTTTTCTTTTCCCTCTTCCTTTTCTTCTTCCTTAACCAAATTGTACCCTGCCTTATCAACAGCAGCTTTAATCTGACTATAACCAATTTCATCTTCATCTATACTTATGGTAAGTCTTTCAGTGGTCAAATTAACAACAGAGCTTTGAACTCCTTTAAGCTTTTTAGTGACTCTTTCAACTCTGGCTGAGCATGCTGAACATGTCATTCCTTCAACTTTAAAGGTATAAGTCTTTAAATTTTTCTTAACTCCATATCCAGCCTTTACCACTGTATTTTCTATAATTTCATTATTCAATTTATTTTCATCAAATTCTACGTTTAGAGTTTCCGTAGCAAAATTAACGTTAGCATTATTTACTCCATCTAATTTTTTAACAAATCTCTCAACTCTATTAGCACATGCTGAGCACGTCATTCCCTCAATTTTAAATGCTTTTTTCTCCATATTTCACCTCCATTATTTAGAAAGTAATTTTTCTAAAACCTTATTGAATTCTTCTATCTTTTCGTCTGGATTGTTATTATGACAAGCTTCCTTTACACAATGACGTAAATGTCCTTGCAGAATCATTAAATCTGCTTTTTTTATTAAAGATTGAACTGCCATTAATTGATTAGCAACATCAATACAATATCTATCATCCTCAATCATTTTTATTATACCTTCAATTTGACCCTTTGCTGTCTTTAAAGATTGTAATGCTTTTTTTCTTTCTTCACTCATATTTTACCTCCTGACCACCCCCACAGGGTGGGGTATATTTATATTATATATGATTAATAATCGTTGTCAATAATAATTACTTTTGATTTGTATTAATTAACATATAGTAGTTGAGACTTCGACTACTATATGTTATTATTTTTGTTAATATTATTAGATTTTTCAGATATTAAATACTATAGAAAATGTAATTACAAGGAGAATTTAAATGAGCAAAAAAATATATATAAACTTACTTGAAGAATTAAATGCTGGTAGAAAAGCAATTGTAATCACAACTCTTAGTAAAAAAGAGTTTGAAAATAATGCTCCTACAAAAAAAATTATTATTACTGAAGAAAATCTGCTTAATCATGATTATATCTCTGAATTTTCTGGCTATAGTCAAATAGTACTTGAAAAATCAAAATACGCCTTAGAGACTGGAACGTTGCAATTTATTAAAGCTTCTGAAAACCAAACTTACTTAATCGAGCCTTATTTTCCACAGCCTCGCTTAATTGTTTTGGGTGGTGGACACATCGCCAAACCCTTAGTTGAGTTTGGTTCAAAGGCTGGATACTCTGTTACAGTTATTGACGACAGACCTTCTTTTGCCAATACTGCACGATTCCCTACTGCTGAAAAAGTTATTTGCGAAAGCTTTGAGAAATGCTTTGATTTAATTAACTTAAATAAATCAACTTTCGTGGTTATCATAACTAGAGGACACAGGCATGATATGCATTGCCTCAGGGAAGTATTAAAACATGATACAGCATATATTGGAATGATTGGTTCAAAACGTCGAGTTAAAGGAGCTATGGAACAATTAGTTAGTGAAGGCTATTCTCAAGAAAAATTAGACAAAGTTAATGCTCCTATAGGTCTTGAAATAGGCGCCATTACACCTGAAGAGATAGCATTCTCCATTATAGCCCAAGTTATTAAGTACAGAAGGCTTGTAAATCCAGCTAATGGTAGCACTATTAATCAAAAAACTAACTGGCCAGACTTTGAACCAGATGTGCTAATGGAATTATGCAAAGAAGATGATTTTCCAAAAGCAATTGTTACAATTGTATCTACAAAAGGCTCAGTTCCTAGAAAGGCAGGAGCTAAAATGCTTGTATATCCTTATGGAAATATTTTTGGAAGCATTGGCGGCGGATGCAGTGAAGGAGAAGTAATTAATAATGCCCGAAATATACTTAAAACTGGTGGTTA
This sequence comes from Bacillota bacterium, assembly GCA_021781745.1. Taxonomy (GTDB): domain Bacteria; phylum Bacillota; class Clostridia; order Clostridiales; family Clostridiaceae; genus Clostridium. The sequence goes on along the minus strand of JAJXWH010000084.1, from coordinate 3,297 downwards.
TGAATTTCAAACCGTAGATATGACAGGTCAAGTTGCCGAAGATGAAGGTATGGTATGCGGAGGCGTTATGGACGTAATTATTGAGTATTTTAAATAATAGTAAACCGCTGTATTACTTGGTTTATATATCCTGTAATACAGCTTTTTTTGTTTATTTTCACTATTTAAATAAAATTATCTCTCTTAATTTTTCTAAAAGGACTTCCATTTCTTCCTGTGTACCTATACTTATTCTTAGGTAGTTATCAATTTTAGGTTTATTAAAATACCTAACAAGGATTCCTTTATTTCTTAATTCTTTAAATAATATTTTCGCTTCAATTGTATTGTGGCTGACAAACAAGAAATTAGCCTTTGATTCTAATACTTTAAATCCTAGTTTCTTTAAATTTGGTATTACTTTTTCTCTTGTATCTATAACTTTTAACCCAATGTTTTGAAAATAAGCATCATCTTCAAAAGATGCTTTTGCACCTGCTAGTGAAAGCCTATCGAGGGTATATGAGTTTATAGAGTTTTTAATTCTATTAAGACCTTCTATTAAATCTTTATGTCCAAAAGCAAAACCAACTCGAAGCCCTGCTAATGCTCTTGATTTAGATAGTGTCTGTATAATCAGCAGATTTGGATAGTCATTTATAAATTTAATCATAGATTCGCCACCAAAATCTACATAGGCTTCATCAATTATAACAACACTTTCTAAGTTATATTCTATAATTTTCTTTAAGGATTCCACTGATAAATATTTTGTTGTTGGTGCATTGGGATTTGCAATTACAATTCCACCATTTGCAGTGCAAAAAGACTCTACAGAAAAATCAAAATTATCATCTACAGGGATTAATATTTTTTTTAGATTAAATAACTTAACATAAACTTCATAAAAACTGTAGGTTATATCTGGAATTAGAATTGGATTATTCTTATTGAAAAATGCCATAAAAGAAAAGGCTAACACTTCATCAGAACCATTACCTACAAATATTTGATTTGGTGATAAATTATAGTAGTCTGCAACAGTACTTCTAAGTTCATCACAGTTTGGATCAGGGTATAATTGTAGATTTTCCTCAGCTGTCTGTTTAATAGCTTCAATTACTTTAGGAGATGGCGGATATGGATTTTCATTAGTATTTAATTTAATATATTTCCTATCCTTTGGCTGTTCTCCTGGTACGTAAGGTTCAATATTTTTTGTAATTTCACTCCAATATTTACTCATTTCTAATTCTCCTCTCTATTTTCACACTTGTAAATTTCATCTATACTAATCACTTTTTCTTCTCCAGTAACCATATCTTTAATCTTTACCACCTTATTTAAAACTTCGTCTTCTCCAATTAATAAAACATTAGGTATTCCTAATTTATTGGCATAGCTAAGTTTTTTCTTTAATTTTTCATCTTCAAGATATATTTCACTATATCTTCCATTATCTAATAGTCTTTTATATACATCTACGCAGTATTCGATAGTATCGCCAATTGGTATTATTAAATACTGAACAGATTTTTCAACCTTATAATCATTTAAAAAACCTATTTCTTTTAATACAAAAAATAGTCTTGTAAGGCCTATAGATATTCCTACTCCTGGCAAAACCTTATCTGTATAATTTTGAGCTAAATTATCGTATCTTCCTCCTGAGCATATAGAACCATAGCTCTCATTCCCTACTAAAAATGTTTCAAAAACTGTTCCTGTATAGTAATCAAGCCCCCTAATTATTTTTAAATTTATAATATACTCATTATCATCTACTCCAAAGATCTTTAGCATTTTTATAACTGTTTCAAGTTCTTCTAGTCCACTTTTAAATTCTTCTGAATTTAAATCTAATTTCTTAAGTTCAGTTAATATTTCTTCATTACTCCCTTTTATATTGATAATCTTAATAAGAATATCAGCTTTCTCTGATCCTATTAATTCATTTAATAATTTTTCAAATTCATTACCACCTATCTTGTCATATTTATCAATTAGTGTCATGACTTCAGCCGTATTAATAATTTCTAAATTTTTTAAAATAGCTGATAGTATTTTTCTATTACTTATTTGAAATTTATAAACCTTTAACCCAATGGCTTTAAATCCTTTGGATACCATGCTAATTACTAGCGCATCATTATTTATACTAAGCTTGTTATTCCCTATAATATCTATATCACATTGATAAAATTCTCTATATCTCCCTCTTTGGTTTCTTTCTCCTCTATATACTTTTCCAATTTGATATCTTTTAAATGGAAATGTTAGTTCATTAAAATATTGAGCTGAAAATCTTGCAAAAGGTACCGTTAAATCAAATCTCAAAGATAAATCATTATTTCCTCTGTTAAATCTATAAACTTGTTTTTCAGTCTCTCCTGCACTTTTAGCCAACAAAACTTCTGATTTTTCAATAATTGGTGTATCCATTTCTAAAAATCCATTTTCTTCATAAACCCTAGTTATTTTTCTTACTATATCTTTAAACATTTGTTGTTCCTTAGGTAATAATTCCATAAAACCTGGTAATATACTTGGCTGAATTTTAGTATTTTTCATAATTTTATTCTCCCTCTTAATCCTATAATTTGATTTTGAATAACAAAAAAACCATGCAGGCATATATCCTACATGGCTTAACAAATTACTACTAACATTTAATTCATCATCACCAGCAGATACAAGCCTACAAATTATAGACTTGCATCTGCTTTTGAACAGACCAAGTCTTGCTAGTGATGATGATGTATGAAGTTTACAATTTTCATATTAAATGCTTTCATAATATTTCCTCCTAAAATTTAATTGTTATTATTATACAATATAAAATTTTTATTTTCAATTATAATTTTTTATGATAAGAACAAAGTGCCGGCGGCACGTTTCAATTGATAATTGACAATTTAGGTTGAAAACCGCAGGTTTTCTAGAAATTATATTTTAAAAATCCTTTTAAGGATTTTATCCCACATTGTCAATTTTTAAAACCTTAAGACTTGATTGTATCAAGCTTTTCAAACTTTTAAAATTTTATACTATCCTGGACATGAACAAAGGACTGCTCCACACTCTCTCAGAGAAATTTTCCATAGATTAAACATAGCAACTCATATTGTTTGCACTTACTGCTACATATTTCTTGTAGAAACACAAAAAATATTAACTTTGATCTTCACCATTCTTCACCCTATCTTTTTAAAATCCCTCTGCTATGTATTAAAATAATGTTGTTACTTAAAAAAGTACAAGCACTTGTTAAAATGTTTCCTAAAATTACTACTTAAACGTATTTCTAATATCTCTGAT
>JAJXWH010000028.1 GCA_021781745.1 Bacillota bacterium | reverse complement strand
GGAGGTTAAATTGCATGCGCAATTTAACTAAGTTCGAGAAACCAAATACAAGATGCTCACAGAGAAAGTTCTGCTAGCCAAATACAAGATTTGGAGCATCACTTTTGGACTCTCACTTATAATAGGCTCGCTATGAGGGCAATTCGTCTCCTTGCCTGATGAAAAATATACACATTAGAAAGAAGCAGCTATGCTGCATATGATGAACCTTTATGGCAACTTTGGACTTGTTATTTATTTTCATGTGCCTTATAGATTCAAGGACAAGCATATACTTGAAAATTAGTATAAATGCATATATAATAGTATTATATGATATATGTATTGGCAGCGATGATAAAAACTACGATTTATAAATTTCTTCAGAGAGCCGATGGTTGGTGAGAATCGGTGAAAGGTTAAGTCTTTCCACTTTTGGAGCTGTATGTGATAAAGCGCAATTAATACTTGTGCCTAAATATAAAGGGTAGTAACCTCTATATTACTAATGAAGTGGCTGATTTTATTATTTATCAGCAATTTGGGTGGCAACGCGGATTATTCCGTCCCAAGTATATATGTTTATATATTTGGGACGGTTTTTTATTTTTTAATTCATTATAATAATTTATATTTAACCAGGAGGTAATAAAATGTTAGACATTAAATTCGTAAGGGAAAATCCAGAGATTGTTAAGCAAAACATAAAAAACAAGTTTCAAGATAGTAAGTTAGGTTTAGTTGATGAAGTATTAGAATTAGATATTGAGCTTAGAAAAGTTAAGCAAGAAGTAGAAGCTTTAAGAGCTGATAGAAATAAGTTATCAAAACAAATTGGAGGCTTAATGGCTCAAGGTAAAAAAGAAGAAGCTGAGGAAATTAAGAAAAAAGTTAATGCTGATTCAGAAAGAATGGCTGAGCTAGACGTTAAAGAAAAAGAATTGGAAGAAAAAGTTAAAACTATCATGATGACTATTCCAAACATAATAGACCCAAGTGTTCCAATTGGTAAAGATGATAGCGAAAATGTGGAAGTAGAAAAATTCGGTGAACCAGTTGTTCCTGATTTTGAAATTCCATATCATACAGATATAATGGAAAAATTAAGTGGTATTGATTTAGATAGCGCTAGAAAAGTAGCTGGTAATGGTTTTTATTATTTAATGGGAAATATAGCTAGACTTCATTCAGCAGTAATTTCTTATGCTAGAGACTTTATGATAGATAGAGGATTTACATATTGTATTCCACCTTTTATGATTCGTAGCCAAGTTGTAACTGGTGTTATGAGTTTCGCAGAAATGGATGCTATGATGTATAAAATAGAAGGTGAAGATTTATACTTAATCGGAACAAGCGAGCATTCAATGATTGGTAAGTTTATAGATACAATATTACCTGAAACTGCACTTCCTCAAACTTTAACTAGTTACTCACCTTGCTTTAGAAAAGAAAAAGGTGCTCATGGTATAGAAGAAAGAGGAGTATATAGAATTCACCAATTTGAAAAACAAGAAATGATTGTTGTATGTAAACCAGAGGACAGCATGAAATGGTATGATAAAATGTGGAAAGATACAGTTGATTTATTCCGTTCTTTAGATATACCAGTAAGGACTTTAGAATGCTGCTCAGGTGACTTAGCAGATTTAAAAGTAAAATCAGTGGACGTAGAAGCATGGTCTCCAAGACAAAAGAAATACTTCGAAGTAGGAAGCTGTTCTAATTTAGGTGATGCACAAGCCCGCCGTTTGAAAATTCGTGTTGACGGCAACGATGGAAAATATTTTGCTCATACATTAAACAATACAGTAGTAGCTCCACCAAGAATGCTCATTGCATTTTTAGAAAATAACTTGAACGAAGATGGTTCAGTAAATATTCCAGTTGCATTGCAACCATATATGGGTGGTATGACTATAATTAAATAATTAAGCTTAGATAAAAAATAAGAGAAGCATGCATAGGGGTAATTATGCATGCTTCTCTTTAAATTTATATATTTATAAGGGTAAATATTTATGAAAAACGTTAAATTATCTCTATATATAATAGATTGAATAATAAAGGTGGAGAATCTTATGATATTGGGAATCTCCACCTTTATTTTGTTATGTACTTTAATAAAAAGCTTATACCTCTTAATAGTTAGAAAAATGCATACTAAATTCAGATCTTGATCGCAATTTTTTAAGTGAGCAGTAGTATAAACCAATGTGATTTTGGTTAAAAAATAATAACGAAGATTTTAACAAATAAACTTATATTTAAAAATACACAATAAGGATGGTGAACTAATGAAGAATAGACTTAATCCATACTTAAAGTTGATATCACTAATTGTTGTAACCATAATAATAGGAATGTACTTCACTACATTGAATCTTAAAGGAAAGAGTAAAGCACAGCAAACCATTGGAGAAAAAAGTAGTAATAATGATATTATACCTAAGCCTAAAAGTTATAAAGGGGGCGAAGGAAAATTTGTAATTAATGATGATACTTCAATTTATGTGAAAGGAAATAGTGAACAAGAAACAGAAGAAATCAGCAAAATTGCAGAATTTATAAAAGGAAAGTTAAAGGTAGCGACAGGCTATGCGTTAAATATTATTAAAGAAGATAATCCTCCAGCAGGTAATATTTATTTAACGACAATAGGATCAGAAGAAGATAAAGGCGATGAAGGATATAAAATGATAACAAGTCCTAAAAATATTAAAATTATAGCATATAGGCCAGAAGGTATTTCACGAGGAATCCAAACATTAAGACAATTACTGCCGGCAGATATTGAAAAAGAAACTGTAGTTGCTGATGTAGAGTGGAGTATTCCAACTTCTACAATAGATGATAAACCTGAATATGCCTATAGAGGGCTAATGCTTGATGTTGCTAGACACTTTTTTACTATAGATGAAGTTAAACGCCAAATTGATCATGCGGCACAGTATAAAATTAATAAAATCCATTTGCATCTAAGTGATGATCAGGGTTGGCGGCTAGAAATAAAGAAGTGGCCAGATTTAACATCTATAGGTGGAAGTACTCAAGTTGGAGGCGGGCCTGGGGGATATTATACTCAAGAAGAGTTTAAAAATTTAGTAGAATATGCAGCCGAGCGATATATTGAAGTAATTCCTGAATTTGATATGCCAGGTCATAGTAATGCAGCACTGGCATCTTATGGATTTTTGAATGAAGATGGTAAAAGGAAACCTTTATATACAGGTATAGAAGTTGGATTTAGTTCCTTTATGACTAATGATGAAAAGACATATGAATTTATTGATGATGTTATTAGAGAAGTTTCTGAGATATCACCTTCAAAATATTTTCATATAGGAGGAGACGAGGCACTTAATACTAAAAAGGCAAATTATGATTATTTTGTAGGAAGAGTAGCAAAAATTGTTGAGAAGTATGGAAAAACTCCAATTGGCTGGGATCCAATTGATACATCTCCAGAGATAAATTCAAGTGTAGTGCTGCAAAATTGGAAAGATACAAATAACGCAGCGAGAGAAAAAAATATGCCTATTATTATGTCCATAGCAAAAAAAGCTTATTTAGACATGAAATATGATGAAAGTACATCATATGGATTAAATTGGGCTGGATATATTCCAATAGAAACTGCATATAAATGGGATCCTACTGAATATGCTCCAAAAAAATTACTTTTAGGCATAGAAGCTCCATTATGGACAGAAACAATTCCTAACTCAAAAGCCATGGATTATATGATATATCCAAGATTATTAGGCTACGCTGAAATAGGATGGACACCACAAAAGGCTAGAAATTGGGACGATTTTAAAAGCAGGCTAGAGGCTCAAGGAGCAAGAATGAAGAATCAAGGAATAAATTATTATCATGATAGAAGTGTATGGAAATCTGAAAAGGAGTAATTGAAAAAATATTAATTTAAGCACCTCAACAATAGTACAAAAGTATTGTTGAGGTGTAGTTGAGTTGCTATATATTTAGGTATAACTTTCTTCAATATAAGATCAAGAAAAAAGAATGTAGTTTAAAATTTTAATATTCTCCGTGATAATCATATTTATCGTCATCTTTGTTAATATCCGGATGAGAATATTTTATTATTGTAGGTATTCTTTCAGTAAGATTTAATTCATTTTCTCGTTTTATGCTCCTATCACTTGAATTGTAGCTATTTTTTGTACGCGGTTCACTAGGAGCCTGACTTAAATTTCTTGCATAAGATGAAGGTTCTGACTCTGGTGAATGTATATCGGTTAATTTATTTGTATCGTAATCTCCTGGCGTTGGAGTATAAGGTGTTTTTTCTTTGCTCACAATGATCACTCCTAACATAATAAGTTTAAATTGTGTTTATATTATCCAGTATTTTAAACTAAAACATAATTTAATTACATCAGTATTATTTGAAGAAATAGAACTATTAATACGTGAAATATTTTTTAATCTTTAAACATATTATCATCTCTCCCGTAACACAATATGGAGTATTTTGAGTAATTATTCAATAGATATTTTTAGAACACCTCAGCAGTGAAATCGCTGAGGTGAATTTAGATTATTTATATTTAAGGTCTAGAAGTTATATTATTTGGACTTATATCATTTGAACCATGAGTATATTTTGAACGTGGAGCATGACTTTTTACATATCGTATTTTTTCTGAATCAAGGGAAGGATCATCCTCATATGAATGTATATCAATCATTTTTTCTGTATCATAGACTTCTGGAATTGGTCCTTCTGTTATTTTTTCTTTGCCCATAAAATCACTCCTGACATAATAAATTTTAATATCTAAAACATATAATAACTAAATTAAGTTTCGTTATATCATTATTATTAAGATAAACAGGCTTATTAATACGTGAAATAATTGAGAATTAAGAGAAAAATAGTAAAGTTATTATAAATTTTTGATGAAATTATAATAAAAAACCTAGTGCGCATTAAGTTTATACTTATATTCAGCATAAGATAATTTAAACTAGAAATACACCTTTAGATAGATAGACAGTGTATTTTATGTTTGTTAAAATATTAGAATATAATTAATGCATATGAATTTAGGATCATAGTTAAGTGATTTTTACGTAGGAAGTGAAATTATTTGAAATTTAAAGATAGGATATTAGGCTTGCATTTTTACAGTGTCTTTGCAATTATTGCTTTTATATTTATATATCATCGAGTTTTTGAGAATGTTAGAGGAATGCCTTTAATTGTTTGTATAGTGATATTATTTTTTGAAATAGTTTTAATTTGGTCTAAGAAAACAAAATGGAATAGTATGACGTACATTTGTATTTCTATATTTATAATTGCAATGGGAATGATTCTTCAGTATTGTTATGGCGTTGAAGCTTCAACAATATTATGGCCTTTAATATGGGCTTTTGGAGTTATGCCAGGGACTTATAATAATTTATCGGTTGTGCTCGCATTTTTAACTACAGTTCTTATTCTAATAATGTCTTACACTTTTCCATTTCCATTTGGAACATTGTTTAATTTAGTAGGTGTATATTTAGGTATACGAAGTATTAGAATCAGGCAGGAGGCATACCGTACCAGTCAGCTGCATTTAAGTGAATTGAACAAGGCCCATAGAGAGCTGCAGGAAGCTCACGCTGAACTTCAAGAAGCGTCTGTATATTCAATGAGATATGCAGCATTGGAGGAAAGAACAAGGCTTGCTCGTGAAATTCACGATGGAATTGGCCATCAGCTTACTTCACTTATAGTGCAACTGCAAGCTCTGGAGATTATGCTTCCTCAAGATCCAGGAAAAGCATCTGAATTAGTATCACAATTGCTTAAAATATCGAGGCAGACAATGGCTGAAGTACGCGTGGCAGTGAAAGAATGGTCTGATGATGAAATGGGACTTGGTTTGATAGCATTGAAAGGGCTTATTTCACAAACACAAGCGCGTTCAGCAATTCAATTTAGTTTTATTCAGGAATCAGAGATTACAGAATGGCCAATTGAGATTAGTATTGTTTTATATAGAATACTTCAAGAATCATTGACTAATATTTTACGTCACTCTAATGCAATATCTGTTGAAGTGCGAATAAAGGAAACAAAGGATCAGGTTGTCTTAATAGTATCTGATAATGGTCAGTACACAGAAAATAAACCATTAACACCAGGTTTCGGAATTAAGGGAATTATGGAACGATGTAAATTACAAGGTGGGACTTGTAACATTATTCCTGAAAGACCACATGGTCTTCGTATGGAAATTATTCTCCCGATAGATAATACATAAAGATTAGATTCATAAAGTAATTTTAATGCATATGGAGGAAACCTTAAATGGATTTAAATAGTAAAATTAGAGTAGTGCTTGCTGATGATCAGCCAATAATTCTACAAGGACTACGTTATATTATCGATGCTCAGTCTGATATGGAAGTAGTTGGTGAGGCATCAGATGGTGAAAACGTAATAAATGTTGTATTAAACACTAAGCCAGATGTTGTATTGATGGATATACAGATGCCTAATCGTACTGGTATAGAAGCTACAAGTACAATATTGAATTCGCTGCCAAATGTAAAAATTGTCTTGCTCACAACTTTTGATGTTCAAGAATATGTTTTTGACGGAATTCGTGCTGGTGCTGTTGGCTATTTGCTTAAAGATACGAATACAAAAGAACTTTTGGATGGAATTCGCTGGGTTCATCAAGGTCAAGCGATTTATCGAACTGCCACTGCCAGCAAAGCTTTAGCTGAAGCCATAGCAAGTGAAAAAAGTGATACAGTAAGTATGTATAACAATCAATTGGAATTGCCTGAGCCATTAACTGAGCGTGAGATTGATGTATTGCAGCAAATGGCTTATGGACGTCGTAATTCGGAAATAGCTGATATTCTGCACATCTCACAAGGAACGGTAAAAACTCATGTTCACCGAATTATTCAGAAGTTAGGAGTTGAAGAACGCACTCAAGCTGTTGTATTTGCTATACGTAATGATATTGTGAAGTAAAATTCTTGCAAGTATATCTATAGATATACCTATTTCTTTTGAAAATCATCCATAGGGTAGACGAAATGCATCTAGCCCGCCTGTATAATGTTTTACATAGGTATACAATTATTAAAATTGAATTTTAGGTGGAGGATGAATTAAAGATGAACACAAATCAGATAATTACTACATTTATAAGCGTAACATTAATCATTTATGCAATATTTCGTCAGTTATCAGAACGTAGAGTGAAGATACTTAATTTTATTATTTTCCCAATATTTGCAGCATATGAATCCTATCAATTATTTCCTGGATTCATAATCCCTTTCAATCAGATTATTGAATTACTTCTGATAATTCTTATTGGGCTATTAGCAGGGGCGATTCAAGCTCACTATACAAAAGTATATTATAAAGGCAATCAGCTTTATATGCGTGGAAGCAAGGAAACACTTATTGCATGGATAGCAATGATATTCTTTAGATATATCGTCAGAGCTCTTTTTCAGGGAAGCAACTCATTTACATCATTCAAAAGTACTGGGTGGATATTATTTGCTGGAGTAGCTGTAGTTTTTACTTTCAAAAGTATAATATTATTTTTAAAACATGAGGAAGTTAGACAGTTTTTTGAAGAAAGACTAATTAATGGACGTAGTAAAATCAGGAGTTAATAAATAAAAATGTCTGGCTTTAAAGAAATAGAGTGATGGTCAAAGCAAAATTAGCATAAAATTATATTAAAAACAGCAATAAGCATAATTCTTTTATCTTGTGGCTGTTTTTATTATGTAAATAAATTAATAAACTATAATAATATAATGGTACATTTTCATAGTAAAAAAGATGTATAATATGATTTAGAATTATACTTTAAACGAAGGAAAGGAAATATTAAATATGAATTTATACAGTAAATACTTTAAAAAGTATAAAGTTCCATTCAGTATAGCTGTATCATGTGTTGCTTTTGAGGCATTTTGTGATTTGCTTGGGCCTACACTAATGTCAAATATTATTAATACTGGAATTGAACAAGGAGCACTTTCAAAGGTTTATTACTGGGGAATACTCATGCTCATAGTAACTGGCATTGGAGCATGTTTCGCCGTTACTCGAAATATATTAGCTAGCAAGGTATCTCAGCATATGGGGGCAGATCTACGGTATGATTTGTTTCAAAAGATAGTGTATTTTTCAGAAGTAAGTGCTGATAAGATAGAAAGCGGTTCACTTATTACACGTATGACAAATGATACGGCACAAGTGGTATTATTTGTTAATGGAATTATGAGAATCTTTTTAAAAGCACCTATTACATGTATTGGAAGTATAATACTTGCAACTTTGCTTAACTTTAGATTAAGTCTTATTATTTATGGGGTTGTACTTGTGGTTGCTATTCTTATTACAATAAGCATGAGATTAAGCTATCCCCGTTTTTATGAATTGCAAAAAGCTATGGATAAGGTAAATTCTGTTGTACAGGAATATCTTATTGGTGTACGTTTAGTAAAAGCCTTTGGGACATATGATAAAGAAAGTTATAAATTTGAAAATGCAAATTCAAATTTAATGGAAAAAGGTGTGTCATCCCAAATGATTATTACATTAATATCACCACTTATGACACTTACAGTCGGAATTGGTACAGTAGTTGTAATTCTTAGTGGAAGCATATTGTTTTCTTCAAGCATTGCAAATCCAGGAGATATTTCTGCATTTACAATTTACATGGCACAAATTCTGACATCCTTAATTATGATAACTAATATATTTAATACTTTTGTACGAACAAAGGCCTCAACTGCCCGTATTAAGGAAGTGATTGATTGTGATGAAGATTTTTCTAATAGTGGTGAAGTAATAAACCTAAATGGTGACATCGAATTTAAAAATGTAACATTTGCTTACCCTAATGGCAGTGGAGTGCCCGCGCTAAAGGATTTATCATTTTCTATTAAAAGTGGACAAAGTTTAGCAATAATTGGGCCGACAGGCAGTGGCAAATCAACTATTGCTTGGCTGCTTTTGAGATTTTATGATGTAGACAGTGGAGAAATTTTAATTAATGGTTGTAATATTAAGAGTTTAAATGTAGACTCTGTCCGCAAAAATATTGCTATTGTACCTCAAAAACCAATGCTTTTCTCAGGGTCTATTGCTGAAAATATTAGATGGGGAAATAATAAAGCTGCTAATGAGATGTTACATGAGGCTGCAAATAAGGCACAAGCGGATTTTATTAGTAATATGAATGATGGTTATGAGAGTCTTTTAGGAAGTGCAGGAGTTAATATCTCAGGTGGGCAAAAACAGCGTATTTCAATAGCTCGTGGAATACTTAAAGATTCTTCTGTACTTATATTAGATGATGCAACTAGTGCACTAGATGCAGTAACTGAAGCTAAAGTTAGAGGGAACTTGAATTCAAAAAAAAGAAACCAAACTATAATCACAATTACTCAACGTTGTGGGACAGCTATGTTTGCGGATAAAATCTTAGTTATAGATAATGGAGTTAGAGTTGGATATGGAACACATGATGAACTTATGGAGAATTGTGAGATATACCAAGATATATATAAAACACAAATAGAAAGCAGCAAGGAGGGATAGGAAATATGTCGGAGCGATTTTCAAAGGGTGAAGTAAAAATGCCAGCCATTGGAGGAAGACCAGTTGGCAGAGGTGGAAATAGATTTGCACCAACTGCTAAACCTAAGAATACAAAAGGCACGTTATTGCGTATTATAAAAATATATATGCGCTGGGCTAAAACTATCTTTGTGGCTGTAATTTTTACAATTATTTCTTCAGCAATTTCTGTTGCCATTCCTTATTTTGTGGGAAAAACTTTTGATACATTTAAAGTTTCAACTAGAACAGTGGATACAAAAAATCTTTTAATGCTTTTAAGTATTATCTTAGCCTTGTATGTAGTCAATTGGCTGATTTCATGTTTAAATGGGGTTATTATGCTTAGGGTTTCACAAAAACTTGTATATGTAATACGTACACAATTTTTTGAAAAGATGCAAAAACTACCATTGAAATTCTATGATACAAGATCTCATGGTGACACGATGAGTAGAATTACGAATGATGTAGATAATATTAGTTCAACAATTGCACAAACAACCACACAATTAGTATCAAGTATTTTAACTCTTATTGGTTCTTTTGTTGTTATGGTTGCATTAAATGTACCTTTAACAGCGGTTGTTTTATTATGCATTCCTCTTGTTACGCTTTTAACGCGTGTAATTGCGTCAAAAGGCCGCGCCTACTTTTTAGCACAGCAGCGAAGCCTTGGTTCACTTAATGGCGTAATTGAGGAAAATATATTGGGATTAAAAATGGTAAAGGCCTTTGGCAAGCAGGAGGATGTTTTAAAACAGTTTGCAGAAATTAATGAAAAATTATATGAAAGCAGTAACAAGGCACAAATATGGTCTGGATATATGATGCCTCTTATGAATGTTATTAATAATTTCATATTTGCAGTTGTTGCCATTGTTGGAGGAGTATTATCAGTAGGATATGGTTTGTCAATTGGAACTGTTGTAAGTTTTTTGAGCTATTCAAAACAATTTTCTCAACCACTAAATGCTATAGCTGGAATGTTTAATACAATTCAGTCAGCGCTTGCTGGTGCAGAACGTGTTTTTGAAATTTTAGATAGCGAAGAGGAAACTGCAGATGTAGAAAATGCTATCCGAATAGAGAACCCTAAGGGGGAAGTAATATTTGAAAATGTATTTTTTTCATACAACCAGTCTGTGCCTATACTGAAAGATGTAAGCTTTAAAGTAAAGCCTGGGGAAACAGTTGCTTTAGTAGGAGAAACTGGTGCTGGAAAAACTACAATTGTAAATCTTTTGACTCGCTTTTATGATGCAGATAGCGGAAAAATTTTAATTGATAATGAGCCAATTATTAATATAAAACGGAGCAGCCTAAGAAAGTGTTTTTCAGTAGTTTTGCAAGACACTTGTCTTTTTACAGGAACAATTATGGATAATATTCGTTATTCGCAAAAGAATGCAAATGACGAAGAAGTAATAAAGGCAGCTAAAATAGCTCATGCTCATGATTTTATTGATAAACTTCCCAAAGGGTACTATACAATGGTGTCTGGAGTTACGGATAATTTAAGTCAGGGACAACGCCAGCTTATATCAATTGCCAGAGCAGTATTATGCGACAGTCCTATTCTAATTTTAGATGAAGCAACAAGTAGCGTTGATACAAAGACCGAGAAAGATATTCAGCATGCATTACTAAGATTAATGAAAAATCGTACAAGTTTTTTAATTGCACACCGTCTATCTACAATTAGAGATGCAGATTACATTATGGTAATTGGTGATGGAAAAATATTGGAAAGTGGAAACCATAAAAGTTTAATGTATAAAAAGGGACAATATTATAATATGGTAATTAGTCAAATGGGAAGGTTGAATAAAGAGAAATTGTCTGATATATAGAACTATTCGTATTAAGGTAAAGAAACAATAAAGAGTACCATGCTAAGGGGGAAATAAGCATGGTACTCTTTATTTCTATATTTTAGAGGGATAAATATTTATGAAAAACGTTAAATTAACTTATGAGTTAATTATAAGACCTTGTTGTGTCAAAATTATGGCAAATATAAATAGACTAAAAAATTTAATTCTCAGAAGAATAGAATATTTTGTGTAGTGTATAAAATAGATTTAGTACCAATGTTTTCAGAAATAAAGTAAAAAACTATTGATAAATAAATATAATTATACTAATATATAATTTATGATAGAATTAATATTAATTAATGGAATATTATTCTTTAATGAAAACGTATTATATAAGAATGTAATACGATAAATCTTATGTAGGAGGTGAATGCAAAGTATTGGAATCGATGCCAAAAGAAAAAAGTTAAGAAAGCTAAAGTTATAAACTATATGCGTTTTCGGTACCGATACCAAAGATAATCAATTAATTTCATATGGAGGAATGAAAATGAAAGGAAATAATAGAAGTTTTAAAAGTATAATAGCAATTACTTTGGTCCTTAGTATTATTATTACTTGTGGTTCAAACACTGTAATTGCAAAGGCAGATGACAATAATCCGGTGATAACTAGATTAACTACTGGAGAAAAACAAGGAGTAATATTACATGCTTGGGATTGGTCATTTAATAATGTAACAGCTAACTTAGATGCTATTAAAACAGCAGGTTACACTGAGATACAAGTGTCACCAATACAAGTAAACAAAGACTTAAATGACGAATATACAACTTCTGACAAGTGGTGGATTTTGTATCAACCAGCTGGATTTCAAATTGGTAATAAGCAGCTTGGAACAGAAGATGAGTTCAAGGCAATGTGTGCAGCAGCAAAAGCTAAAGGGATTAAAATTATCGTAGACACTATTGTAAACCATATGGGTAACAATGGAGATCCGGATATACCAGCAGAAGAAGTGGCAGACTTAGATCCAGACCTTTCGTTAGCAAATCATCCAGAGATGTGGCATGTAGATAGCAATGGTAAATTAAATGTAATTTCTGATTACAACGATAGATACGATGTAACTCATAATGGAGTTGGACTTCCAGATTTAAATACCGCGAATCCAATTTTACAAGAAAAAATACATGCATACTTACAAAAATGTTTAGATGATGGAGCTGCTGGATTTCGTTTCGATACAGCTAAACACGTAGAGCTTCCAATTGATGCAGATGGCATAAAAAGTGATTTTTGGCCAAACGTATTAACTGGATTACACACTACCGATGGAAATACACCTTTTGTTTATGGAGAGGTTTTACAGGGCGGAGCAGACAATATTGCTGGGTATGCAGAGTATTTTAATACTACCGCTAGTAATTATGGTAGTGATATAAGGTCTACTGTAGGTGTTGGAACTTCGGGGCCAAATTTAAGTGGAAATATTGATAAATTAAAATCCTATGATGTTCCGTCTAGCATTGATCCTTCGGAGTTAGTAACATGGGTTGAATCCCATGATACTTATGCAAATGATTCTTCAGAATCAACTGCTATGACTGATGAACAAATTAAAAATGGTTGGGCTATTGTGGCATCTCGAGCTAATTCAACTCCACTATTCTTTAATAGACCAGCAGGAAGAAAGAAATTACAAGGTAATATAGGAGATGTTGGAAGTGATACTTGGAAAGATCCAGATGTAGTTGCAATTAACAAATTCCATACTGCCATGGATGGACAAGATGAAAGCTTAATTAAATTAAGTGATAATATACTTATGATTGAACGTGGTACAAGTAGTGATGCTAGTAAAAAAGGTGTTGTAATCGTAAACTTAACTTCAACCCCTTATCAATTAGCAGCAGGCCAAGCTATAAATTTAGACGATGGAATTTATACTAACTGTGCCCCTATAGGTGGAACATTTGATGTAACTAATGGTCAGATATCAGGAACTGTCCCAAGTGGAATTACAGTACTTTATGCAGGTGGAATACAAGAACAACCAGTTATAACTCCAAAGGTTTCAATTGATAAGGAAGATTGTTCTTTTGATGATAAGTTAGATTTAACTTTGCATGTTACAAGTGCAGCTTCAGCAACTTATTCAATTGATGGAGCTCCACAAGGTTCATATGCTGATGGGCAAACTATCACAATTGGAGAAAGTGCTGCTTTTGGAGCAACAATAAAAGTTGTAGTATCAGCTACAAGTAGTGATGGTAAAACTGCATCAGAAACTTATACTTATATAAAGAGAGATCCAAATGCAAAAACTGTAGTGTATTTTACAAAACCAGATGGCTGGCAAATACCGTATGCTTATGTTTATAATGATTTAAAAGAGAATTATAATAATGAAGCGTGGCCAGGAACTAAAATGGTTAAGATAGGAGAAAACTTATATAAACTAGAAATAACTGGTTTTACAAATGGTCAAGTTATATTTAATGATTGGTTTTATGGCAGTCATCAAACAAGTGCTTTTTCAATAGCACCAAGTGACAGTGTTGAAAAGAAGCTATATGATACTGATGGAACTTGGAAAGATACGACTGCTACATTTGATAATGGAACTACCTTACCAGATGATGGAGTTACAAATGGAACAGCAAAGGTATATTTTCAAAAGCCAAGTACTGCTGATTGGAATTATGATGACGTAAACATATACTTCTATGGTAAAGGTGGACCAAGTTGGCCTGGAGTACCAATGACAAAAGTTGAGGGCAGCACAAATTTGTATACTTACACATTACCAGCTGGATTAGAAGGTTCTAATGTGATTTTTAATGTAAATGGTGGAAGTGCACAAGTTCCAGGTCACAATGAGTCAGGATTTACAGCTCCAGCTAATTCTTCAATGATATATGCCGATGGTGTTTGGAAAGAATATGTAGAGGCTGGAACATCTAGAATATACTTTAGAAAGCCATCTGACTGGGGAGAACCTAAAGTATATGCATATCCAATAGATGGAGATACTGAAAGCAAAGTATCAGTAGATCTGAATACATGGCCAGGAGTTGCTATGGAAAAAGTATCTGGAACTGATACTTTATATAGCTATACTTTCTCAAGTGATAGTCAAAATATGAATATAATATTTACTGATGGTACTAATCAATATCCAAGTTCAGGTGGATATCAATTATTGGTTGGAGAGTCAAAAATATATGATAATGGAGCTTTAAGAGATTTTACAACAGATGATCTAGAAGAGCCTGCAACAACCGAATCAAGCCAAGGTGTAACTAAAGTTTACTTTAAAAATACTTTTGGGTGGGACAAGGTTAAAGTTTATGCATATAATGATGGAACGTCTGACAAAGTAAAAGACTGGCCAGGAGAAAGTGCTGTTGATGAAGGTAATGGATTATATAGTTATACATTGCCTAAAGGATTTGAAAGTGCAACGGTAATCTTTAATAATGATGGAAATGGTAAGCAAACAGATAATTTACAAACAACAGTGGGAAGCACTATGGAATTCGTTTCTGATGGAACAGAATCTAATGGTAAGCTCAATGGCAAATTAGTAAGTAAATCAAAAGTTTATTTCAAGAATACTCTAGGTTGGGATAGTGTTAAGATTCATTACTGGGAAGATGGTGGGTCATCTACTGTTTGGCCTGGCGAAAGTATGGTATACGAAGGTGATAACTTATACAGTTATGTAATGCCAGATGGATATGAAAATGCTAATGTAATATTTAATAATAATAATAAGGGTAAGCAAACAGCAACTGTAAAATCTGAAAGTGAAAAAACACTAATACTTGATGGAGATAATTGGAGAGAATTTACTACAAATGATATACCAGGCTCAGGTACTGGAACTACTCCGGAGGAACCAGCAAATTCAGGTGATACTGTTGAAGTTGGTTCAACAGTATATGTGAAAGTTCCAAGTGGATGGAATGGTATACCTAATATACACTATTGGAATACAGCAGGCGAATCAACTACTTGGCCAGGAGTAGCAATGAAGGATGAAGGTAATGGAATATATAGTGCTACTATACCAAAATCCTTTGCCGATGTTTCAATAATCATTAATGATGGAAGTAATAAGCTTGCGGATAAAGATGGAAACACTGAATTTGCCGTAAAATTAGGAAGTACTATAATTTTTGAAGATGGTGCGTGGAAAGATTATGTGAAACCAACGCCTGATCCAGTGATACAAGAAGTATCAAAAACTCCTACAGTTGATGGAATAATTTATACAACAACTACTACGGCTAAAGGAACAGCAGGTGCCAATGCAGATATAGTACTAAGTGTAGATGATGTTACTACTTCAGCTGCAGTACAATACACTAATACAACTACTTCAGCAGGAGCACAATATGTAATTGGAACTTCGAAGGCAGATGAAAATGGAAATTGGTCAGTACAAATTCCTACTCAAAGAAAAGGAACCGTTATAAAAATTACTGCCAAAGAAGAAGGAAAGTCGGAAGTATCGATTACAGTTACAGTTAAAAAGAAATCTGCTACAAATTCAGGTTCTAGCTCAAGTTCTCATAGAAAAGAAGAAACAGTTACTGTAGATGGAAACTCTACTATAATAAAATCATCCGATGTGTCAGTTATAAAAGATAGTATTCTAAATGCCAATACATCGAATATAGTAGTTAAATTATCATCATCACAATCAGTAGCTATGAAGAGCATATTTGAAGCCTTATTAAGTAAGCCGGATAAAACTTTAACATTAGTTCAAGGCGATGTTTCTTTGACATTTAAAGGAACAGATTTATTAGCTAATGGAGCAGCAGATTTAGATACTACAATACAATCAATTTCATCAAATGCTTCGGCTATAAATAATTTAACTAATGGTGCAGAAATAATTAATTTATCATTTGCTTATAAAGGAGCATTCCCAGGTAAAGCAACAATTACTGAGGATATAAATTCTAAATATAACAATAAGTTAATGTATGTGTATTCTTATAATGCAACAAATAATAGATTAACATTAATATCACTAAATGTTCCTGTTCAAAATGGTGAAGTATCATTTACAGCAAGTAAAGGTTCAGATTATATTTTAAGTGAAACACCAATAACTGGAGCTGTTACTGAAGGTTGGAATAAAACTACTGATGGTAACTGGATATATGTAAAAGATGAAAATAATGTTACTGGATGGATTTATGATGGAGGTAATTGGTACCTAACTAATGAATCTGGAATAATGCAAAAAGGTTGGAATAAAGATAGAAATGGAAAATGGTATTACCTTAATTCATCAGGAGCTATGCAAACTGGTTGGTTAAATGATAATGGAACTTGGTACTACTTGAGCCCATCAGGAGACATGCTATCTGATACGACTATTGATGGTTATACTTTAGGAGTTGATGGGGCTTGGATTGCATAGATTATCATAATTTTAAGTTTTATATTATATATTTTAAAGAAAATTTATTTTTTTAATTATAATAGAGAGAGCCTAAAAATATATTTGGGCTCTCTAATTTTATTTGTACTAAAGTCGCTATCACTTGGTGATTATAAACTATCCTTGTTATTTTTAGATAGTTTCTATAATGAGAATGTAAAAGCAACTAACAGGTCAATACCATATTAAATGATATTCATTTAAGAATTTTTATGAAAGGAGATGAAGAATAAGATTTGATATGAAATTTATCTAACAATGATTATGAAAAAAATAGTTAAAAAAGTAACAAAGAATAATAACAATTTGTATGCATATTTCATAAATTATAAGTATATTTTATAGAAATGAATTTAAATTTTATTTATTTTATAAGAACATATATAAAGATAATTTCTAAGTAATATTAAAGTAAAAAAATAATAAAACCCATAATAATTTTAAGAGTAGGTAAAAGGAAATAAAAAATATTCAGAATTATCAGAAAATTAATTGACAAAAAATAAACAAAGAATTAAAATTTAATTGGGATATATTGACAAATAAATAACTATCATATTTAAAAAGTTAGGAGTTGATATTCATGGTGAAAGTAATTAGTTCTACTGAAGCAGCAAAGTTGATAAAGGATGGAGATGTTTTAGCAACGTCGGGGTTTGCATCATTGGGAGTTCCAGAAGCGCTTTTGAAAAGCTTAGAGAAAAGATTTATTGAGGAGAAAAATCCAAGGAACCTGACTTTAATGTTTGCAGCAGCACAAGGTGATGGAGAAAGTAAAGGTTTAAATCATTTAGCCCACGAAGGTTTGATAAAAAAAGTTATAGGAGGCCACTTTAATTTAGCACCTATGATAGGTCAATTAATTAGAAATAATAAAATATATGCATATAATCTACCTCAAGGAATTATGTGTAATATATTTAGAGATATAGCAAGTAAAAAAATAGCAACCATAAGTAAAGTTGGATTAAATACTTTTGTAGATCCAAGAATAGAAGGTGGGAAAGCTAATTCAATTACTAAAGATGAAATAGTTGAAGTAATAGAAATATTAGGTCAAGAAAATTTATTGTATAAATTTCCTAGTATCAATGTGGCCTTTATTAGGGGGACATATGCTGATGAGAAAGGTAATATTACGATGGAGCATGAAGCTACTTACTCTGAAGCTACGTGCATAGCGCAAGCAGTTAGAAATTGCGGTGGAATTGTCATCGTACAAGTTGAAAAAGTTGTTAAATCAGAAACATTAGATCCGAGATCTATTAAGATACCAAGAATTTACGTTGATTATATAGTAGAAACAAAGGATAAGGAGGATCAAGAGCAAGTATTAGGATATAATTATGATCCATCATTGGCTGGAGATATAAAGATAACAGTTAATAATTTAGAACCATTGAAACTAGATTCTAGAAAAATAATAGGAAGAAGAGCTGCTATGGAACTAGTTAAAGGAACAGTTGTTAATATCGGAATAGGAGTACCTGAAGCTGTATCTAATGTTGCAAATGAAGAGGGAATTGGAGAGTTTATTACGTTGACTGTTGAACCGGGACCTATAGGAGGAATACCTCAAGGTGGAAAAAAATTTGGAGCTTCAATAAATCCAGAATGTATATTTGATCAACCTACACAGTTTGATTTTTATGATGGAGGAGGTTTAGATATTGCATTTTTAGGTCTTGCACAAGTAGACAAGCATGGGAATATAAATGTAAGCAAATTTGGGACAAGGATTGCAGGCTGTGGAGGATTTATTAATATTACACAGAATTCTAAAAAGGTAGTTTTTTGTGGTACATTAACAGCTAAAGGACTAGAGGTCAAAATAGATAATGGAGAGTTGAAAATTATAAATGAAGGAAGAGAAAAGAAATTTGTTGATTCTGTTGAGCAAATTACTTTTAGTGGCAAATATGCAATGAAAGTAAAGCAAACTGTTATATATATAACTGAAAGAGCTGTATTTGAATTAAAAGATAGTGGAGTGTACTTAATAGAAATAGCACCAGGTATAGATATCAAAAAAGATTTATTAGATTTATTAGATTTTAAACCAATTATAGATGAAAACCTTAAGCTTATGGATAGGAGAATATTTATGGATGAATTAATGGGATTAAAAGGATAATTAAAAGATATGAAGGAGGATAATAGTATGTTAGAAAATTTAAAAATAAAACTTCTTAAAATGGCTAAATATGCAGAAAAGTATAATTTGTGTACGGAAAATACGGGTAGTTTTAGTATACGAGATGAAAGTTCTGGATATGTAATTATAACGCCTTCAAAAATTAAAGTGGAAAATTTGACTGAAGAGCATGTTTGTATAGTAGATTTAAATGGAAATAAAATTCAAGTAGTTGAAGGAATTGAAGTGTGTAGCGATTTACAAATGCATCTTGAAATTTATAAGGCTAGGAAAGAGATACGAACAATTATGCATGTTAACCCAAGCTATGCATCTTCCTTTGCCGTTATAAATAAGGTTATTCCACCAATAACTTATGATGCTGCTAATTATGGAGGGTATATTTATGTTGCTAATTATGATAAAACAAAAACTACTGGGATATCTAAAGATTTAATAGAGAAATTTAAAACAAGTGATGCATGTTTGTTGGAAAGTAATGGTGTTGCCGTAATAAGTAAAGATGTAGAAGATATATTATCAAAGGCAAAATATGTTGAAAGGGTAGCAGAGACTTATTATAAAGCATTAACCTTAAATGGATTCAAAGAACCTAAAAGATTTACCAGAGAGGAATTAGTTTTATATCTTGCAAATAAATAAAGTGTTATTTATAAGCTATTATTACAAGAATAAGGTGATGTAACTATTAAGAAAATTAGTTCTATCACCTTTAGTACTTATTTCTATTTAATGTGAAAGAATTCTTTATAATTCTTACAAAATACAGATAAAAACTTCATATTTTTTATGGCATAGTATTAATGACTTGTTATATATTTTTTAGCGCAGTATAATCTGTTTATATTATTAATAACTTGAGGTATTGAAAATGAATAGTGAAGAAACAGTTAGAAAAAACAATTCTAGAATAAAAGTAGAGAGAGTTTTACCAAGTTATATGGAAGATGTAATTAAATTAGCAACAGAAGTATTCAATGGTGAACAAAATATTCCAGCGAACTTAATTCCTTTAAATGAAAATTTAAAACCAATATGGTGGTGTGCAAAAGTGGGAGAAGATATTATTGGTATTTCAGCAGCATGGATAGAAAATGATGAATGGCATTGGGGAAGGTATGCTGTTGACAAAATGTTTCGAGGTATGGGAATTGGTAAGAAAATAGCTTTATTTTCACTAGATGAAATTTTTAATTTGGGGGCTGAAGAGATTTTTAGTGAAGCGCGTAATGTAACAGTTAAAATGTTAGGAAGGCTAGGATGTAAAATTATAGGGACACCAATAAATTTTTATGGTGATTTAGTTACACCTATAAAAATAAAAAAATGTGATTTTATTAAAGCAAAGAAGAATATTAGTGATTTTCATCATGCTACCTTTATAGTAAAATAGTTGAATATTGTGGAAAATAAAGTGAAATGATATAATTATTTGTAAATACTGTATAAGGAGTGATAAAATGATAATCTGGGGCTGGGGAAGAGTGACAAGAAAGTTTATAGGTGGAGTGACACAACGAACTTGCAATTATTGTAATAAGACAAGTGTTTGGCAGCTATGTATTGTAAGAACATGGTTTACTCTGTTTTTTATACCTGTAATACCATACAAAAAATCATATCAAATTGCATGTCCTAGTTGTGGAAGTTATATTAAACTGACACAGGAGCAATTTGAAAAAATTAAATTAGAATTAAGTGGTGCTAGCTCAAATGGAGCAACTGTTAACGAGATTGAGAATAGCTTGAAGTATGAAGGAAAAACAGAAACTCAAATTAATTATTTAAAACAAATGGAAGAACAGAAAAGAATGCAGGCTAATAATCAGTAATTGAGAAAAAATTTGCTTAGTTCTTGGTTTTATTAGAAACCACGCATGCTATTAATAGTATATAAAATTCATTATCAGCGTAACGAATATACATAAATTCTTTTAACTGATAGAATTTATCTTTACATTGAGATTTTCAAAATGTATAATTAATTTGTATTTTGAAAATAATAGATGAAATATAGATAATAGCAATGAAAAAGAAGAGTAAATAGAATTTTAATTTAAAGAGATCTAGGGAGGGTGTAATCCTAGAATTTAAAGCTATTGAAGGAAGCTTTGGAGCAATAGATAGAAAGCCTTTCGGCGTAGTATATTTATGGGGTTGTTCCCTTAAAGATAATTAAGTGGATTAAGTTAATTAATTTAATCAATTTAGGTGGTAACGCGGAAGTTAAGCCTTTCGTCCTAAGTATTTTTGGGATGAAGGGTTTTTTAGTATTTATAAAAATAAAAAATTTAATAAGAAAAGCCGCTAATCATCCAATTGATAAAGGAGAGTGGGTATAAATGACTATTTTTATAGCGCTTCTGAGAGGTATTAATGTTGGTGGCAAAAATATTATTAAGATGAATGATTTAAAGCGAGTATTAGAATCTATAGGATTAAGCGAAGTTCAAACTTATATTCAAAGTGGTAATGTTTTATTTAAATCAAATGAAGAAAAGGGAATGTTAGTAGAAAAAATTGAACAAGAGATTGAAAATGCTTTTGGATTTTCGGTTGCTGTTATTTTAAGAACAAGTAAAGAAATAGAGCAGATTATAAAGAATTGCCCGTTTTCAGAGAAGGAAATACTTGAGGCTGAATCTTCATCAAAAGCAGAAAGTCTATATATTGGGATACTTAGTGATGCGCCATTAGAAGAAAATATTAAGAAATTGGATGTCTATAAGAATCAAAATAATAGGTATAAAATCATAGGTCAAGAAGTTTTTCTTTTATTTCATAACAGTATCAGAAATTCCAAACTGGCTAATAATCTTCATAAGCTAGATGTTTTGGTTACAGTGCGAAACTGGAAAACAATAAATAAACTTTATACATTGGCGAAAGCCAAAGAATTTTTAAATTAACCTAAGTAATAATAAAATGTTTAATTGCAAGCTATATTATGTAGCTTTTATTTAAATCGCCATGACAAGGGGCTAATAATTCCTTGTAAGCAAGATATTTAAAGGAGAGATAAAAGTAATGAGTTTTGAAAAATTAGCAGATATAATATTTGGAAATGTTGAACACACACCTGAGTATTACATTGAGAAATATCCAAAGAGAAATCTTAAAGAAGGAGCAAGAGTTACAAGATATGCACCTAGCCCAACTGGATTTCAACATATAGGTGGAGTATTTGCTGCGCTAATAAATGAAAGATTAGCAAGCCAAAGTGAAGGTGTTTTTTATTTAAGAATAGAAGATACTGACCAAAAAAGAGAAGTGGAAGGTGCGATAGAAGATACTATAGCTACAATGCATAACTTTGGTATGGACTTTAGTGAAGGGATGACAGGAGAGGATACTTCTAAGGGGGAATATGGTCCATATAGACAAAGTCAAAGAGCGCAAATTTACAATACTTTTGCAAAAGATTTACTTATTAAAGGATTAGCTTATCCAGATTTCTGTACGCCAGAAGAATTAGCTGAGCTTAGAGAAAGACAAATAGCTAATAAAATAACTCCAGGGTACTATGGAGAATATGCTAAGTTTAGAAATATAACTGAAGAAGAGGCAATAAAAAGAATTGATAATGGAGAAAAATATATTATAAGATTAAAATCCCCAGGAAATCCTGAAAAGAGAGTTGAGTTCCACGATTTAATAAAAGGCGACATATCATTCCCAGAAAATAATCAAGATGTAGTGCTTATTAAAGGCGATGGACTTCCAACATATCACTTTGCTCATGCAATAGATGATTATTTAATGAGAACTACAGATGTAATAAGAGGAGAAGAATGGTTATCATCACTTCCTATACATGTTCAATTATTTGAAGTTTTAGGCTTTGAAGCACCAAGATATGCTCATATACCAACAATAATGAAGCAGGATGGTGGATCAAAGAGAAAGCTTTCAAAGAGAAAAGATGCTGAGGCAGCTGTTTCTTACTACAAGGAAGTTGGATTCCCAGTAGTAACTGTAATAGAATATTTACTCAACATAGTTAACTCAACTTACGAAGAATGGAGAGCTGAAAATCCTAAGGCTGATTATCATGAATTCGAAGTTCATTTAGAAAAAATGGGTAAGAGTGGAGCATTATTTGATTTAGTTAAATTAAATGATGTATCGAAAGATAGAATAGCGGCTATGAGAGCTGCTGATGTTTATGACCAATATGTAGCTTGGGCTAAGGAATTTGATGAAGAAATGTATAAATTAATTACAGGAAATGAATCTATGGCAAAAGAAATCTTTAACATAGATAAGGAAGGTCCAAAGCCAAGAAAAGATTTTGCAAAATGGGATGAAGTAAAGGATAAGATTTTCTATTTCTTTGATGAATTATTCTATAAGGAAACTGCGCAGCAAATAGAATTACCAAAGGGAATGACAATAGAAGTGGCTAAAGAAGTTGTAGAAACTTATAAGAATGAATTTAAATTTGATGTAGAAAGCCAAGAAGCTTGGTTTGAAGACTTAAAAGAAATTGGACTTAGACTTGGATATTGCGCAAATAGAAAAGAATTTAAAGCAAATCCAGATCAATATAAAGGAATGATTTCAGACGTTGCAGGCGCAGTTAGAGCTGCATTAACTCACAGAACTAACTCACCTGATATTTACACTATAATGCAAATTATAGGAGAAGAAAACACAAGAAGCAGATTTGATAAATTTTTAAGTATATAATAAAAGTGGCATAGAATCCAAAAAAAATTTTGGATTCTATGCCTTTTTCTATGAATTTAATTCCCCCTTGACAAAAAACTATATATTTAATATAATTTTACAAAATAAAGGCAATGAAGAGAAAAGTAGTTACTATAGAAGCTTACAGAGAAGTTCCTGGCGCTGAGAGGGAATAGCGGAAATTTTAGCGAAACAAGCCTCGGAGCCGCATACGGATCTTAATTCATATAGAATGTTTGAGTAGAATATAGTTTTGAATAAAGTATTTATGTTCAAAAGTATATATAGAACTTTCTTTTTGAGATTTCCTCATTCACAGTTAACTGAATTAGGTGATGCTATGACGTTTGTTCACGTTACAGAACTAGAGTATAATTTTGTACTCCATAAGATTAGTATGGTGACATACTAATGAAATAGGGTGGTACCGCGATATAAATTCGCCCCTGCAAATGATTTGTAGGAGGTGTTTTTTTATACGCTTTTTTCAGAAATATTATATCTAAAGGAGTGGGAACTATGGAAGAAAGGAAAATAAAACGACCTGTATTTCCTAAAAAAGCTATTGTAACTGCAGGTATGCCTTACGGGAATAAAGAATTACATTTCGGTCATGTTGGCGGTGTGTTTGTTCATGCAGATACCTTTGCAAGATTTTTAAGGGATAGAATTGGAAGGGAAAATGTAATATTTGTATCAGGAACAGATTGCTATGGATCACCTATTTTAGCAAGCTACCGAAAACTTGTTGATGAAAATAATTATGAAGGTACAATAGAGGACTATGTTCGTGAAAATCATGAGAAGCAAAAAGAAGTATTAGATAAATATGAAATGAGCTTAAATTTATATGCAGCTTCTGCATTAGACAGAGCTGGAGAAATACACAAGAAGGTATCGGAAGAAATATTCAACAAACTATATGAAGGAGGATATTTAGTAAAACTATCTTCACCACAATTTTATGATCCTGATTTTAAAGTATTATTAAACGGCCGTCAAGTAGTTGGAAAATGCCCAATTGAAGGTTGTAATTCAGATAAAGCATATGCGGATGAATGTGATTTGGGACATCAATATATGCCAAATGAATTAATTGAACCAAAGAGCATTTTATCTGGAAAAACACCTGAGTTAAAGGATGTAGTAAATTGGTATTTTGAATTAGATAAATACAATGATATTTTAAAAGAGAATGTAGATTATTTAAAGACACATTCTAATTGGCGAAAATATTTATTAAATACTATTGAAGAATTCTTAAAGGCACCAATTATATATGTGAAACGAAAACAATTAGAAGGTATTAATAATCTACAAGAAACTTTGCCTAAACACGCAATTATTGATGAACAAAATAAGTCGTCTATTTCTTTTGTGTTTGATAATTTAAAGGATAGAGATATGGCAAGAGAAGTATTTGATAAATTAGGAATTCGTTTTAGAACTGGTAAAACTTTAGTTCCATTTAGGTTATCTGGAAATGTTGAATGGGGAATTGAAGTACCTGAAAAAGAAAACCTTAAAAATTTAACTTTTTGGGTTTGGCCAGAATCGCTTTGGGCACCTATTTCTTTTACTAAAACATACCTTGAATCTATTGGTAAGAATTCAGATGAATGGGAAGAATGGTGGCATTCAAAAGATGCTAAAGTATATCAATTTATTGGTGAAGATAATATATATTTTTACGGAATTGCAGAAATGGCATTATTTATGGCATTACGAGGAATTAGCAGTGAAGATAAAGTAGAGTTTGATAATATTAATCTTCCTCACTTAATTGCTAATAATCATTTATTGTTTATGGATAAAAAGGCAAGCAGCAGCAGTGCTATTAAGCCGCCTATGGCAGGAGAACTGTTGCAATATTATACAGCGGAGCAATTACGCATGCACTTTCTAGGGCTTGGTCTCTCAAAGAAAAGTGCCAGCTTTACGCCTCAAGTTTTTATGGCTGAAGAAGATAAGCAAGGTCCTGATACAGTGCTTAAAGATGGTAATTTACTTACTAATGTATTTAATAGGCTTGTCCGATCTTGCTTTTACACTGCACAAAAATATTTTGATGGAAAAATACCTGTGGGAGAAATAAGTAATAATATTTTAGATGATGCCAATGAAGCTATTCTCACATATGAAAGACAAATGCATAATCATGAATTTCATAGTGTGATCTATGTTTTAGATAGTTATATACGTAAAATGAATAAATATTGGGCAGGTAATATGAAACTTGCAGAAGGAAATAATGATAATGCACTTCGAAAACAAGTACTAATTGATTCTTTTCATGCAGTAAGAACTGCGATTACTTTAATTCATCCTATTGCACCAAATGGATGTGAAATGGTAAGAGAATATCTAAATGTAAATGAACAAATTTGGAATTGGGATTATATTTTTGAACCAGTTTATAAATTTATTGAAGATAAATTATTTCATAAGCTAAAATATTTAGAACCTCGTGTTGACTTTTTTGAAAAACACGAAAGCCAAATTGTAAATTAGTTTAGAGTATTCTTTAATTAATAATTATTAAAGTTATTTTTAAGAATAAGTAAAGAAAAGCGGATAAAGTTAAGAATTACAAGTTATAAGTTATAAGTTTAGGATGAAAAGCCTTCGGCTTTTCTGAGTTGATATTTTAGAAATTAAAAGGGAAATTAGGAGTTACAAAATGAGAATCGAAATTTTATGGCTCTTAATTTCCCTTTAATAAGTTTATCCTTAAACGGTTCACTTATAGCTGGTTTTAGTAATTAAACAAAGTTATATTTTTGTTATTTGTGTTAGCTTAATTTAAATGATGATTTTAATGGAACTATTCTGTTAAATACTAGCTTATCCTTAGCTGTATATTTAGTGTCCACATTAAAGAAACCATTTCTAACCATTTGGAATTTGTCTTGAGGTTTTGCGTCCTTAAATGCAGTTGGTTCAATAAAGCCTTGTAATATTTCTAGTGAATTTGGATTTATTTGTTCTAGGAAGTGCTTTCCTTCATTTTCTTCTTCATCATCTAATATTAGAGGTTCATATAATCTAAATTCAGCAGGAAGGCAGGTTTTTGCATCTACCCAGTGGATAGTTCCTTTAACCTTTCTACCTGTGAAACCAGAACCACTCTTAGTTTCTGGATCATAAGTACAGTGAATTTCTATAATTTCACCATTCTCATTTTTAATTACATCTGTACACTTAACAAAGTATGCTCCCTTTAATCTAACTTCATTTCCAGGAAACAATCTAAAGTACTTCTTAGGTGGATCTTCCATAAAGTCTTCTCTTTCTATAAATAATTCTCTAGAGAAAGGAACAAGTCTTGTACCTTGAGATTCATCCTTAGCATTATTTTCTATAGAAAGCATTTCACATTCATTTTCAGGATAATTAGTTATTACAAGTTTTAAAGGGTTTAATACAGCCATAGCTAGAGGAGCCTTGAGTTGTAAATCTTCCCTTATAAAATAATCTAGCATTTGGGAATCAACAATTGAATTAGCTTTGGCAACTCCGATTGCGTTACAGAAATTTCTTAATGCTTCAGGAGTACAGCCTTTTCTTCGAAGTCCGCAAATAGTAGGCATTCTTGGATCATCCCAGCCATCAACAACTTTTTCATCAACTAATTGTTTAAGTTTTCTTTTACTCATAACTGTATTAGTCATGTTTAATCTTGCAAATTCAATTTGTCTTGGAGTAGAGTCCATCTCACATTCGCTTACTACCCAATCATAAAGTGGCCTGTGATCTTCGAATTCTAAAGTACAGATTGAGTGAGTAATATGCTCAATAGCATCTTCTAATGGATGAGCAAAGTCATACATAGGATAGATGCACCATTTATCACCTGTATTGTGGTGAGTTGAGTGAGATATTCTGTATATAATAGGATCTCTCATATTAATATTAGGTGAAGCCATATCGATTTTAGCTCTAAGAACTTTTTCGCCATCAGCAAACTTACCATTTTTCATTCTTTCAAATAAATCCAAGTTTTCTTCGATAGATCTATTTCTATAAGGACTTTCCTTACCTGGTTCAGTTAATGTACCTCTATATTCTTTAGCTTCTTCAGGTGATAAATCACAAACATAAGCCTTACCTTTTTTTATTAATAAAACAGCTCTATTGTACATTTCATTAAAATAATCAGATGCAAAGAAAAGATCATCCCAGTTTCCACCAAGCCATTTCACATCTTCTTTAATTGATTCAACATATTCGGTGTCTTCTTTAACTGGATTTGTATCATCAAACCTTAAATGAGTTTTTCCTTTAAATTCATCAGCTAAACCAAAATTTAAAAGAATAGATTTAGCATGACCTATATGTAAGTAACCGTTAGGTTCAGGAGGAAAACGAGTAACTATTTCTTTATGTTTTCCACTCTCTAAATCTTCAACAACTATGTTTCTTATAAAATTAGAAGAATTAATTTCGTTTGACATTATTTTACCTCACTTATAACTGTATTTAAATTAAGAAAAGAATACATTATATAAAAATAGTATTCTCCTTTAGCAATATTGTTATTTTTACTTAATAATAATTTTAATCCAATATAGAAAAAAAATAAAGATAAAATTATTTCATTTACCTAAAGCTGTAAATATGAGGTGGATTAAATAACCTTAATTTAACATGCTAGTAATGATAATCCAATAATTGCATGCTAACATTATATAAATATTAATTCTTTGTTAGAATAACTTATCTATTCTTAGAAGAAGTATACTTTTATAAATCTTCGTAACTTTAGGAAATGAATATTATAAAATGCAATACTTGCAAAGGAGGCATAATTGTGTTAATGAACAACTTAAGGGTTAAGAAAAAGGTTTTCTTATTATCAGCTATAATGATTCTTTTGATGACTTTTATAGGAGGAGTTGGGTATTACTATATATCAATAGAAAACGAGAAAGTAAAATCCTTGTATGAAGAAAAATTGTTACCAGTAGTCTGGCTTAATGATAATAGAACTCATTCAAAAGCTGTTGAAGCCGATGTATATTACATAATATTGAATGCTAAAGATGAGGCAGAGCAAAGGATTAAGTATAACGATATTAAAGATAGGGAAAAATTATATGATGATAATTGGAAAAAATATAAAGAAAGCGATCTTGATACATATGAGAGAGATACAGTTCCAGTTATTGAAAATAACTTAAAAGCATATACAGAAATAAGAGATGAATGTATAAAGTTAGCTATGCAGGGTAAACAGAAGGAATCATTGGAAAAATATAGTACTTGTATTAAGAAAGCAAATGATTTTCAAAATAATCTAAAGGAATTAACAAAATATAATACTGAGAAAGCAGATGAAATAAATGCTCAAAACATTATAGATTCCCATCGCTCAATAACAATTTTTGTAATATTAGGACTATCCTCTATTGCTATAGCAATAACATTATCAATTATTATTTCAAGATCAATTACTACGCCACTAAATAAAGCAATAGAGTATATTAATATCTTGGCTGAAAGAGATTTTACCGGAGTTATATCTGAAAATGATTTAAGAAGAAAAGATGAAATCGGTGATCTTGTAAACTCAATATTAATAATGAAGAAAGACATAAGTACATTAATAGAAGAAATAATGAAAAAATCAATGGATATGAATGCATCTAGTCAAGAGCTTTCAGCAACTGTAGAAGAATTAACAGCAATAGCAGAACATATAAATACTGCAATAAAAAACATATCAAATGATGCGCAAGAAACAGGGGCATCAGCAGAGGAAATAAGTGCATCTATTCAAGAAGTAGATTCTAACATTAATATTTTATCAAGCAAAGCAATGGAAGGAAGTAATAATGCTAACGAATCTAAGGGGAGAGCATTAGAGGTTCAAAGAAAAGGTGAAGCCTCAGTAGAAGAAGCAAGAAGATTATATAAAGAAAAGAAGGAAAAAAGTTTAAAGGCTATTGAGGATGGACAGGTTGTTAAAAATATAAAAGTAATGGCAGATACAATTGCAGGTATATCAGAACAAACAAATTTACTTGCATTAAATGCAGCGATAGAAGCGGCAAGGGCTGGTGAACAAGGAAAAGGCTTTGCGATAGTTGCAGACGAAGTAAGAAAATTAGCTGAACAATCATCTCAGGGAGTAAATAATATACACAATACTATTGTAAAAGTACAGTCTGCATTCAAAAATCTTTCAGATAATAGCAAAGACATATTAAATTTCATAAAAGATACAGTCGACCCTCAATTTGAGTCAATGAAGGAAATGGGCAATCAGTATCATAGCGATGCAGACTTTGTAACTAATATGTCTATAGAAATAGCTTCTATGTCGGAAGAACTTACAAAAACAATAACTCAAGTAAGTGAAGCAATACAAAGTACAGCGGGGGTAGCACAAAAATCAGCTGAAAATGCTGAAACAATACAAGAAAGCATTAGTGAAACAACAAAAGCTATAGAGGAAGTTGCCCAAACGGCGCAGCATCAAGCGGAGTTAGCAGAAAAGCTAAATGAAATGGTGCATAAATTTAAAATTTAGAATAATAATTAAAGGAACAGTAAGGTTAAATAAGACTTTCCATTAACCATTCTTTAACATTAATGTATTGTTCTAGAGCTGTATTTGTGGTATTATTAAATAATGATTATTCTATAAAATTGATTATTTCATATAAGCGTTATAATAAGATATGCACAATAAAAAGGAGGAATAATACAGATGAACAACATGAAGGTTAAAAGGAAGATTTTTTTATTCTCAACAGTAATGATTTTATTGCTCATTTTTATAGGAGGAAGCGGGTATTTCTATACACTGAAGGCGAGTAACACTGTGACGGAAATGTATAATCAAAAATTACTTCCAGTTGAATGGTTAAATGATAGTATAGGTCAAGCTAGAGCCATAGAAGCAGATATGTATTACATAATTTTAAATTCTAATGATACTGAAGAGCAAAAGAAAAAACTAGATGATATTGATACACGGGTAAAAACATATGATGAGACTTGGAAAAAATATAAAGAAACTAAACTTGATCAATTTGAATTAGATACAATTCCAATTGTTGAGGCTGATCTAGAAGAATACAGAACAGCAAGAGCTGCTAGTATAAAGTTAGCAATGGATGGTAAACCAGAGGAAGCATTAGCAAAATATAAAGCATCTCTTAATAAAGCAGATGAATTTCAAAATAAATTAAGTGAGTTAGCAAAATATAATACTAAAAAAGCTGAAGATATGAATTCTCAAAACATAGTTAATCTTAAGAATTCGGTTAATATGTTTATAGTTTTAGTTATATTAGCTATAATTATAGCTAGTATTTTAGCTACAATCATTTCGAAAACAATTGCTAGCCCGCTAAATTCAATTGTTGATTATATTAACATTTTAGCAAAGCACGATTTTACTGGAACTATATCAGATAAGATTTTAAAACGTAAAGATGAAATAGGTCAATTGGCAAATTCATTATCTTTAATGCAAAAGGATATACGTTTGTTGATAAAGGAAATAATGGAAAAATCCTTAGATATGAATGCAGCAAGTCAAGAACTTTCTGCTACAGCGGAAGAACTAACATTAACTGCAGAAAACATAAATTCATCTATAAATGATATAACAAATGATGTACAAGAAACAAGTGCGTCAGCAGAAGAAATAAGTGCATCGGTTCAAGAAGTAGATTCTAGTGTTAACATATTATCAAATAAAGCAATGGAAGGAAGCAACAATGCTAATGAATCAAAAGAGAGAGCATTGGAGGTTCAAAGAAAAGGTAAATCGTCTGTAGAAGAAGTACGAAAATTATATGAAGAAAAGAAGGAAAAAGGATTAAAAGCAATAAATGATGGACAAGTTGTTGAGACTATTAAAGTAATGGCAGATACAATTGCAGAGATATCTGAACAAACAAATTTGCTTGCTCTTAATGCAGCAATTGAAGCGGCAAGAGCAGGAGAACAAGGAAAAGGCTTTGCAGTAGTAGCAGAAGAAGTAAGGAGTTTAGCAGAACAATCGTCGGAAGCAGTCACTAATATAAAAGATACAATTGCAAAAGTGCAGACAGCGTTTAAAAATCTATCTGATAATAGTAAAGACGTGTTGGACTTTATAAAGGATACTGTAGATCCACAATTTGAGTCAATGAAAGAAATGGGTAATCAGTATCATAATGATGCAGAGTTTGTAACTAATATGTCAGAAGAGATAGCTTCCATGTCAGAAGAACTTACAGCTACAATAAACCAAGTAAGTGAAGCAATACAAAATACTGCTGTAACTGCGCAAAAATCATCTGAAAATGCTGAAACAATAAAAGAAAGTATTAATGAAACAACAAAGGCTATTGGAGAAGTGGCAAAAACTGCACAACATCAAGCGGAGCTAGCAGAAAAGCTTAATGAAATGGTGCATAAATTTATAATTTAAAATAAAGGTACACTTAAAAAAATAAAGAAGGAAGTCCGCAGATAAAAGTGTGGGTCCCTTCTTTTTCACCTGATGGAAATTTTTTTTATTACGTGAATTTTGTTAAGAATATTTTCAACACATTTTAGTTATTGTAATTTTGATTTTTTTAATTTTACATAACAATAAATTGAAGAGGTAGTAAGTGCTAATACGACTTTAACCATAAGGTCGGTAATTGTATCCTGGAGGCTTCCATTTGTCATATCTGTTTTAAAAAAATAATCACCTAGAAACTCGAAAATTTCCCATAAGGTTCCTAAAGTAATAGCAAAGCAAAAAGCTAAAATTCCAGAAAATATAATGAATCGCTTTTTAGTTACTCCGTTCTCATTTGTAATAATTCCTTGTATTAAATGTAGTATAGTAATAACCGCATAGCATCCAAAACTTCCGTGAAGAAATAAATCCCACCATGAAAATTTAGTATAAAATTGAAGAAATTCACCAAAATACTGTGCCAGAAGAATAAATATTAAGGAGACTATTTGAAAGCTTGAAGGCAATAATAAGTTCTTTTTGTTGGCAACATATGTAATTGTAAAAGGAATAAGAATGCAGATAACAACAAGTAATAATAAGTATAAGTCATTCCATTGTTTAGATATAATCTTAATAATAAGGGTACTTATGGCTATTATCTGAAACAATATTGCAAGTCTAATGGCTAGTTTGCTATTTTTATTTTTCATTAAATCTACTCCTTTTTTAGAATACTAAAGAAAAGTACAGTTATAGCTTATCCTATTTATATGAAAATATAGTACAAAAGACGATTTTTTTTATCACTTTCAGGTAAACGTTGTAAAATTGACTATATATAACCAAACAATTATAATATAATCATAGTAACAATGTATTTTTACGAGTATTATTTTTTGAGAGTTATAGTTAATTAAATTTATGCTATAAAGGCATATTGCTCTTAATTTTATTAATAATAAGTTTGAGGGTATAAAACAAGGAGGAGTTATGGAAGACACAGGAAATTTTATTGAAGTAAATGGCGATTTTAAGATGAGAAAATTAGGAGAAAATGATTTAGAACAATTTAATGGACTTTTACGATATGCTTTTCAAATAACAATGGAAGATTTACTTCATACTGGGTGGACAGAAGAGCAAATTATGCATGCAAAAATGCCTATTCTTAAAAACGCTTATGTTCTTGGTTGGTTCTACCATGATAAACTAGCTTCAATGATAGTAGTATACTCTATGCAGGTAAATATTCATGATAATATATGTAAGATGGGGGGAGTTACCGGAGTTGCCACCTATCCTGAATATACAGGAAAAGGGTTAATTCAATCACTAATTAAGCAGGCTATTATGCATATGTATAAAGAAGGACAATCTATCTCTTTTTTATATCCTTATTCGATTCCTCTTTATAGAAAACACGGATGGGAAATAATTTCAGATAAGATTACATTCACAATAAAGGATTCTCAGCTTCCTAAAAAGAGGCCAGTAGAAGGAATGATGGAGCGTGTGGAATTGGAATGTGAAGATCTTTTAAACGTACATGACTATTTTTCAATGCAGCGTCATGGTGCAATGATTCGTGATAAACTAGCTTGGGACGAATATTGGCGTTGGGATAGCGATGATATTATTGCAGCGATTTATTATAGTAAAAATCATAAGCCTCTTGGTTATCTGATTTATTATATTAGAAATGATACTTTTTACATTAAAGAAATGGTTTATTTAAATACTGAAGCGCATCATGGGATCTGGAATTATATAAGTGCACATTATTCCATGGTAAATGAGGTGAAAGGTAATAATTACTCAGGGGAACCCATGGCTTTTCTATTTGAAGATAGTGAGATAGTTGAGTCTATAGAACCTTATTTCATGGCAAGAATTATAAATGTACAAGATTTTATTTTAAAGTATCCTTTTTTAGTTAAATTACAGAAATTAAAACTAAATTTTAAAATTAGTGATCCTCTAGCAAAGTGGAATAATGGAGTATTCAATATTTACTGGAAAAGTGGAGAAACATTTTGTGAGAAAACTGATGATGCCCACGCTGCTAACTTAGTTGAAATGGATATTCAGACGTTAACAACTATGCTTATGGGATATAAGCGGCCTACATTTTTATATGAGTGCGGAAGAATTCAGACTGAATATTATATGTTAAAAATTTTAGAACAGTTAATACCTGTTGAAAAGCCTTATTTCTCAGATTATTTTTAATTGATGTTTAAAATTAATAGTTAAGGGATACAATATTTAACTTAATATTGTATCCCTTAAAGACGTTTACATAATTGTTGGAAATTACATAGGTTCTGGCTATTTTATTAAAAGCGGAGTGAAAATAGTACGTCCAATAATTATAATTGTACTTGCAGTTTTCTTTGTCAAAATACTATTTGAGATATTATAGATATAATTTTTATTGAATGAATTATTTATACTTGGAAGTTTGTATGTACCTTCAAATGTTATAGGATTCTAAACACAAGTGAATTAAGATTACTAAATAAACGTAGAAATTTTATGGAATAATATTGGAGTTACAATAAATAAAGAGGCTTTTGAATATTATAATAGTGATTAAATGTTTTCATGGATGTGATTATGTAGGTTATTATTAGAATTTTTTAAGAATCGGAGGTTATATTATGAAATCTGCATTACTCATAATTGATATGCAGAAAATATTTAAAGATTTGAAATATGAAGAATTCGAAAGAATCCTTATACCCAACATATCAAAGGCATTAAACATGGCAAGAAATAAAAATGTGCCAATTATTTATGTAAGAACTTTGTATAGAAGAAATAAAAGCAACTGGCCAAGAGTAAGATTACATCAAGAGAGAATGTGGTGTGAAGAGGGAAGCTGGGAAAGTGAAATTATTGATGAGTTGCTGCCGTTAAAAGAGGATCTCATTATAAACAAGTGCAGATTTACTGCTTTTTATAATACAAATCTTGAACGTTACTTATATGAAAACAAAATTGAACATATATATGTTGCAGGATATGGGACAGATGTTTGTATTAGATTTACAGCAGTAGATGCATATAACAGGGATATTTTGGTTAGTGTATTGAAAGATTGCGTACTTTCGGAAAGTGAGAGCAATGAACAAGCTATAGAGTATTTAAGGCGTTATATTAAAAGTACTGTTTTGGGGCTTGAAGAACTGGAAAAAGACATCTCAGAAGTCGAAGAAAGATAGTGGATATTTATTGGATTTAATAAATAATTTAGTTTAAATAGAATATATTGAATAGTTAGCTGACAACAAAATTGTGGTCAGCTAAAATCATTTATATATGAAATTATTAAATTTATTAGTTCCTTACACAGAAATATAATATCGTTATAAAAACTCTGTTGACAAAAATTAAAATTAAATTCAGACTGATAATAGTTAGAAGTCTAACAAGTTTATAGGAGTATATAAATATGGATAATGAAATACATATAGGCAAAAAAATAAGTATACTATCAAAGAGAATTCATAGAACAATAAGCAAAGAGGCTGTACAATACGGTTTAACAGATGTTCAAGCCAAAATACTTGCTTTTATACGATTTAATTCTGATAAAAGAGATATATTCCAAAGAGATATAGAAGAAGAGTTTGCAATTAGACGTTCTTCAGTAACCAGTGTGCTTCAATTAATGGAAAAGAATGGCTTGGTTAAAAGAGTAAGTGTTTCTGAAGATGCAAGACTTAAAAAGATAGTCCTTACCGAAAAAGGCTTAGAGATCCAAAGAAATGTATATGAGTTTATTCTAAAATTCGAAAAATCCTTAAGAGACGAATTAAGTGAGGATGAATTTAATATATTAGTTGGTTTAATTGATAGATTAAGTAAAAAAATTGCTGATTAATGCAATTTTTTTTAAAATAGTTGTTAGAAACCTAACAAAAGGGAGGAAAATTATGATAAGAAAATTAGCAATTTATATAGCAAAATTTAAAAGAGATACAATTCTCACTCCAACATATGTTGCTCTAGAGGCGATTATGGAGACAATCATTCCATTTTTAATGGCACTAATTATTGATAATGGGGTACAAAAAAGAGATATGAAATATGTAATTATTATTGGAGCAGCAATGCTTGTAGCAGCATTTTTATCTCTTACTTTCGGAGTGTTATCAGGTAAATACGCAGCTAGTTCATCAACTGGTTTTGCAAGAAACCTGAGAAAAGCAATGTATTATAATATACAAAATTATTCTTTTTCAAATATAGATAAGTATTCAACAGCTGGACTTATAACTAGATTAACAACAGACGTAACAAATGTTCAAAACGCATTTCAAATGATAACAAGAATGTCTGTTAGATCACCATTTATGTTAGTCTCTGCCATGATTATGAGTTTCTATATTAATGCTAGATTAGCTTTAATATTTTTAGGTGCCATAGTATTTCTAGGAGTTGTATTATACTTTATTATGACAACAGTACATCCATATTTCGTAGAAGTATTTAAGAAATACGATGATTTAAATGCGAGTGTTCAAGAAAATTTAACTGGAATTCGTGCGGTTAAGGCTTATGTAAGAGAGGAACATGAAACAAATAAATTCTATAAAGCTTCTGAAATATTATATAAATATTTTATGAGAGCTGAAAAACTAATAATAATCAATGCACCAGCTATGCAGTTTACTGTGTATGTTTGTATTCTGCTTCTATCTTGGCTTGGAGCGAAAATGATTGTTTCAAACTCGTTAACAACAGGGGAATTGATGAGCTTATTTGCTTACACAATGAATATACTAATCAGTCTTATGATGCTTTCAATGGTATTTGTTATGGTAATTATGTCTAAGTCATCTGCCGAAAGAATTATAGAAGTTCTAGAAGAAAAAAGTGACTTAACAAATATAGAAAATTCTATTTATGAGGTTAAGGATGGATCTATAAGCTTTAGGAATGTTGACTTTAGTTATAGCAAAGATAAGGATAATTTAGTTTTAGAAGACATTAACATAAAGATTAATTCCGGTGAAACTATAGGAATTATAGGTGGAACAGGTAGTGCAAAATCAACCCTTGTTCAGCTTATCCCAAGATTATATGATGTTACTAACGGGACTGTGGAAGTTGGTGGAGTTGACGTTAGAAATTACGATATAGAAACCCTTAGAGATAAAGTTTCTATGGTATTACAGAAAAATGTTTTATTCTCAGGAACAATTAAAGAAAACCTTAGATGGGGAAATAAGAATGCAACTGATGAAGAAATAATTAATGCATGTAGACAAGCTCAAGCAGAGGAATTTATAGAAAACCTGCCTAAGAAGTATGATACATTTATCGAGCAAGGTGGAACAAATGTATCAGGAGGACAAAAGCAAAGACTTT
The DNA here is from genome assembly GCA_021781745.1 of Bacillota bacterium. GTDB lineage: Bacteria > Bacillota > Clostridia > Clostridiales > Clostridiaceae > Clostridium. Next base: position 32,820 of record JAJXWH010000028.1, on the reverse strand, counting down.
GCATTGCAAGGGCATTACTTAAGAAACCTAAAATATTAATCTTAGATGATTCTACTAGTGCTGTAGATACTAAAACTGATGCGCTTATTAGAAGAGCATTTATTGAGACAATACCACATACAACAAAGATTATTATTGCACAGCGTATTTCTTCAGTGCAGGATGCAGATAAAATTATGGTATTAAACGATGGAAAAATAGATGGATTTGGTAAGCATGAAGAATTACTAAAATCAAATGATATATACCGTGAAGTTTATGAATCACAAGTGAAAGGAGCTGATAATAATGAGTCAAAATAATACTAGAGCACCTAGAGCAATGCGTGGACCAGGTGGACCTCGTGGACATGCAAAAGTCAGCAAAGATTCTTTAAAAACATTGAAAAGATTGTTATCTTATGTTCTTAAAGAATATAAAGGGCTATTCTTCATTGTATTAGTAACAATTATTATAAGTTCCCTTGCTAATGTTGTAGGTACATTATTTCTAAGAAATTTAATTGACGATTATATAGCACCACTTTTAAAGATATCTGGGGCTCCAGATTTTGGACCACTACTCAAAATGATTATTACACTGGCAACAATTTATCTTGTTGGAGTTTTAGCAACTTATATATACAGCCGTATAATGATTATAATTTCGCAAGGTTCCCTTAAGAAGATAAGAGATGATATGTTTGCTCATATGGAGATTTTGCCGATTAAATTTTTTGATACACATGTTCATGGGGATGTGATGAGTCTTTATACAAATGATACTGATACATTAAGGCAAATGATCAGCCAAGGTATACCGCAATTGTTATCAGCGATTATTACAGTTGTTAGTGTATTTATTTCAATGATTTTTTTAAGTATTCCGTTAGCAATAGTTCAAATTGTAATTATTTTTTTAATGGTGAATGTAACCAAGTTTATTGGAGCGAAAAGTGGAAAATATTTCGGAGCTCAGCAAAGAGATTTAGGTGCAGTAAATGGTTATATTGAAGAGATGATGGAAGGTCAAAAGGTTGTAAAGGTCTTTTGCCATGAAGAAGAAGCAAGAATTAACTTCGATAAATTAAATGATGCTCTTTGTAACAGTGCAAATAATGCAAATAAATATGCCAATGCTTTAATGCCAGTCGTGAACAACATTGGTTATATAAATTATGTAACTGTTGCTATTTTTGGATCTGTTATTGCTATTGGAGAGTTTGCTGGATTTACTATTGGAGCTCTAGCATCCTTCCTACAGTTAACAAGAACTTTCAGCCAAACAGTAAACCAAATGGCTCAACAATTTAATTTTGTAATTATGGCACTTGCTGGGGCAGAGCGTATCTTCAAGCTTCTTGATGAAAAGAAAGAAACTGATGAAGGCTATGTAACTTTAGTTAATGCAATTGAAGATAAAAATGGAGAATTAACTGAATCTAAAAAACGTACTGGAATCTGGGCATGGAAGCATCCTCATGAAGATGGGACAACTACTTATACAAAACTTCTTGGGGAGGTAGTATTTGATGATGTTGATTTTGGATATAATGATGAAAAGATAATACTTCATAATATAAAACTTTTTGCAAAGCCAGGGCAAAAAATTGCTTTCGTTGGGGCAACAGGAGCTGGAAAGACAACTATCACAAACTTAATTAACCGTTTCTATGATATTCAAGACGGTAAAATAAGGTACGATAGTATTAACATTAATAAAATTAAAAAAGATGATTTAAGAAGATCTCTTGGAATAGTACTTCAAGATGCACATCTGTTTACTGGAACAGTTGCAGATAATATCAGGTATGGAAAATTAGATGCAACAGATGAAGAAGTACGTGCAGCAGCAAAACTTGCTAATGCAGATACATTCATAAGACATCTTCCAAATGGATATAATACAGTGCTTACAGGGGATGGTGGAAGCCTATCACAAGGACAAAGACAGCTGCTAACAATTGCTAGATCTGCTATTGCAGATCCACCTGTTTTAATCTTAGATGAAGCAACATCAAGCATAGATACAAGAACAGAAAAGATTGTTCAAGATGGTATGGATAAGCTTATGAAAGGAAGAACAGTTTTCGTAATTGCTCATAGACTTTCTACAATCAAAAACTCTGATGTAATTATGGTATTAGATCAAGGTAGAATCATTGAAAGAGGAAATCATGATGATTTAATTGAGCAAAAAGGTAAGTACTATCAATTATATACAGGTGCCTTTGAGTTATCATAAATGAAGCTATTGAGGGATATTTCAAAATGATAAAAAAATCATTTTGAAATATCAATTTTATATGTATAAGAAAATTGTATTGGAGATAATTTCTTTGTAAGTATATTTAAATTTGAAATTTATTGATTAGGTTGTTAAGTTTTTCTTCTAAATTCCTTATGGAAGCTGAAGTTAAATTAATAGTAATCTGAATACATATTTTGGAGTATTAAGTAAAGTATTGTAATATTTAATTCATTAATAGTATAATTATAATAGCTTTATTATTATGGAGGATTATAATTATGAATAATGTGAATGTTTGATGTCCTAAATGCGGAAGTCTTAATGTTCAAGTAGTAAGTGATGTAACAGAAACTACAAAAGGTTTTGGCGTAGGAAAAGGCTGTTTGGGGTATATATGTTTTGGACCTATAGGACTTATATGTGGATTACTTGGTATGGGAAAGAGTAAAACTAAAACAAATACATATAGGGTGTGTGCAAATTGTGGTGCAAGATTTAAATGAAGAGGTCGATAGAAAAACAAGAATCTGGATATATTTAATGAAAATTGGAGCTGTAAGTGGTTGTCATCAACTGCATGAGCGAAGCTTTTCTTTTAAAGGATATCAATTTCCAGTATGTGCAAGGTGCACTGGAATTTATATAGGTTATATAATTTCTGCAATTTTGCTTATTATGAAAATTGGAATTAGTTTAAAGGTATGTGGATTATTAATTGTAATTATGTCATGTGATGGTCTATTACAGTTACTAAAAGTTAAAAAATCCACTAATTTTAGAAGGTTGATAACAGGAATTCTGGCGGGTATTGGTTTTGTTTATATGTTAATAGATATAGTTTTTTATTTCATTAATTAATTATAATTAAAAGCTACGAGTGAATGAAAATTCATTTGTAGCTTTTTTTAAAAGAAATATTTATTTCAATATATGAATTTTATGAAAAACATAATACAAAGATAGAAAAATGTAGAAGAACTTTTACATAAAGGTAAAAAAGTTGTATTATAGATTTGTGCTTGAATTAAAATATAGATTACAAAATACGACAATTAGGGGGATTTTCATGAAAAGTGGAGAATTGAAATATAAGATTTCAATCAAAACAAAATTGCTTGGAATTATTATTCCAATGATGGTTATAATAGTTTCATCTCTTATTTTTATTTCTTATAGTAAGTCTAAAGAAATAATAACTAATTCAGCTGATAATTTATTAGAAACCTCAAGTAAAAAACAAGTTGACCAAATTGAATCATTGTTAAATGAAAATTTAGCATCATTTAAGGCATTAAAGACTTCATTAGAGGGGACAAACTTAAGTGATAGTCAATTGCAAAATTTACTAAATAAATATTATAGGTATGATGATAATTATAAAGAAGGATTTTATATAGCTGATGAAAGTGGAAAATTATTCAAAGCAGATAAATCGAATAAGTCAGATAAAAACATATTAAACTCTGTATGGTATAAAGAGGGACTTACACGTATTAATATGGCATTTGGTACTCCGTATAAAAATGAAGAAGGTAAGAATGTTGTTAGTGCTTCTTCAATATTAAATGATAAGTCGGGGAAAATAAAGGTTATTTCTGTGGATCTTTCTCTGGATAAAGTATCAATTATAGTAAATTCGATGATTGATATGGATAATGCAGAAGCTTTTCTCATAGATAAAACTGATAAAACAATTGTAGCTAATAGGGATAGCTCATTAATTTCAACTAAACTTGATTCAAGCAATAATGATAAATTTCTTAAAGAAATAGCTGTAAAACTTGATAATAAAGAATATAATTCATGTGAATTAGAAAATAACATGGTTGTATTTAAAGAAGTAGAAGGAACTAATTGGATTCTTGTATCATATGTGCCAACAAAATCTATCTTGTCAGAACTTATGAAACTTCGTACTTTTATGATTGCAATTGGAGTGATTTCTATTATTATTTTGACCGCACTAGTAGAAAGAGTTGTACAAGTTGTTATCAAGCCAATAAGAAGACTTACTAAGACAGTAATTTCAATGACTGAGGGGGATTTTACAGTTGATGTGGATGTAAAGGGAAATGATGAAATTTCTATTATGCTGCAAAGTGTGAAGGATTTTATAGGGGTAATGCGCAGTATGATAGATAATACTAGGATTGTATCAAATAAAATGAATGAACAAGCTGATGCAAGTACAGTGATTTCCAAAGAGCTTTATGATTCATCTAAACTTCAAACTAAATCTATGCAAAATTTGAATATTACAGTTGAACAATTATCGAGCTCAGTAAGTGAAATAGCAGATAACACAACTACTTTAGCAAATGTTGTTTCTAATACAAGAGATGATGGTAATAGTGTAAATGAAAAGATGAAGGAAACCATCAGTATTTCAGAAAAAGGCCGACAAGATATGGAAAAAGTAAATGCAGCTATGGAGAATATAAGAAATTCAATTACTGCTCTTGAATTAGCTATAAATAATGTTGGAAAATCTTCATCAGAAATCACTAGTATAATAAATGTTATAGGAGGAATTGCAGAACAGACTAACCTTTTATCATTAAATGCATCAATAGAAGCTGCAAGAGCAGGAGATGCAGGAAAAGGGTTTGCAGTTGTAGCAAGTGAAATGGGAAAATTAGCTAATACAAGTTCTGAATCAGTTAAAAACATTTCATCTCTTGTAAGTGAAATAAACAAACTGGTTACAGATACTGTAAAGCAGTCTCATGAAAGTGCAGATTATATAAATGAGAGCAGTTATTTAATAAGTGAAAACGTGGATACATTTGATAGAATATTTGAAAAGATTAATTTAACAAACGATTTAATTCAAAATATGATTGAAAAAGTTGGACATTTAGATGATGTTGCAACAACAGTAGCAGCTATATCAGAGGAACAAGCTGCAAGTTCTCAAGAAATATTAGCAACTTCAGAAGTTATGGTTACACAATCAAATAATATTACTAAAAACAGCGAAAAGGTGGCTATTGATGCTGAGAATTTGTTCAATACGTCTGATGAACTTAGTAAGCAAATTCAAATGTTTAAAATATAAGTATTTTTATATTAAAGCTTTGCAAAAGTTACGTAGAAAGTTCTAAGGAGGAGTATAAATGAAGAAAAAAATAGCTATAATTTTAACTATAATTATGATGTTTGTTATGATTTCAGGCTGTAGCACAAAGAACAGCTCATCTTCAAATAAAAAAGTGAAAGTTTTATTTTCAGTTTCAGATGCTTCAGATAATTATCGCAAGCTTTTGGTGACGAATGCAAAAAGTTATGCTGATAGTCAAAATATTGAATTAACTATAATGGATGCAGCAGGATCAATAGAAACTCAAGTAACTCATATGAAGGAGGCAGTTTCAGGAGGATATGATGCTATAATATGTGCACCAGTAGATCCAGTTACAGCGCTTCAACTTAAAAAAGATGCAGAAGGACTGCCAATAGTATTTTTGAATAGTAGTCCGGATGATAGTGTGTTAAAAAAGGATAAATATATTTATGTAGGTTCAGATGAAAAAGTGGCAGGTCAATATCAGGCAGAGTATATTGCAGATTACCTAAAAAATAAGAATGATTTAAAAGTGGTTTTAATTAAGGGAGAAAAAGGACATTCAGCTACTAAAGGGCGTACAAATGCTGTAAAAGAAACATTTAAAGAAAAAGGAATAAATGCACAGTATGTTTTTGAAGATAATGCAAACTGGAGCAGACAACAGGCAAAAGACATGTTCAATGTATTTTTATCTACAGGTCAAAAGTTTGATTGTGTAATCGCTAATAATGATGAAATGGCACTTGGAGTAATTGATTCGTTTAAAGAGAATAATATTGATCCTTCATCAGTGCCTATTGTCGGAATTGATGCAACACCTGAGGGGTGTAAAGCTATAGCTGATGGAAGCATGAAACTTACAGTATATCAATCTGCAAAAGGACAAAGTAAAAGTTCAGTAGATGCTGCTATTCAATTAGGCTCAGGAAGAACCTTGACCAATATGGAAAATATGGATAAGGAGGGAAAACATATATGGGTACCTTTTGAAAAAGTAAGCAAGGAAAATGTGAATAAGTATATGAGCTAACTTAAATTATTAAATTTTATAAATAACTATGTAAATCTATAAATTAAATCCCTTTGTCTTATTTAAAGAATAAGAAGGGGATTTAATTTATGTGTAATATAGCGGATTTTTCTATAATTACATAGTCTTTTTATTTCTTTAAATTAAGAAGAAATTGTTATAAAATGAAATCTTAATGGAAATATCTAGAGTTAAGAAAGTGCTTTGGGTAATCATAAGAGAATAGCATAGTTGAAGAATATATGCTATTCTTTTTTAAAATAAGTATACATTATTACTAGAAAATACACTTTAATAGTGTATAATATATGTATTGAGTTGAAAGCAAATTATTAATTTTGTTACATATAGAACTTGAGGGGGAACTATAATGCCTTGTATTGAAGATAATTTTAGCCAAGAATTTGAAGATAAGTTAAGATACCTTAAACTTTTATCAAATCAATATCCAACAATAGCTGATGCATGCACAGAAATAATAAACTTACAAGCAATTTTAAACCTTCCTAAAGGAACGGAACATTTCTTATCTGATATACATGGGGAATATGAACCTTTTATCCATGTATTAAAAAATGCATCTGGAGTTATAAAGCGCAAAATAGATGATATTTTTGGAAACTCATTAAGTCAGAGAGGTAGAAAAAGCCTTGCGACTCTTATTTATTATCCAGAGCAAAAGTTAGAGTATGCACAAAAAAGTGAACCTAATATTGATGATTGGTATAAAATTACATTATATAGATTGATTGAGATTTGTAGATATGTATCTTCAAAATATACCCGATCTAAGGTGAGAAAAGCTCTTCCAAAAGATTTTGCATACATTATTGAAGAACTTTTACATGAACAGCCAGATAGATTGGATAAAGAAGATTATTATAATGAAATAATAAAAACCATAATTAGAGTTGGTAGAGCAAATGAATTTATTATAGCAATATCAAAGTTAATTCAAAATCTAGTAATAGATAGACTTCATATTATAGGAGATATATTTGATAGAGGGCCTGGTCCTGATATTATAATGGATACGCTTACAAATTATCACTCTGTAGATATCCAATGGGGAAATCATGATATAGTTTGGATGGGTGCAGCAGCAGGGAGTGAAGCCTGCATTGCAACAGTTATTAGAACATGTGCAAGATATGCGAATTTAAATACCGTAGAAGACGGATACGGAATAAATCTTCTTCCACTTGCAACTTTTGCCATTGATTTTTATGGTAATGATGAATGCTTAGCTTTTAAGCCAAAGATTGAAAATGGAAAGGACTATACTGATAAAGATTTAAATCTTATGGCTAGAATGCATAAGGCTATATCAATAATACAATTTAAATTGGAAGGTGAAATAATTAAAAGGCGCCCATATTTTAGAATGGAGGACAGGCTTTTATTAAATAAGATAGATTATAGAGAAGGAACAATTAAGTTAGAAGAACAGACATATAAATTAAAGGATTGTAATTTTCCAACAATAAATCCCGAGGATCCATATGAACTAATTCCAGAAGAAAAAGAACTAATAGAAAAGCTTAAATCTTCATTTTTAAACAGTGAAAAACTTCAAAAACATGTTAGCTTTCTTTTTGCTAAGGGAAGTATGTACTTAAAACATAATTCCAATTTGCTTTATCATGGATGTATCCCTTTAAATGACGATGGAAGTTTTAAAAAAGTGAGTATAGGAGCTTCTGGACAAGAATATAGTGGAAAAGCTTATTTAGATAGATTGGAGATTTTAGTTCGAGAAGGCTATTTCTATAAAAATAATCCTAAAGCTAAATTATATGGCATGGATATAATTTGGTATTTATGGAATGGGGTTGATTCACCTCTTTTTGGAAAAGATAAGATGACTACTTTTGAAAGATATTTTATAGAAGATAAAGTGACTCATGTTGAAAAGAAAAATTATTACTTTGAGCTAGAAGATAATGAAAAGGCCTGTAATATGATTTTTCAGGAGTTTGGGTTAGATCCAAAGGTATCTCATATAATTAATGGGCATGTACCAGTTAAAATAAAAAAAGGTGAAAGTCCTATAAAGGCAAATGGAAAACTTATAGTCATAGATGGAGGATTTTCAATAGCTTACCAAGCTGAAACAGGAATAGCAGGATACACTCTTATATATAACTCTTATGGGCTGTTATTAGTGTCCCATGAACCATTTGAATCTACTCAAAAAGCTATTGAAGAAGAAAAGGATATTCTTTCAACTACAGTAGTTTTAGAGCAGGAAGTTGAAAGAAAGAGAGTTGGAGATACAGATATTGGTGAGGAATTGAAGCTTCAAATAAGAGATTTAGAATTGCTTTTAGATGCTTATAGAAAAGGGATTATCAAAGAACAAAGATAACTTATAGAATTAATGATAATTAAAATTTATTCTAATTATGTTTTTTTTCTAGACTTTTGGAAACACTAATTATGTATTATGGTAGAACTAATAATTTTAGTTATTACTAAGAGTTATAGGAGGCTAAATTATGAAGATTTTAATAACAACAGATACATATTCTCCTATGATAAATGGTGTTGTTACTTCAGTAAACAATTTGTATAAAGAATTAAAATTAAACGGACATGAAGTTAGGATTTTAACATTATCCCATACTGGCAGTGAAAAAGTAGAAAATGATGTATATTATTTGAAGTCCATTAAAATTGGAGTTTATCCTGATGTTAGAATAATTAATTTTCTACTGCATAATAAGCTTATAAAAGAAATTATTGAATGGGGACCAGATATAATCCATTCTCAGACGGAATTTTCTATGATGCTTGTATCTAAATATATTTCTCATAAATTAAATGTTCCTCATATACATACATATCATACAATGTATGAGAATTATTTAAATTATTTAGTTGGTGGAAGAATACTTAATAAAAATACATCGACAAAAATAACTAAATTAATTTTGAATAGTTTAAATGGTGTTATTGCACCAACAGAAAAAACGAGAAATGCATTATTAAATTATGGAGTAAGTAAACCTATCTATGTAGTGCCAACGGGAATAGATTTAAGCAGGTTTAAGCAAAAAATATCATTAGATGATAAGCAAAAAATTATGAAAGAGTTACATATTAATAATGATGATAGAATTATAGCTTATATTGGTCGAATAGGTGAAGAAAAAAATATAAGTGAAATTCTAATGCTGTTACCAAACATCATAAAGAAAATCAAAAATATTAAATTATTGGTAGTAGGGGGAGGTCCATACTTAGATAATTTAAAAACATTAGTTAAAAAACAAAATATAGAGGGAAATGTTATTTTTACAGGGATGATAAATTGTGAGGAAGTTTATAAATATTATAAATTATCCGAAATATTTGTTACGGCATCTACCAGCGAAACACAGGGACTAACTTACATAGAGGCATTAAGTAGCGGATGTCCTGTGGTTTGTAAGTATGATTCCTGTATCGATGGAGTAATTGAACAGGGGAAGAATGGTTTTTCATATAAAGAAAAAGAAGAATTTACATATTATATTAATATGATATTAGAAGACAGTAATCTAAGAACTAAAATGAAGAAAGCAGCAATTGCTAAGGCCAATGAATATTCTAGCAATATTTTTGCAAGAAAGATAATGGATAGATATTTGCGTGTTTTGGAGGGGAATAAAGAAGAAATTGTAAACCTAGCAAAGTTAAACCAACCTAAAGTACAAAAACGGTGAAATAAGAACAAAACTTTATTAATTTACCACAAATATATCAAAGAACTCTAAAGCCCTTCTTATACCTGAGACTATGCATAAGAAGGGTTTTATTTTCCAACAAATAAAGTGATTTTATCATGAAAACATTCCTTAATTAGTGTTATGCTTGACCTGTTAATGATAGATATAAGAGCAGTATATTTAATGCTATTATTATTGCCGCTATTATAACACCTAAAACTCGTACAAATCCCTTATTCACTAGGACACCCATTAAATCTTTACGTTTAGCTATAATTAACATTTGGATTATTGGGAAAGGTAGAATAAAGCTAAGAGCTACTTGGCTTAAAACAAGAGCATTCATTGGATTTATCCCAAGTGCAATTATAATTAGTGCTGGTAGCATAGTAATAAGTCTTCTAATATTAATTGGTATACTTAAATTAACAAAGCCTTTCATAATTGTCTGTCCTGCCATTGTACCAACTGCAGAGGATGATAAACCAGATGCAAGTAATGCAATTCCAAAAGCACCACTTGATAGTGAGCCTAGTAATGGCTGCAATGATGTATGAGCCTGCTCCATAGTATCAACTACCAATCCATTTCTGTTAAATACAGCTGCAGATACTATAACCATTGCGGCATTTACTATAAAAGCAATATTCATAGCAATTGCAATATCAATTTTTTCCATCTTTAAATGTTTTAGTTTTCCTTCATTAGATAGATCTATACTTCTATGCTGTACTAAATGTGAATGCAAATATATTACATGAGGCATAACTGTTGCACCGAGCATTCCAACAGCAATTAATACTGCGCCGCTATTTGGTAGTGATGGAATTATCGTATGAATACCAACTTGGCCCCAATCAGGCTTAGCAAGAAATAATTCTATTGTATATGCAATACAAATTATTGCTACTAATACAGATATAATTATTTCAATAATCTTTTGACCATACTTTTCCATATAGCAGATAAAAAATGTCATTAAACCTGTAATAAGTCCGGAATATATCATAGGTATATGAAATAATAAATATAATCCCAAGGTTCCTCCTAGAAATTCTGCTAAATCAGTCGCCATAGCACCTATCTCAGCAATAATCCAGAATATCCAATTAGTTTTCTTAGAAAATACTTTAGAACACATTTCAGGAAGATTATGTCCTGTAGCTATTCCTAATTTTGCAGACATTGTTTGTAAAAATATAGCCATTAAATTACTGCATAAGATAACCCAAATTAATGCATAGCCAAATTCAGAGCCACCACTAATATTAGTTGCAAAGTTACCAGGATCTATATATGCCACGCTTACAACAAAAGCTGGTCCTATAAATTTTGATAATTGTTTTAACTTTATTAAATCTGTACTAAATGCACCTTTTAAGGAAAAAAGTCTTGATACAGGTACACCAGTACTTCTTATACTTCTTTCGTTCTCCAAGAAAATTCAACACCTTTCTTACTTTATTTTTATGTGTATAAATCTCTTATTTTCATTCTTATATGTGATTAAAATAGTTATTACAAATTAACTTTCTTAGCCTTGTCTAAGTTTTCTTATAATATAAATTATGCAATAAAATTCTAAATGTTACAGGAAAGTAACTTTTTCTACCTTAAGGCATATAATTTATTAAGTAGATTATAATGAGAAGTAGGTGAGAATATGATTAAAAACGATTTTTATACCTTCAATGAATATATGAAAAAAGAAAATAGCAAATTAACTGCATCCATGGAAGATTACCTTGAGATGATATATAGATTATCATTAAAAAAAGGATATTTAAGAATTAATGAATTATCAAATGCACTTAATGTTCAACCTCCTTCTGCAACAAAAATGGTACAAAAATTATCTGAATCAAAGCTGGTGAAATATGAGAAATACGGAATTATAATACTCGAAGAAAGTGGAAAAAAGTTAGGGGAAGCACTTCTTAGCAGGCATCATATAATTGAAAATTTTTTAAGGATACTTGATATTCCAGATTCTGAAATATTAGATGAAACAGAAAAAATGGAACATACGATAAGTAATGAAACAACAAGATGTTTTCAAGATTTTGTAGATTTCGTAAAAATGAATCCTAATATAGTTACAGAGTTTAAAGCTTACAGAGATTCCTTAAAGTAATATAAAAATACGTATACAAATAAAAGTATGATTTTTCATTTTATATTTACTTTAGTTTAGGAGAACATTTTTTATTAGTAGCATTTTTCTATACAACACATAGACTATTCAATAAGGAAATTATTGTTTATTAATAAATGTAATTTAAGGCTTAAGGGATTTTTGGAGGTTAATAAAATGAATGAAAAGGCACCTCAAGAAATAGATCATATATTTAAACAAAGTGAAAAAAAGTTAATTTTAACAATCATGGGTGTATCAATTATATTTATAGGTAAGTTTTTAGGTGCCATTTTAACTAATAGTCTCGCACTTTTTAGTGATAGTTGGCACTTATTAACAGATATAGCATCATTAATTTTAAGTTTTTGGGGATTAAAAATCGGACTTAAAGCTGCCAATAATAGATATACCTTTGGTTATTATAGATTTAGTATTTTGACAGCGTTAATTAATAACATTTCTTTAATTATTATTTCAATATATATTTTTTATAAAGCAATTGTTAGGTATTTTAATCCTATAGATGTACAGCCAGAGGGAATGATTGTTTTTTCCATTTTGGGGCTTATTGTAAATACAATAATAGTGTTAAACCTTCGAAATAATTCTAATAATATTAATGTAAAAAGTGTATTTTTACATTTTCTTGGAGACGCATTATCAGATATAGGCGTACTTATAGGAGGTCTAATAATTTATTTTACACATTTATCAGGAGTAGATACTCTGCTTAGTGCAATATTAGCTTGTTTAATTTTAAAAAATGCATTTAAGATGACCATTGAATGCACAAGGATACTTTTAGAAGCAGCTCCAGAGGAAGTTTCAATTGATGAATTAAAAAGTTCTATAAAAAATTTGGGCGGCATAATGGAAGTTACAGACGTGCATATATGGAGTTTATCTAAGGAAATTTTATCAATGACAGCACATGTATCAATACAAGAGTGCACCATAGAAAATTGTGAGAAAAAATTGCATGAAATACAGCATTTATTAAAGGAAAAGTTTAATATAGCTCATTCTACAATACAATTTGAAAAGTGTACATGCGGAAGTTGTTTCCACAGTAAACCAGATCATAGGATGTGCTGTAATATGTGTATTGATAAATGCGAAAACCATAAAAGCAAAATATTAATATAATAAAATACACTAATAAAACTCTTGCCATAAAAATAGGTAAGAGTTTTTTATTAGAAGCTCAAAATGTATAAAAAGAGTCAATTAATATAAAAATAAATTAAAGAACATATTAGATTATATAAATTGTAAAGTGAGGTGTATCAATTGAAGAGAGGAAGGCTTTTTAGAAGGATTTTGTTTATATTTACAGTTATTCTATTATTTAATATATGTGAAAATACTGTAAAGTCGGAAACTAAAGTTGATTATAATAACCTTGCTATATTAGTAGATATAAGTGAAGAAAAACTTTATTTAATTGATAAAGAGAATAACAAAATCATTAAAAAATACTACATAGCTAGTGGCAAACCTGAAACACCTTCTCCAGTCGGTACTTGGAAAGTAGTACGTATGGGCAAATGGAGCGGTGGATTTGGTACAAGATGGATTGGACTAAATGTACCTTGGGGGAAATTTGGAATTCATGGAACAAATAAACCGGGATCAATCGGATCTGAAGCATCTCATGGCTGTATTAGAATGCAAAATACTGATGTTGAAGAATTGTATGAATATGTAAGAAATGGAATGATAGTTGCTATATATGCAGGACCATATGGGCCCTTTGAAAAAGGATTTGTTAATTTAAAACCAGGAGATAGAGGATCAGATGTTTTGGAAGTACAAAGAAGAATGAAAGATAAAGGATATTATCCAGGTGAATTAGATGGAATTTATGGAGAAGGTATGAAGAAGTATGTAATGAAATTTAGAAAAGACAATAATCTTACAATTAATCATAATATAGATCGTGATTTTTACAAAAAACTTGGTATGATTTTAATAGATTAAAGAGATGAAAATTTGTATGTTTTATATTAAATGAGCTTTATAAGCTCTTTTTTTATTATATGAATCACTTTTTATGTATTCATTTAATAAAATGTATTAAAAGCATTTTAAAATCTGAGCTTAAAGAGAGTGATAAGTTTAATGGATGATACCCGGTACTATAAAAATATCAATGTAAAAATTAAAATTTCTTTTTTAGCAATTCGGTAGGGTGTACCAATATTAAATTTTGCATAGTACACCCTCTAGAGAAAGGAGAGTGGACAATGCAATTTAAAAGTGTATATTTGAGCAGAATATTGGGTAGAAAAATTTATTCAGTTAACAACGAATTTATAGGAGTTTTAAAGGATTTAGCTGTTGATGTAGGTTTTAAAAATCCCAAAGTAACTACAGCCGTTATTAAAACAAGAGATGGAATAAAGTTTATTGATTTTGATAATTTCCAAGTTTTTAAAGAAAAAAAACAATATACATTAATTTGTAATGAGGTCAAAAGAAAAGAATTAGGCAACAACCTACTATTAAAAAAGTATATTTTAGATAAACAAATTATCGATGTTAATGGAAGAAAGGTAGTTAGAGCTAATGACGTTAGATTAATTATACTTGAATCAGGTATGTTTATTGCAGCAGTGGATATTGGAATTGAAGGAATATTGAGAAGAATTGGAATAGCAAAGCCGTTAAAGATGTTAGGATTAGAAGTAAACAGTAAATTAATGTTATGGGATGACATTGAAACAGTCTTTGCTTCAAGTGATATTTCTCTTTCAAAAACATATAATAAACTGCATACGCTTCATCCATCGGATCTTGCTGATATAATTGAGGATTTTGATACAAATACAGGAGCAATTATTTTTTCAAGCTTAGATACGGCAAAAGCTGCGGATGTGCTAGAAGAATTGGACGAAGATGTACAAGTTAGCTTAATTAGGTCTCTTTCTACTGATAAAGTTGCTGATATTTTAGAAGAAATGCCAGCTGATGAAGCAGCTGATGTATTAGATGGTCTGAAAGAAGATAAGGCAGAGGAATTACTTAGTAATATGGAAAAAGAAGCTTCAGATGAAATAAGAGAACTTATGGAATACGAGGAGGATTTAATTGGAAGTTTAATGACAACTGATTTTATTTCATGTCCAATTAATTACACAATATCAGATGTAATTAACTATATCCGCAATGCAGAAGAAGATGAACAAGCCTATTATGTTTATGCTGTAAGTAGTGAAAATAAACTCATTGGAGTGGCATCATTAAGGGAAATAATTATCTCAACCCACAATAAAAAGTTGGAAGATATTATAAGTAAAAATGTTATATATGTGAAGGATGAAGAAAAAATAAGTCATTTACTAAGAGAAATAATAAAATATAATTTACTTGCTATGCCTGTGGTTGATGATGAGATGCATTTAATCGGAATTGTAAGCTTAAATGATATTGTTTATGAAGTTACTAAGAATAACAAGAAATTGGCGTAGTGGGAGGTGGAAAAGTGAATGAAAAAAGAAAAAGCTGGGTAGCAAATATATTAATATTTTTAAGTATTTTAGGTCCAGGGATCATAACAGGAAGTGTAGATAATGATGCAGGAGGAATAACAACATATTCTGTAGCTGGTGCTGCTTATGGTTACAAATTACTTTGGTCACTAATTCCATGTTTAATTGTATTATTAGTAGTGCAAGAAATGAACGCAAGAATGGGTATAGTAACGGGAAAAGGTTTAGCAGACTTAATTAGAGAAAATTTTGGCGTTAGGATAACTTTCTTTATTTTTGTTGGATTAATTATCGCAGATATAGGAAATACAGCTACAGAATTTGCAGGAGTTGCAGGAAGCATGCAGATTTTTGGAGTAAGTAAATATGTATCAGTTCCTCTGGCGGCAATTACAGTATGGATTCTTGTGGTAAAGGGAACTTATAAAACAACTGAAAAGTTATTCTTGGTTTTTAGCTTATTTCTATTATCATATGTTGCTTCTGCGTTTTTGGCTAAACCAAATTGGAATGAAATTGGCAGTTCTTTGATTCATCCTGATATTGAAATGAGTTATAGTTATATAGGAACGATTATAGGTATGATTGGAACTACCATAGCACCTTGGATGCAGTTTTATATGCAGTCAGCAGTTATAGAAAAGGGACTAAAAATTGAAGATTTTAAATATGAAATTTGGGATGTTGTTGTTGGTAGTGTTATTACAGTAGTGGTTGCGTTCTTCATAGTTGTAGCTTGTGGAGCTACATTAAATAAAAGTGGAATTCAAATAGAAGAAGCTAAAGATGCAGCAATAGCCCTCCAACCACTGGCAGGAGCATTTGCTTCTGAAATTTTTGCGTTTGGCCTTTTTATAGCTTCTATTTTTTCAGCAACAATACTGCCTTTAGCTACAGCTTTTTACATTTGCGAAGCTTTTGGTTTTGAAGCTGGAATAGATAAAACATTAAAAGAGGCACCAGAATTTTTCACTTTATTCACTGTAATAGTTATAGTTGGAATTGTAATTATATTAATACCTGGAGCGCCTTTAATTCAAATAACATTGGGATCGCAGATTATTAATGGTGTTTTACTCCCAGTAGTATTAATTTGTATGATGCTTATGGTAAACAATAAAGAAATCATGGGAGAGTATGTTAATTCAAGAGCTAAAAATATAATAGGCTGGGTAACTATTGTAGTGTTAATTATGTTGACTATTGTGTTAACCTTTGAACCTATAGTAACAACTTTCGTAAAACAGAATTAGTTAAAAATTATAAGTTATAAGTAATAAGTTAAGGAAGAAAAGCTTATAGCTTTTCAAGAAATTATATTTAAAAAATTGCCTTTGGCAATTTTATCCTTAACTTATAACTTATAATTTATCATTTAAAACTATACTAATCGCAAATTCATTAATTCTACTATAATATTTTTACAAATTAAAGATTAAATTTTCAAAAGCTATGTTTTTTATTACTTAGCTTCTCTTTTATTCTTCAGATTTTTATTTGGGATCAGTAAAGTAAATACACTTCCTGCAACAATTGATAAGTAATAAGTTAACAGTCTCCATATAAAAATAGCTGTTATAATTGTACCATTTTCAAAAAATAAACTGTAGATTAGATAAAAGCCTCCTTCAGCGCCTCCTTCAGCACCAGGAAGAGGAATAATTGCCATAAAATTTACTAGAAATATCTGGCCTGCTATCATGGTAAATAAATCATGAGAATTAAAGCTATAACTTCTATAAATACAATAAGGAATACTAAAAAATGCCATCCATTGAAGAACTGTTAAGATAGATGCTTTAATGCACATTCTTTTATTCTCAAATATTAAGGATATATTTTCGTGAAAATTACTTAACTCAATTTCAATTTTTGTATAAATATCTTGTGTATTTTTTATTAGTCGGACTCTTTTTAATATTTTAAATATGAATATTAATATATTTTTAGTTAGATTAATGTTAAGTGAAAATAATATCATAAATATCATTATTATAATATGAACAATTAGACCAGAAATAAAAAAATATATAAAATAAGGTACATTTGAGTGAAAATAATTAAATTTAAATATGAATGCTAAAACTAAAATAATTATATTTATAAATTGGTGTAACATGAACTTAATCATTAAAATCGAACCAGATACACCAGCAGGAACACCATTTTCTGTCATTGAATACAATTGAGCTGGCTGACTTCCAGCAGCAAATGGAGTAACAGCGCCAAAATATACACCAACCATTTCGCAATGAAAACATTTAATAAGTAATTTATCTGTTTTATGAAAACTTTTTGTTATTACATATAAAACTAACATTTCAAATATCCAAAACAAAATCATTAAAATAAAAGCGAATATTAGCCATAAGGGGTTTAATCTTTTCAGTTCCTGAACTATGGAAGTTAAGCCTTTAGTGAATAGGAAAAAGGATAAAAAGATACAAGCAGAAACAAATATGACGATTGAATTAAACACTTTATTCTTCATTTGTATTTCTCCTAAATTTAAAATTTTTTATGATGATATAGTGTCGTAAAACTGTTTCCACATTTTTAAGACATAGTCCTTTGAATAGAATTTATGACACTTCCAAGAGTTGTTAGATGCAGTGGAATAATTATCGTCCTTATTCTCGAGAGAATTTATAAGTTTTATAAATTCCGAGGTATTTTTCCCACTTAAATAATTATCAAATAAAATATTATGATATATATCTAAATCCCTTAAAAGCACAGGAATTTTTAAAGCCATAGCTTCAAGAATGGACATAGGGAATAATTCATTATATGAAGGTAAGAACATTAGGTCACAAATATTATATATATCATTCATTTTATCTCTATTTATAATGCCCAAAAATTTAACATTTTCAGGTGGATTTAATATTACTTTTTTTAGTTCTTTATACCCATCAGTTATTGGTCCAAAGGAGAAACCTCCAGCCCATATAAATTGAATATGTGGAAGGCTTTTAGCAACTTCAATAAAATCCATAACACCTTTTCTGGTCTGAACTTGACCAACCCCTAGGACAACAAATTTGTCTAATGGTATTTCATAATCTTTTTTTATATTATTTATTTTTTCCCTATCATATCTATAAAAACTATCCTCAGATACAAAGTTAGGAATATAGGTTACTTTTTGTTCGTTAATTTTATAATTCTTAAGAACGTCAATAAAATATGGATTAACAACAACTAAGTGATCGACACTTTTATAAAACCAAATTATATATTTGTAGAATATTTTTTTTATAGGAACGGGCAGTTTGAGACTTTCTTCTATAGTTTCTGGTACAAAATGAACATAGGCTACACTTGTACCTAGGAGCTTTGAGAAAGGTATGCTTAAAAAAAATTTGAAATCAATTGTATGATAATGAACAATACCACGCAAATTGGAGCTATTTACTTTAACAGTATAATTATCTTTGAGTCCGTTTTTAACTAAATTAACTTGCTCAATGTAAGCTGATAAAACCCCTTGACCTTTTACCTTTTCAGCCGAAGAAAGCATATTAATTGTATTCATAAAAAGTCTCCTTTCGTTTTATTATTATCATTGTTTAGTTTCTGTAAATTTTGATTATATATTCTAAAATCGAAATTAAATAAAATGATTAATATTAATTTAAAAAGCTAATCTTATATATTATATAAACACTTCTTTAAATATTATTATTGCGCCAATATTATACCATATAGTGGTAAGTGGGCGTGTTATATATAAGTTAAATAAATTTTCAGTTAATATACACTCAAGTGCAGTTTACATGTTGTTTGTCTATAATCAAAAGTGGTATATTTAATTTAGCACAAGTTCGAAGATAAGAGGTGAGTCATACTATGAAAAGTTTATGCGTTATTGGGAGCGTAAATATGGATTTAGTAACAACTGTTGAAGATTTTCCAAAGCCAGGTGAAACTATTTTGGGAAACAGTTTTAAAACTTTCCCAGGAGGGAAAGGAGCAAATCAAGCAGTTGCTTTAGGAAGATTAGGTGCAAAAGTAATTATGGTAGGAAAAGTTGGAGAGGATATATACAGCGGCGGGAGATTCATTTAATGCTGGCTTTGCTTTTGCTTTAGCACAAGATAAGCCCTTAGAAGAATGCGTAAAATTTGGGAATGCTGTAGGTGCTATTTCAACAACTGCATTAGGTGCACAAGAGGCAATGCCAACTTTTGAGGCCGTTGATGAGTTTATTAATACCAGCCAGTGCAGTAGAAGATTATAATATTTTTCTACTCTGACTGATTAACACATGAGTTTTGTATTAATTTTTATGGGTTAGAATCCCATTTATCTTTAATATCTTATATATTATAATAATTATATATTATTGATTAGAGGAGAAGAAGAATATGTTTTTTGGTAAAAAAAAGCTAAGGGTAAGAAGCGAAGAAGATGAAGATAGAGTTAAAACTTTTATAGAATACTATGGATTGAAACAAAAGGATGAATTTAAAGTAAAGGTTTTAAGTGAACTAATTGGGAATGATTTATGTATGGTAGTTGTGGATTCTAGATTATTATACAGCGGAAATCAGGGAAGGCCGCAAGTTACATTTAGAGAAATAATTGAATACTTAGATTCTGCAAAAATATTATATAAAAAAATTGAAATTAAGAAGATTCCTGAGGTAACCATGTTTGGTGTAACTATAAAAAAAGGATCTGAGAAGACAGATAAAGATTATATTGTCGGGTTTACCTTGAATAGAGATAATTTAAAGAAAATAGAGGGAGTTGTAAGTAAATTTAATACATATTATTTTATAGATAAATCAGGTCAAGAAGAAGTTTTATTAAAAAAGTTAGAAAATAATTATGAGTATGTGGATGAAATGAGTAAGGAATTTTATTGCCAGATATTTGATAATAATTTTACTGATCAATTGGTTATTTTATCAGGATGTGAATCAGCAACAGAAATTAAAGAAATAATCAATAGCTGTTATTCAGATTAATAATAGTTTAAATAATTTTTGGGTAGTATATTAGTTAAAATAAAGTAAGACACAATGACTGACCACAAATCATGGTCAGTTAAAGTTTTATTTTTACCCTTCCTGCAGATTAGTTATTAATACTTCCTCTGTATTCTTAGGGTTATTTAGAAAATGTATATTAGCAGTTCCTGCATTGTTATTTATACTTTCAATATAAATTGGTGTTCCATGATAGGTAACATTAATCATGTTAGGTGAAGAAAAAATTTCTTGTGCACGTTCTTTATCCATAGTTGCTAGCCTCCTTTTAAAAAATTAATTATCAATAATATCTTTTGCACTAAGATTATAGAATATTCTTTTTCTTTATAACTTGCTCTAATTTAAGTTAACCAATACTCCATCGTAGGGAGCGGTAATTATTTTTCCAGTACTATCAATTTTACAGTCAGTCCCTTCAATAAGATTTTTATTATTGAACAAATTTAAAATAATAGTTTGAATATTGTTGGCAAACTTGTTTAAATTTTGAAGGACAGTTCCTGTCATAATGCCTTTCTCAATAAGTTCTTTCGCTTGCACGGTTCCATCAAATCCTATAACCATTATTTTTTGAGGGTTGTTTACAAGATTATAACCATATTCTTGTAAGCCTTTAATTGCACCTATAGCCATGTTATCATCATTTGATATAATTGCCTCTATTTTATTGCCATACTTTAAAAATAAGCTAGCAATAGCGTCTTTAGCCTCATCTTGTTTCCAATTACAAATTTTTAAAGCAAGTTCTTGGGTTGCTATATTATTTTCGTTTGCAGTTCCAATAGATAATTTAGTTCGCGCTACTGCATAAATATTTGTTGGTGTACCTTCTATCATAATATATTGAAGAATGTTATCATTATTTTTATCTATTACTTTTTTATTTTTATTCCATGCATCTACAATAATGCTTCCTTGTAAAATACCGCCATCAGTTGGTGAAGGTCCCATCCAGTAAGATTTTGTATAAGACATAACGCTTTGAATATCAGCATTTCCTAAAAAAATTACTGGAATATTAGATTCTTTAATTCTATTGATTGCATCTTTGCTGTAACTTGCATCTGCCATATCCAATATTATAAGATCGACATTCGTATTTGTAAGAATAGTCTTAAGCTGCGTATTTTGTATATCCTGCTTACCTTTTCCATCATAAAATGTATATTGAATTATACCTGGATTTGCTTGTTCAATCTTTTTTAATTCTCCCATTATTAATGATACAACTGATAAGTTAAAGTTACTTATCAGCACACTGACATTAATAGGTTCATTACTATTTGCAGAAACAGTACTGCTAAAATTTTTATTATAACTTTGTGACATAATTGAAGTTGATATAACAAATAACAAAATAATTGTTGATGTTTTAATTAATTTCTTCATTTCATACTCCTAATATGAACTTTGATTGCAATATTTTTATACAAGATTAAAATATCCTTCTTTTATTATTAGTTTAAATATAAGTTTTATACTAAAGAAACTACCTGCACTTATAAAAAGTGCAGGTAGAAAATTAATCTTCTTGCAGGCTGCTTAGAGATACCTCTTTTGAATTTTTAGGCTGGTTTAGAAAATGTATTTGTGCAGTTCCTGCATTTTCATTTACACTTTCAATGTAGATTGGTGTTCCATTATAAGTTACATTAGCCATAATTGGTGAGGAAGCAATTTCATTTGCACGTTGTTTATTCATAATATATTTCTCCTTTTATCATTTTTTCAATTAATAGTCTTAGTTATAGTTTAATAAAATATTCACATATTTATTATAGTATCAACAATAACACTTAGCATACTAACAAGTAGTGTTTTAACTAATGCAAATAATATTTTACAACCTCCAATGAAGGCGGCTGTATTTTTATTCAGGGCAGATGACCAATACGCTTCAGAACTCAAGAGAAATTTAGAAGATATTCAAAAAGAAAATCAAGGTAAAATTGAATTTACTTTTTTTGACGGCAAAGGAAATCAAGTAATTCAAAACCAAAGTATAGATGAAGCTCTTAATGAAGATTTTGATCTTTTTGTAGTAAATTTAGTCGATGCTAAAATAGAGATTATAAAAAATGTACTTGATAAAATTGTTGAAAAAGATATTCCCTTAATTTTAGATGGAACGCCTTCTAAAGATGTAATAAATTATATTAAGCCTTATAAACGCAATGTAATTATAGGGTCAGACAATAAGCAAGCTGGAATTCTTCAAGGGAAAATAATAGTTGATGCATGGAATGCAAATAAGCAGAGTGTAGATAAAAATAATGATGAT
Source organism: Bacillota bacterium (assembly GCA_021781745.1). GTDB lineage: Bacteria > Bacillota > Clostridia > Clostridiales > Clostridiaceae > Clostridium. The sequence continues at coordinate 9,875 of JAJXWH010000028.1, read as the reverse complement.
GTGCTTCAATATATAATGCTTCAAGGTAAGATTAATCACCCAGGGACAATTAATAGAACAAAATATTCAATTTTAGAAATTAACGATACAGGCGTAAAAACTCAAGAACTTGCTTCACAAGTTTGTGACTGGGAAAAGTCATGTGCAAAGACAAGTATAGAATCTTTATTCTTGAAATATGGTAATAAAATAGAAGCAATAATAGCTAATAATGACGCGATGGCAATAGGCGCTATTGAAGCTCTTCAAAAGTACGGATACAATGAAGGAAATAAAGATAAAAATATTTTAGTTGTCGGAGTTGATGCAATTCCTGAAGCGAAAGATTTAGTAGATAAGGGAATTATGACTGGTACAGTAATTCAAGATGCCAGGGCGGAAGCTGATAGTATATACTCTATAGGAATGAATTTAATTGCTGGTAAAGCACCTCTGGATGGCACAAATTATATTTTGGATGAAGATGGAATTTTACGTTTGCCTTATAAAATATATAGCAAGACATCAGAATAAATAAACTTATTTTTAGTTATCATTTGTTAATTACAAAAAGTGAAAAAATATTTAAAATAAAGAAAAGAGAAAAGAAGAAGGGGTAGTATGATAGAAGAGTTCTTACAGTTGCAGAATGTTATTGAAAATTTTATAGATGCCAAAATTCCTGAAGATGTAATTGAAAAAGCTGTCCATAAAGTCACTAGTAAAGTAATCTCAAAAGGGGAGGTAATTGTGCATATAGGAGAGATGAAAAGCGAAATATATTTTGTTACTTCAGGATTAATAAGAAATTATTATATTGATATTAATGGAAATGATATAACTAGATTTTTTATTGAGGAAGGTTCATTTTGCAATACTGAGATATTATTAAAACTAGAACCATCAAAATATTGCATTGAAGCATTAGAAGATTGCAAGGCACTAGTTATACATAAAAAAATATTAAAAGAATTAATTGAAGAAAATTTGTATTGTATGAAAGTTTACATGAAAGCACTAGAAAATAGTTTAAGATATAAAATAGATAGGGAAAGCAGCTTCCTATTAAAAAGCGCGACTGAAAGGTATTTGGATTTCAGGAAAATGCACCCAAGTCTAGAGGAACGTGTGTACCAATCATATATAGCATCGTATCTCGGTATTACGCCTGTATCATTAAGCAGGATTAGAAGGACTATAAAAGAGGAAAGTTAGAATAATGAAAGTGAGAGAGTTTTAATGAAATATATAAAATTAAAAGGTAAAAAGATACCAGCAATAGCACTTGGTACATGGTCATGGGGAACAGGCATAAATGGAGGTAATAAAGTTTTTGGAAATGAATATACTGAAGATGATTTAGAACCTGTTTTTAAAGAAGCAATGCAAAAAGGATTTAATCTATGGGATACAGCAGCAGTATACGGGATGGGAGCCTCAGAAACAATTCTTGGAAAGTTGATTGAAAAAGAAAAAAATATAATAATATCTACGAAGTTCACTCCTATGGGGATACAAACTAAGAGTGCCATGAGAAAATCTTTGAACAAAAGTTTGAAACGATTAGGAATAAAAAGTGTTGATATATATTGGATACATAATCCTAAGAATATAAAAAAGTGGACAAGGGAGATCATACCTATAGTGAAATCTAGCAAAGTTAAATATATAGGGGTATCCAATCATAACCTAGAAGAAATTAAGGAAGCTTCAACCATTTTAAAAAAAGAAGGCCTGGAACTATCAGCTGTACAAAATCACTATAGCTTATTATATAGAGAGTCAGAGGAAGCAGGAATTATTGATTGGTGCCATAATAATGATGTTGCATTTTTTTCTTATATGATATTAGAGCAAGGAGCTTTATCTGGCAAATATAATGTTAATAATCCTTTTATAAGCGGAACTAGAAGAGGGAAGGCTTTCAATTCAGAAGTGTTGGGAAAGATTGGGAACTTGATTGAGGCTATGGGTAAAATAGGTACAAAGTATCAGGTTGAGCCAGCAGTAATAGCAATAGCCTGGGCGCTTTCTAAAGGAACTGTGCCTGTTATAGGTGTCACGAAAAGAACACATATAGATGGGGCAATATCTGCACTTGATATAAAATTAGAAGAAAGTGATATTACTGTTTTAGAAAAAGAAGCAAAAGATACAGGAGTATTAGTAAAAGCTTCCTGGGAGAAAAGCATGATCTAGCTGAAAGATTAAAATTAATGATTAAAGAATTTATTAAGTGTACTGTGCGTTACAATAAATTCATCGAGCAATTAGCCTTATATAATTTACAACTTAGTAAAAATAAAAAAGGTTTATGTACAGTTGAATATAATAACTTGACAAATTTATTTATTAATGGTAAATGTTAATTAGTTATATGACTGACGGAAGTGGAGTAAACCACATGAAGTATAACAATAATAAGCCGACCGTCTGGGCAAAAGTCCAGATTGTGGGCTTTTTGTTATAAAAAGGAGTGTAACAAAAAATGAAAGAATTATCATTAAAGTATGGATGTAACCAAAATCAAAAGCCAGCTAGAATTTTTATTGAAGATGGAGAGCTGCCTATAAAAATACTTAATGGGACTCCAGGGTATATTAATTTACTAGATGCATTTAATAGCTGGCAGCTTGTTAAAGAATTAAAAGAAGCTACAGGACTCGCTTCAGCAGCATCTTTTAAACATGTCAGTCCAGCAGGAGCAGCAGTTGCTTTTCCATTAACTGAAACATTAAAGAAGGTATATTTCGTAGAAGATGATAAATTATCAGATGTTGCTACAGCATATATAAGAGCAAGAGGTGCAGATAGAATGTCCTCTTATGGAGATTTTGTAGCTCTCTCAGATGAGTGCGATGAGCAGACAGCAAAGCTATTATCAATTGAAGTTTCAGATGGAATAATAGCTCCAGCATATTCGAAAGAAGCATTAGAAATTTTGAAAAATAAGCGTAAAGGTAATTATTTGGTAATACAAATTAATGAAAATTATGTTCCAAAAGAAATAGAAAGAAAAGATGTTTTTGGAGTTACTTTTGAACAAAAGCGAAATGATATTAAAATAGATGATAGTATATTTAAAAATATATCAACAAAAAACAAAACAATTCCAAGCAATGCTAAAACAGACTTAATTATATCTTTGATTACTCTAAAATATACACAATCTAATTCAGTATGTTATGTAAAAGATGGGCAAGTGATTGGTATTGGTGCGGGACAGCAATCTAGAATACATTGCACCAGATTAGCAGGAAGTAAAGCTGATACATGGTTTTTAAGACAAAATCCTAAGGTGATGAATCTTCATTTCAAGAAAAACATCAAAAGAGCAGATAGAGACAATGCAATAGATATCTATATTTCAGATGATTATATGGATATATTATGTGATGACGTATGGGGAAATATATTTACTGAAAAACCAAGTGTATTTACCAAGGAAGAAAAGAAAATTTGGGTTGATAATTTGAAAGATGTATCTTTAGGATCAGATGCATTTTTTCCATTTGGGGATAATATAGAACGTGCAATAAAAAGTGGAGTATCTTACGTAGCTCAAACTGGTGGATCCATAAGAGATGACAATGTAATTGAAACTTGTGATAAATACGGTATTGTTATGGTGTTTACTGGAATACGTTTATTCCATCACTAAAAGAGTTATATTAATTATTGAGTCAAAACAATATAACATTTGGCAGATTATTAATTTTAGTAACAGATATTGTCATAGGTTAAAATTAAAAAACTATAGATGAGTCTAAACTTAAATAAACCCATCTATAGTCATTAAATAAGGAAACAAACAGTTCAACTAACATCAATATCGATACTTTATATTTAATTATAATCTTTACACTATAATTAAACAGCTCACTACCTATAGTGATATTTTGTTTAATTATATAAGATACTTACTTAATCATATGTAGCCAAGGTTGCATATGATTGTTACACCACCCAATATAATTTTCGCTTCACCCTATAAAAGGAGTAAGAGATACTTTATACAAAATGTTAATTCATTATACAAAGAATTTCTATCAACTTTATAGGATGTCATCACCTTAAAATAAATCTTCTGACTTATATTAAAGCCTTGATGAATATATATCCTCTTAAGAATATATCATACTTTAACTGTTAATTTCCTTATGCTATTATGATATCCTAAATAAAGTGATTGATACAAAGTAAGTTATAACAATATTCCATAGTTTTTCACATAAAACTAAATGTGTTTTATAATTCAAAATTAAACTAATAAATTAAAATAAATGGTAATTTAGACTTAAATTAAAACTGAATATTTTTCATTAACTAATGCTTTCACTGCGTTATCTACATCTTTGTCCTTAACGAGTATATAGTCAGTATCATAAGTAGAAATAGCGAATATACTTATTTCATTTTCTGCTAATATTGAACTAATTCTAGAAAGGATACCAACTAGAGAAAAATCTAAAGGACCTTCAACTTTTAGAATCCTCAAATTTTTCTCATGCTTTACATTATTAGGAATATTAGATTCCAAACAAACTATCGACAGTTCATCGCATGTTTTTGTAATAGATAAGAAATCGCTTTTTTTTGACCATTCTGGAATTGAATCTGTTTTATCTAATCTGCAGACTCCATATTTTTCTTTCAATAATCTCAATGATAAAATTTTTGTTGACATAATTTATATTCATCCTTTCACCAAATAAATATTAAGTAACCAGTGTCGTTTATTTTATTGAAATAAACAAAAAAGCCTATGGGAATATTAAAATAATAACTCCCAGGCTTTTATCCTTCCGTGTACACACAATATAGTATGCGTTTTCTCTTGGACCGAACCAGAAATTAGCAAATTCTGTGGAACCCTAGAAAACTGTATAATTAATTCTTTATGCAATAATTTACTTAAAACTTGTGTTTAAATATTACCATAAAGGTAACCATAAATCAACATTAATACGGATTATTATGGAAAAATCGTAATATTAAATTTAACATATAATTATTATTTTAATAACAATAAAATGATAATGTTTATATAAGGACATTAATGAAATTATGTGAAAATAATATATGAAAAGGTATAAATATTAAGTGTTTTGTGATAATATAAGATGTATTCGTATTCAAAGTGAAATTTCTACATTTTTCTTTAAAATATATAATTATTATAATATTGCTTTTATAGGTATCATTGCTATACAATAATTTTCGTATGATAATATAGGGGGAAAATAAATGCTTACAAAGTTTTTAGATGTTTTATTAGGAGAACCTTTAGCTAATGAGCAAGGCAGTCATGAAAAGTATAATATTCCTTTTGGACTTGCAATTATGGCCAGTGATGCAATATCATCCGTAGCCTATGCTGCTCAAGAAATCCTTTTTGTTTTAATAGTTCTAGGTGCAGCAGCTTATCAATGGCTAACTTGGACTTCTTTTATGATTATAGGACTATTAGTAATATTGACAATTTCTTATATCCAAATTATTAGAGCTTATCCTCAAGGAGGAGGAGCATATAAGGTAGCAAGAGAAAATATAAGTAGCAAAGCAGGTTTAGTTGCTGGTGCGGGACTAATAATTGACTATTTACTTACAGTTGCCGTTAGTGCCAGCGCTGGCGCAGATGCTATTATTTCAGCATTTAGCAGTTTAGCCAACTATAAAGTTAGTTTTGTTTTAATAATAATAATTGTTTTAACCATTTTGAATTTAAGAGGTATAAGTGAATCTTCAAAAATTTTTGCTATACCAACTTATATTTTTATAATAAGTATGATTTTTATGATAATTTATGGCTTGTTTAAGTATCTAGTTTTAAGTATTCACCCTTCAGCACCTATGTTTCCTATTCCGCCTGCAGTTAGTGGAAGTTTATCCGTATTCCTTGTTTTAAGAGCTTTTTCTTCTGGTTGTTCTGCCTTAACTGGTTTAGAATCAGTAAGTAATTCTGTGCCTAATTTTAAAGAACCAAGTACTAAAAATGCAAAGATTGTTATGGTTTTACTTGGATTCCTAATATTTTTTATTTTTGGAGGGACTTCAGTACTTGCTATATTCTATACAGCTGTACCAATGGAGAATGGTCCTACAGTTATATCACAAATAGCTACAGCTATTTTTGGCAATGGAGTAATGTATTATATAATACAGTTTAGTACTGCCATTATCTTACTTATGGCATGCAATACAGCGTATACAGGATTCCCAATGCTTATGTACATAGTTGGAAAAGACGGTTATGCTCCTAGACAATTTACTATTAGAGGTAAAAGACTTAGTTTTTCTTTTGGAATTGTAGCATTATCATGTGTTGCCTGTTTCTTAGTAGTTATATTTGGAGCAGATACTCACAGATTAATTCCATTATATGCAATAGGTGTTTTCACATCCTTTACTTTAGGACAATATGGAATGGTAAATCATTGGAGAAAAGACAAAGAAAAAGGTTGGGGGAAACGTGCTATTATTAATGGATGTGGTGCTATAGTTTCATTTATAACAACAATAATAATTTTAGTAGAGAAATTTAGTGAAGGTGCATTCATTGTTGCAATTTTAATTCCCATTATAATTTTAGTTCAGCTAAGAATTAAAAAACATTATGATAAAGTTGCTTGCGGATTGAGTATTAGTCAGTTAAATTTAAAAAAGGTAGATTTAAGAAAGAAATATACTCATATCGTAGTAGTTCCAATTGCAAGCTTAAATAAGGCAACTATAGGTGCTCTTCAATATGCACAAAGCATAAGCGAAAATGTTATAGCTCTTAATATTTCACCAGATGCAGATGCAATGGAAAAATTAAAACAAAGATGGAGTGAACTAGACACAGATATACTGCTTGTTGCAAAATATTCGCCTTTCAGAGCAGTAGTTACTCCACTTCTAAAAAATATAGAACTTATTGCTAAATCAGCTGCTATTGATGAAAAAATAACGGTAATTGTGCCTCAATTTGTTACACATGAACGTTTTGGAGAAGTTTTACATAATCATACAAGTTTCTTTATTCGAGAAACTTTATTGAAGAACAACAATATAGTTGTATCTACTTTCCCTTATCACTTAATAGATGAAGAAAGTCGTGAATAAATAATTAGTATATTAACTTTTAGATATTATAAAATTTAAAGATTGATTGACGTGCATATTGGTTTAAAGCCTGTATAGCACGTTTTTTATTATTATTATCAAGGCAAAATAATGGGAAAATGTTTTTAAAATATTTTCTTACAGACTATTAAAATAAAAGAAAATCAAAATATTACGTAATATTTGGAATTAAGATCTTGCATTTACAATATTTATAAAATATAATATGATAAAATACTAAACAACTAGTAATCGAATACGATAAATAAATAATATATTATAACTGAAATGGAAATTAGCTTGATGAATATATCGATGATATTAATGAAGGGAGAATTTTAATGAAATTAAATTATGCCCAATTATCAGAGTGCGATTTCATTTTGAATAATTGGATAAAAGAAAAATGTGATTGTATGGATTTATTAGTAGTAAATAATGTGCCAATTTTAGCTGATGACTGTTTAGCTATATTGCAAGGGTCTATAGCTGATATCGAAAATTTTACCGATAAATTAATTGTCACAACTACAGATAATAAGAAATATGTTTTGGAATTATTTAAAGAAATTAGTTAACACGCTTCATTAAAATTTATTTTGCATTAATAATATTAGAGGGATTACTTAGGCAATTTTTTATGACAAGAATGAGTTAAATAAAAGATTTGAATGGGGCTGTCGCACTAAATAGTTAGTGCACAGCTGATTTTTGTGCAAAAAAATAAATCTCAAATTCTATGAATTTGAGATTTATGATAAAATATTTCTATGCAAAAAGAAAATATTTCACAAAAAAATTATATAATTAATCAGACGTTTTATCAATTAAAACATCCATTAAATATTGATTATATGATACCAGCTAATGATTCTGGAGTGATCTAAGTAAAATAAATATATAGAAAGTACGTTTTTCTTTGATTTTCTTAGAATTTTATAAATCGCTATTTGTTATTCATAATATTTAAAATAATTCTATATATTCAACAACGGCTGTTTTAGCCTCAGCTCTGGTTTTGAATTTTATTCCATACAACTTGTCCTTTTTTAAAGATGCAAAAAATGTTTCAGCACATGCGTTATCAAAACAACATCCTTTAGCACTCATGCTTTAAAGGAAACCATTTTGCCTTAATAAATCTTGGTAATCATATGATGCATATTGCACGCCTCTATCTAAGTGAAAGATTAATCCGTGAGCAGGTTTTTCTTTATTTACAGCAGCATTAAATGCATCTATAACAAGTTTCCTAGTCATCGTTGAATCCATTGACCAACCAGCAACTTCTCTATTAAATAAATCAACCACCGTAGCTAGGTAAAGCCACCATTCATCAGTTCCTATATACGTTATATCACCTACATAGACTTTATTAGGTTCACTAACGCTAAAGTCTTGTTTTAAGAAATTTGGTGCTACATTAAGATTATGATTTGAATATGTAGTAGCCTTGTATTTTCTTTTAAGCTTACTGTGGATATTATTTTCATTCATTAATCTTGAAATTCTATTTTTTCCACAGTTTATTCCATCTTTCTGTAACTGCTCTTTAATTCTACGAGCACCATATGTTCCATAAGACTCTTTATGAACTCGTTTAATTTCTTGAACAAGTAAAGAATCATCCTCTTTTCTCTTGGATTCTGGTCTTTTAAGCTAAGCATAGTAGGAGCTCCAGCAATTAATAAGTGCACATCTTCACCACATGAAATTTGGAGTTATTATCATAAATGAATTGATATTTTATTTCACGGGCTTTGTGAAGATGCATATAGCTTTTTTGGCACTGCCCGCCTTTGTTGTAGTATTGCATTTTCCTCCTCTAAATCTGCCATTTTTTTTAGCAATCTTAATTCGTCATCATCTGGTTTTAACTTTCCCTTACCTGGAAATGCGTTATCTCCATGGGTTCCATATTCCTTTACCCATCTTCGTACAGTCGCTTCGCTTACGCCAATTTCTTTTGCAACATGAGTTGCTTTTCTTCCTTGCTCTGTTACTAACTTTATTATTTCTTTCTTGTATTCTACAGAAAACTCTCTTCTCTTACTCAGTTGATAAACATATCCTTCTTTATACTTATTATAACGTCTTTCCTACGTGTCTATCAAATAGGGTATACTCCATTACAATGAAGACCAAGATTTATATATATGCCGAAATGGTAAGCAATTAAAAAAATAAGGCATAAAAATCACAGAATCTAAAACAGGATATGAAAGTGAAAAAACTATTTACATTTGCGAAGATTGCAACAATTGCAGCTATAAAAGTAAATGTATAAAAGGAAATAATGATAAAACGCCTTTAGAGCAGAGAATCAAGAGGCTTGAGACATCAAAAAAATTCAATCGTCAAAGAAAAGAATATTTTGAAAGAATAATAAGTGATGAAGGATGTATGCTTAGAGTAAATAGAAGTATTCAAGTCGAAGGATCTTTTACTCAAATTAAGCAAGACATGAATTTTAGAAGGTTTATGTGTCGTGGACAAAAAAATGTACTAGCAGAAAGCATACTTCTTGCTATGGCTCATAATATAAATAAAATACATAATAAGATACAAGCAGACCGTACTGGTAAGCATTTATTTGAATTAAAGAAAGCAGCCTAACTATAATTTTAAAAAGTGAATTGTTAATTTAAGACAATGCTATCTGAGAATATTTTCATGCAATGGTTATATATTAAATACGAACATAAATTTCAATGGATTATTTTCTTTAATATGGTAATTAAAAAAATCAAAAAAATGCCACCTTATAAAGTGGACGAATATTCCATATA
>JAJXWH010000083.1 GCA_021781745.1 Bacillota bacterium | reverse complement strand
TGTAATTGCATTTAAACTCCTTCAATTCTATTGGATTAGTCACTTATAGAATACAGGAATTTGAATGCATTTTTTATTTAATTTTATAATTATTTTATGTCAAGCACAGTTTTTAGTGTTGAGCCGTTTTTTATATTCTTCTTTTCTATTAGCTGCGCTATTTCTGCTTTCTGCAATTTGTGCTGCAAATCTGGTTATCTTTCTTATAATTTCATTGGTTATGTTTAATAATTTAGAAGCTTCACTTTCTAATCCCTGTGAACCTAAAAACCATTCCTTTAAATTTTTCCATCGTCCATAAATATTATCTTTTATGATATCATCAGAAATTTCTGTATCAATTCTAGGAATAGACTTTTCATAAGCTAAAACCTTATTTAAAACCATTTCTACAGTGTCTTCTGAAATCTGGTTTAAAATATGCTCTATAGCATTTGAATTGTATTGAAGTCCTTTTATAAAATCCCTTAAATAATCAATAAACTTATCCTTAAAAACTAAAAATTCCTTTGTCTTCATCATTTCTTCAGCTTTTAAGCTATATAAATCTCTTATGTAATCTTGGTAATTCTGATTCAGCCTTTTAAAATCATTATTTAGTGAACTCCACCAACTACCTGCTTCTCTATCCTCTTCATTTACCATTTGAGGCATTTTTCTTATTTCCTCTTTAAGTCTCTCAAGAAGAGAAGGTTCTAAGGAAGCACTTTCAACAAGTAAATTTTCAAGCTTTATGGTTAATCTTTCAATTTCAACACTATATTCTGACAACTGATATCTAAACTGCTTATTCTTAAATTCCTCAACAGTTGCAACCTTTGAAGTATCCTGAATTGCCAATAAATTTTTCCAGGATATAAGCACATCCAAATCCTGCTTACATTGATCCATAGTGTATTCATTAAATTCTTCATTCTTCTTTAACTCATCAAAGATTTCTTCCTTATACATCCAGTATTTCATCTTTTCATATTGCAAATAAAAATATCTTAAAATTGACCTATATCTCCAAGTATTATCTACTGTTAAATATCTCATTTCATCTATTTGCTTTGTGAGTTTATTAGTAATATCCATCTATCATCACCTATTGTAATTATTTGTAAATTATTAATTGTTATTATTTTTATATTGTGATCTTAACATAGTATGACATATAATAATAGAATATTATTATATAGAGTTAAATATAACAAAGATCATCTCAATAATTATAAAAACTAGAGATAATCTTCAAATAAATTTTTACTTACTATTTTTTGTTACTTTTACTTCTTTACCTTTGAATACAATTGCTAATTCTAATATATTATTTATATGTTTTTCTTCTAGTTCTGTCCTATATTTCATGTCTTTGATTTGTTTTAATGCTTCTTCTGTCGAATCTTCTAACGTATCATTTGAAAAATCACTAATTTTTTTAAATTCAATAATAACACCGAGCTTTGAATTATCTTTTGGAATAAGCATTACATCGTATCTACCATAACCACTTTCTTTATTAGATTTTACATAATAAGAATTAGAAAGTGACAATAGCAACCCTAATACAAAAGCATGATAAACTTTTTCTGGCTCTTTTCCAGCCACATCAAAATAACTTATACTATTTATAACAAATTCCTTTAATATATATTCAAAAGTTTTAATATCTCCAGTTATTAATGCATCTAGCATAGCATTATATTTTGTATTGCTTATGCTTTCAGAAAACCACTTCCTTATTATATTTCTATAAAATGAATATACCTCTTTATTAGGAATTTTTAAATCGCATACTAAGTCTCCATCAATGTTTTCTTTATTACTTGCTTTTAAGTATCCTGTATATAATAAAAAACTCCATAGATTTTCGCTGCTATCTTCTATTTCCGTCATAACAATATTATCATTTATTATTTTTTTGATTTCTCCACCAGAAATTAAAGTTTCTAAATCTTTTTTAACTTCTTCATTTCCCTTTGAAAGAAGACCTTTAATTAGATCATTTGCGCTAGTATTTATCCAATGAGCCTTTAATCCCTCTTTAGGATTATCTAAATAATTTAATACTGACCATGGATTGTAACTAATCGTATCGCCAAATATATATCCATTATACCAATCTTTTATATTTGTAAATTCATCTTCTAATTTATAACATTTTAAAAGTTCATTAACTTCCTTTTCAGTAAAACCGAATTTATCACTAAATTCAAAACCTGTAAGTAGTGCAACTTTTAAATTGTTTAATCCTGAGAAAATACTCTCCTTCGCAACTCGTAATATCCCTGTTAGTATCGCTTTTTCTAAATTATTATTATCTTTTAAAGCTTCACTAAGCATATTCCTTTCAAAAGATATTATTTTGTAGTAATAACCTTTAATATATCCTTCTTGAATTGGCACATCATATTCATCTATAAGCAATATAGCCTTTTCATTGTGATATTTATTTAAATACATCATCAAATTGCTTATAGCACTTGATAATAATACTATATCGCCTTCCTGATTAAGAATTTTATTAAACTGCTTCTTTTCAATCTCTAACATAGTGTTTCCATCTAATAAATATATGTATTCTTTATATACATCAGAGAATAAAGCACCAAATGCTTTTAAAGCATCTTCCATGGAATCATACTTAATTCCCTTAAATGAAATAAATACAACTGGATGTTTTTGATTAAACTTCATAACCTCTTCGTCTTGATATATTTTTAAATCTTTAAATAAATGATTATTCTCTTCGGAAGAATCAAAAAAATACTTCATCATACTCATATTAAGAGTTTTCCCAAAGCGTCTTGGCCTCGGTATTAAAATTATATCTGCAGAATTCTCAATAAATTCTTTAATTAATAAGCTCTTATCTACGAAATAATAATTACCTTCTATTAATCGTTTAAAATCCGAAATTCCTATTGGGATTAACTTACTCAATTATTTCACCTTCTCTAACTTGCTATCACATCTTAATCATAATTGTACCGATTCACCATCAATCTCATTTTCATAACTACATTGATCACAATAATTAACTCCACATTTTGGACAATCATAAATTGCATTCACATGTTCATTAGTTCTTTCACTAATCTCGCCCACTGAAGCACCACAAAAATTACATTGTGTTATATAACCCTTAGCTTCCACCATTTTCACTCTCTTTCTTATTTTCTATAACTCCATTTCATTAAGTATATCTCTAAGCTTCTTTAATTCCTAAACTGACAAATTAATTCCTTTACCCATCTTCTTGTGTATATCCTTAAGCTGTATCTCTCCTTTATTTTTTGTTAAGTATACTTCATTTTATCACAATCAATTTGAAACTTCTATTGATTTTTATTCAAATATGTGGTATGAGATTTTTAAATAACCTTATCCACCTTCATTCCATTCCTCAATACAAAAACAAACTGCGTTGATTCAAGAACTTCAATTCTATCAATCAACGCATTAAATATTTTATCATCAAATTCTGTGAACAAGCCTTTCTGCTCTTTTATGACTTTTATTATCTCATCTACTCTTTCTTTATATTGCTCTATGTTTAAATTTCCTGTTTCAATCTTAGATTTATCCTGTCTTAAGCTTTTTAGTTCATTTGAAATTCTGGCATACCCTTCATTATATACTTCCTCATCCATTTGCCCTTTAGTTCGTAATTTTTAAATACTCCTTTTCTTTCATTTAATTAATTGCTATATCCACAGTTTCATCTTTCTTAAGTTCAAGAATAAATGGAATATCTGCTTTTCTCCTTGGATGGAAGGTAAAGTCAGCAAATCCTTTTCCGGATTAATTTGAGGATACTTTTCCACAATATCAGTTATTATGGTAGTTTTATCATCTGCATATAATCCTTATAGCTATTTCCTTTGTCTGATAATTTATTAAAAGATATACTTATAACGTTATATTTATTTAAATTTTCTAAATAGCTGTCAGTTCATTTATTGAGAATATAAATAAATTTCCCAAACAAGTAATAGACAGGCTTTACAAATAAAAATCTCATAATTAAAAGAGCAGGAATTTAATCCTACTCTTTATTACTTAAAATACTGTTTTTTATAGTTTAGACATTAAATCTGAAGTTAACCACATCTCCATCTTGCATTATGTAATCTTTTCCTTCAAGTCTAAATTTTCCTTTTTCCTTGGCTGCTGCCTCAGAACCACATTCAACTAAATCATCATATCCAACTACTTCTGCTCTAATAAATCCTCTTTCAATATCAGAGTGAATCTTACCAGCTGCCTGTGGTGCCTTTGTTCCTCTTTTTATTGTCCATGCTCTAACTTCTTGAACTCCAGCGGTTAAGAAACTCATAAGCCCAAGTAATCTATAACTAGTTTCGATTAATTTATCTAATCCCGATTCATCTAAACCATATTCTGAAAGCATTTCTGCTTTTTCATCATCTTCAAGCCCAGATAATTCTTCTTCGATTTTTGCGCTTATTACCATTACTTCAGAATTTTCAGCCGCTGCATATTCTTTTACTTTTTTAACATAATCATTATCAAAGTTGCCTTCCATAACATCATCTTCAGAGATGTTACATGCATATAAAACAGGCTTTGAAGTGATTAAAAATAAACCTTTTATAAAATCATTTTCTTCTTCTGTAACTTCTAAAGTTCTAACAGGCTTATTTGCTTCTAGCTGCTCCTTAACTCTTTCCATAACTCCATATTCAAATTTAGCAGTCTTATCTCCCGATCTTACAAGCTTCAACGATTTTTCCATTCTTCTTTCTAAAACTTCTAAATCTGAAAAGATTAATTCTAAATTTATAGTTTCAATATCTCTTATTGGATCTACTGAACCTTCAACGTGAACAACATTCCCATCATCAAAGCATCTAACAACATGAACTATCGCTGCAACTTCTCTAATATGAGATAAGAACTTATTTCCTAAACCTTCACCCTTTGAAGCTCCTTTTACTAATCCTGCTATATCATAAAACTCTATTGCTGTATATACTTTTTTCTTTGTATTATACATTTGTTCTAAAACATCTAATCTTTTATCTGGAACACTTACAACACCAACATTTGGTTCAATTGTACAGAATGGATAATTAGCTGACTCAGCTCCAGCCTTTGTTATTGCATTGAACAACGTACTTTTACCTACATTCGGTAAACCTACCATACCTAATTTCATCTATGTACATTCCTTTCTTACTTCTAACTTTTAGTATACCTTTAAAAATTATACTCTAGAACCGCCTTTATTTCAACTTAAGTTATTTGATATACAAAAGACTATCTGCAAAATCTTAATCCGCAAATAGTCTTTAACTACGTAATTAGTTAACTCCTTTTTATCCATGGTTTTCTTATTTAAATTAATATTCTCCTAATTTAACATAGCAGTCCTTTTCGCAGAAGCTTATACCATACTTTATAATATTCTTATAGCCTTCACTTCTAAGTTCCATATCATAACCTTTTTCTTTAATCTGCTTTAAGGCATCCTCTGCTCTTTTTTCTAAATCATCAATATCTTTAGCTATTTTAAGCTCAATAACTATTGCTACGCCTCTTTTAGATACTGATTTTATAAATATATCACTACGTCCTTTTCCACCTTCTCGGTTTGATTTTACAATATAATCATGCATATTAGCTAACGCTCCAACTACAAAGCCATGATAAAAATTTTCATAAGCATCATTAAAGCTTATAGTTTCCATAAGAAGTCTTCCAAGCTCTTCTTCAAAAATTTCAGGCTCTCCATTTATTATTGAAGTATATAGTTTACTTAAATCCTTTGCCTTTATCTTTTCTTCAAACCACTTTAGAATTTTAGTTCTAAAAATATATTTTACTTCTCTATTTGGTATGCTTAATTCTATATAATGATTATCTTCTTCATCCATTCTTTCACTAACTTTTTTGAAATATCCTGTAAAGAACATGAAGTTCCACAAATTATCCATGGTATCATAAACTTCATCATATGTTATATCTTCATGAACAATCTTTTCTATTGTCTTTCCTTCAATTAAAGACTCTATTTCCTGCTTAGTTTTAGAATCTGCTTTTTCTATTAAACTTTTAACTATACTGTTTGAACTTGTATTTGCCCAATATGATGATGGAAATGCATTTTTATCTACCCGTAAATCTTTTACAAATCTTACAGCACTCCATGGATTATAAACTTCAGCCTCTCCAAAAACATATCCATTATACCAGCTTTTTATTAAGGTTTCTTTTTCATTTAGATTGTAATCTCCAAGCATTTTGTTTACTTCATTTTGGGTAAATCCAAAATATTCATCATAGGATTTATTTAATATTGATATTATTTCCAGGTTATTCAAGCCTGTAAATATACTTTCCTTCGAAATTCTAAGACATCCTGTTATTACTGCAAATTCTAGCGAAGAATTCGTCTTTAATGCTGACTCAAAAAGTGATCTTATAAAAGCAATCATTTGGTCATAAAAACCTTCAAAAAACGCATTTTCAAGAGGCACATCATATTCATCTATAAGTATTATGACTTTTTTTCCATGATATTTTTCTAAGCAATACGATAGGAATTTTAATGCTGTTATATAAAGCCCTTCTTCTCCCTCTTTTCTGGTTATCCTCTTATAATCTTCTTTTTCCTGACTTAATCTATCACTTTCTAAAATATAATCATGACGCCTGAATTCATCCACAATCTCATCTTTAATGCACTTTAATGCTAATTCAAATGTTGGCTGCTTTGCAGATTTTAAAGACAAATTAATTACAGGATATTTACCCATATGCTCTGTATATTTTTTTCCTGTCGTCATGATATTTAAACCTTCAAATAAATAAGCATTATCTTTTTCTCTATTTTCAAAGAAATACTGAAGCATACTCAAATTTAAAGTCTTTCCAAATCGTCTTGGTCTTGTAAATAAATTTACTGATGCTTTATTATCTATTAAATCTTTTATAAGTAATGTTTTATCTATGAAATAATAGCCTCTTGTTACTAACATTTCAAAATTATCTATACCTATTGGCAGTGGTTTAAATTCCATTTCATCACTTCCATTTCATTTTCATTTCATCTTGCCATTAGTTATATTATATCCTAAATTATATTTACCTAAAATAAGATTTTAGCATATATAAAAGACTATCTGCAAAATCTTAATCCGCAAGTAGTCTTTTACTACCTAATTAATTTACAAATGACTTTGTATAATTTACCACGATTATTCTTTAATAAACTTCTAATAATAAGAATGATTAAGCGCTATTATAATATCTATTTTAGATATTTTTTAGATTGGAGGTTAGAAAATGAAAAAAATTATAAAACCTATAGCCGCTCTTTCTTTAGCCCTAAATCTAGCTGCACTTTCTCCTTCAAGATATGTAAATGCCGTCATGGAAGAAAATATTGATTCAGACGAATGCTTTCAAGAGGATGGTGTTCTCGGTGATATTTTTGACATTGATAATATAAAAGAAATTTTTTCTTCTTTTAGTGATGAAGGGGAACTTAACTGGTATTATGTAGGTAAAGGAAAGGACAAAATAGCTGAAGGTCCAAAGGAATCAGTAGGTTTTCTTAGTGAAAATGCTGCCTATTACTTAGGCGATACTTCAAAAAAAGTTTTATATCTCACCTTTGATGAAGGATACGAAAACGGTAATACTGGGAAAATTCTAGATGTGCTTAAAGAATGCAAAGTACCGGCTGCTTTTTTTGTTGTTAAGCCATACATTGATACCCAACCTGATTTGGTTAAAAGAATGGTTGATGAAGGACATATCGTTGCTAATCATACTGTTCATCACCCATCAGTTGCTAAGATCTCTGATAAAAATAAGTTCGACGCTGAACTTAATGGAGTTGCAGATGCATATAAAGGACTCATTGGGCAAGATATGCCTAAATTCTTTAGACCTCCAATGGGTAAATATTCAAAAAAATCTTTGAAAATGACAAAAGATTTAGGTTACAAAACTATTTTTTGGAGCTTCGCATACAAAGATTGGCTAGTTAAAGATCAACCATCTGAAGCTTATGCTATTGAAAAAATATGCAAAGGCGCTCACCCTGGTTCAATAATGCTATTACATGCAGTTTCAGATACCAATGCAAAAGTACTTGGTCAAGTTCTTAAAACATTGCAATCTGAAGGATATGAATTTAAATCACTTAATGATTTACCACAATAACTTTTCAATTGACAATTGACAGTGTACAATTTACAATTTAGGATGATATTTCTTCGAAATATCTTTATTTTCTTTTTAGAAAAGCCAATGGGCTTTTCATCCTCAATTGTCAATTGTCAATTAGTATTTATTTTATAAATTTCTCAACATCTTCTCCTACTTTTACAGAAGAGTTTTTCATCGTAATGATATTTTTTATCATCTTTAAATCGTGTCCTGAATAGGACATAGGATTAATTAAGTAAGTATCTTCTTTTGAATTCTTACTACTTTTTTTGTTATCACCACTAAAACCGATCGCAAAAAAATCCTTCTTTTTGTTCTTAGTATCCTCACCCTTGCCAATAAAAATAGATTTAATGCTGCTATATTTAATTTCTCTTATTAAATCATTATTTTTATAGAATTCTATCTTATTTTCTTTGATTATTATATCTTGATTGTATTCAACTAAAACCGAAAGTGCAGTTACAACTCCTGTAAATATGAATACCCACAAAATAACATTTTTCACTCCACCTTGGGTAGCTCCAAAAATTATTCCTATGACTATTTCAATTATTGATACACCTATCATCATTCCATTCTTCTTCTTTATAACTATAGGAAATTTAGTATTCTCCAATATCAATTCCTCCTTAGAATCATTAAAACAATATATAATTCTCTATGCATTTTTTTAATATATCTTATTACACTAAACATTATACATTATACCTACAATATTTATCAATAAAATGTATCAAAACTTCATATAAACATAAAATAGATAAAGTAAGGAGGTGCATTTAATGCCACGTAAAGATGGACCGCATAAACCTGGCTCAAGTAATCCTATGCAAAAGGGTTCAAGAAGACAACGGCTTCATGCTAATCAAGATAATGTTGGAGATCCTAAAAATAAACCTGAATACGAAAATTTTGATGGTGAACCAATACAATAAAAGTAAAAATATAAGAGGTATTTAGCTGAGTTACATTCATTGCTAAATACCTCTTTTATGTGCCTTAATTATTATTATGAATTTGGATAGATTATATTATTTACAACTTCGATAATTAAATTCTTTTCTTCAATTGACTTTTTCATAATAGATACTAACTCATTACCAATCTTTTCAAAGAATTCCTCGTTTCTTAGTCCATTTAAATTTACTTTAACATTTATTATAGAGCTTTCTATTGCGCTGTGTAATAAAATAGCTGAAATGCCTAAATCTGATAGCAGCATTTTATTCCCGTATTTAGCCATAATGTTTAGATTTTGATAAAATTCTAAACATTCCCTTGCTAATACTAATGGTACTTCCATTGATTTTATTGTATTTTCCTTTATTGCTAAATTCCTTTTTTCCTTATCTTCTTCACTATCTTTAGGAAGTTTATAAGAGTCCATTAATTTCAAGAAGTTTTCTCTATCCTCTTCCATAAGTTCTAAGCTTCTTGCAGTAAATTCTTTAGATTCTTTTTCAAAGTTAGCAATAAGTTCTTTTTCACTACCGCTTAAACTCATATAACTTTTTTTACCTATTGTTAATGAATACACCATAGAATTTAATGCAGCAGATAATGCGGCAATAAGTCCAGCCACACTTCCTCCACCTGGTGCAGATAAATCTGATCCTAATTCTTCTAAAAACTGATTAATACTTTCATCACAAAATTTCATATGTTATTGTGCCCCTATCATATTAGATTTTTCTTCATTAAATATATTTTGCTTATTATCCTTCATGATTTATACATCCTACGAAAATAAAAATAATTAAATCAGGCTTAATAAAGACATGAGACCTCCCATTTTAGTAAATATATAGCCTCATATCATTATAAATTATTCAATATTTTTATTATCTAAAATCGATACTAAGTATCCAAGATATATCCAAAATATCATTGACATAAAGCTTACTATATATATTAAAGTGCTTTCAAACAAATTTACTATAAGAATTCCAACTACAAGTGAGGTCAATGTTGTCATTTGCAATTTTTCCTTCCTAAGTAATTTATCTAAATGCTGTACAATAAATGTTAATATCATTACTATAAAGGTAAGTAGTAATAGCAATGAAATGATTCCATTTTCCGTTGCTGTTTCTACATATACGTTGTGCAATCTTCCAGCATCTAATCCTGGTAAATCATCAGTTGCTCTAGCACTTCTTACTGCTTCTACAAGATCATTATACCCAACTCCAGTTAAAGGATGCTTTTCTATTACTATAGCTGCTGACTGCCAAAGGCTTGTTCTTCCGCTTGTAAAATTCCTAACATTACTTTCATGAGTTAAAAAAACTCCACAAGCAATTATTGGTATTAATATGCACGCAATTCTAAAATACTTACTCTTATTTAGCATAAAAATAAATGCATATAAAACACCGCCTACAATTAGAAATGCACTTCTTCCATCATGATTACCTACCATGGTAATACCCACCATATTAATTGTCTGTATAATCATATTAGCCGTCCAAAACATTTTTGATTTATGGTTTTGAACTATACTATTAAGATATATACACATAACAATGGCTAATGCAGAAGCTATAGCAAGGGCATTTTCATTTTCAAAAACACCTTTTGTACCTCCATATATAACTTGCCCCATTTCAATAGTAGTTCCTGTAAATCTCATAATTAAAGAACTTAAAGACGCAATAAACATAAAGACTGCATAAAAACCTGTAATTATGTTTAACTCTTTAATTAATACTTTTTTATTTCTGAAAACATCAACACTAAAGATTATTGTAAAAAGAATAAAGTTTACTATCCATATTTTAACATTTTCAATGTTCCTGTATGCAATCATGGTAAATATCAATGTTAATATCATGAATATTCCTAGAGGTATATCAAATTTATATATTTTTCTTCTTTTATAATTTTCAAATACCAAAAATATTATTAAAAGAATTCCCCAAACTTGTGCTACATTTCCCAACAATAAAATTTTAGGTACAGCAGGCTTTAAAATAGTTACATATGTTAAACTTACAAATAAATAAAGTAATTTAAAGTAAAGTTTTTCATTTAAAAAAACATAAATATTTTTAATTATTTCCTTCATATACTTTTTTATACACTCCTTTTAGCTTATCAACTAGCACTTTTTCTGAATAGCTAAAAATAGTTCTTTCAATTATCTTATGTTTATCATAAAATTCATAATTCTCTCTTATTTTTCTTAACGCTTTGGATAAATCCTCAACATCTTTCTTTTTAGCTATTATTCCATTATCTTCACTTATTATATCTTCAGCTCCACCATTATCAGCTCCAATTACTGGTTTCCCACATGCAAGAGCTTCAATATATACAACACCAAAAGTTTCATGCTCCGATGGCAGGGCAAAAACATCGCATTTCTTCATTTCATTAGAAACTTCTTCCCTGCATAAAGCTCCTAAGAGCTTTATCTGATTTTGCATGTTTAATTCTTCAATAAGTTTTTCTAATGATGGCTTAATGGTTCCATCACCACCTATTCTTAAAGTTACATTTTCATTTTTAAAAGTTTTTGCAAATGCCTTTATTAAATCTTCCATACCTTTTCCTTCTTCAAGAAAAGCACAGGAAAAAAACGAAAAATTCTTCTTTACATTTTTATCATTAATAACATTTTTATCCACAGAGAACAAATCCAAATCAACCATATTGTGGATAATATCGATTGGTTTGTTAATATATTCTAAAAGTTCTTTTTTTAATCCACTTCCAACAGCAATTAAATAATCTGCTTTCTCATAAGTTTCAAAAATATACTTTTTATAACTGTCTTTAACATACTTTGCATATTTTAGAGATGAATGCTCAGTTAAAACCAAAGGAATATTATATTTTTCGCTTATATATGCAGCAGCAATTCCTCCCCAAAAAGATGAATGAGCGTGAATTATATCCACTTTCCCCTCATTTTTAACAATTTCTTTATAGAGCATATCCATTCTTTTATTAAAACTTCTAAACATAAGCGGATTTTTAGGAAAGTAATTATAATCTTTATATCTATAAGTCCTCAAATTATCTTCAATATTAAAATTTATTTTTCTCTTTTCATGCATCTTACCCAACATGGTAATTGGCCAAATTTCATTATAAGCAACAGTTATCTTTTCACCACTCTTTGCCAAAGCCTTAAATTGTTCCTTAAAAAAACTGCCATGAACTTTGTTTCTTGATGAAGAATACCAAGACGGAATGACCATTATATGCATTTAATCACTTCCCTCTAATATATTATTTAACCTCTCTACTATTGAATTCCATTCATATTTATTATCAGAATCACAATGCAATTTATTATCTTTATGCATTTCAATTAATTTATAAATCCTATCTTTTATTTCATTAGTATTATTTTCAGTTACAATACATTTTTTATTATTTTCTACTACTCTTTTAATTGGATCATTTTTATCCCCATATATTACAAATATTCTCCCCTTAGCCCCAAAGTAATCATAAATCTTTGCTGGTATTTGTTTAGAATTCTTATTTCCAAATAAAAGTAGCACATCTCCATTAAGCATATATTTAAGAGCTTCATCAAATGGTATTCTAGGTGATACATTCGCTGCTTCTAAACTCTGCAATCTCTTTTTTCCCTCTATATCATCTATATTTCCAAAAAACAAAATGTTCAATAAGCTATAGGCTTCAATATTCTCTTCCTTTATTTCTTCAACAGCCTTAATAAAAGGTTTTATATCTCTAAGTTTAGAAAATATTTCACCTGTATAAATTATGTTAACTTTATCTTTACTTATAAGCTTTGGTGCCTCTTCATGAGATAACTTATCATATAATTTAGCATCAAAACCTCTATTTAAAATAAAAGTCTTATTTTTATCATTTAAAATCTCATAATCTTTTAAATATTCATCCCTATTAGCATCTGTAACAAATATAAATCTATCTGCTAAATTTACAATATTCTTTTCCATACTCTTTTCTAGTATTTTCTTAACTATAAAAGATTTTTCTCTTGTAGAATCTTTAAGCCAAGGATCACTCCAGTAGGTAATCCATGGAACATCCTTATACTTCTTCTTTATATAATAAGCACATAAATGAGATGATGGAGGTTCATGCATTGAAAATATAACATCAAATTTTTCTTTTTCCATTAAGTGTATTCCGTATTCTCCGGCTTTCTTTGCCCATCCATAATACATATCTGGAATTACCAATGCATTTTTTATTTTTCTTAATATTTTTCTGCTGCCCCCATTATTTTTCAAAGACGAATTATTAGAATTACTGTTATTTCTAGGAATTAATTTCTTGAAGACAATCCCACCATCAATAATATGAATTTTTATTTTATCATCAATCATAGATTTTAATGCTTCATCATAGTATATTGAATCCTTAGGAAAATTAACAGTTAAAAGATGCACTTCATTATTGTTAATTTCACTTAATTTATTTAAATACTGCAAAGTTTCTATAGCAGCCGAATTATTTATTAATGGGGAGTAGCAGGCAATAAATAATATTTTCATATACCCTCCTATCTTTTAATTCTCTTTAAAATTAAACTCTTTATTTCAATCATTTCTTCAATTTTAAACATATGACATAAAGTAAAATACACTGTAACTCCAACAGTTCCTCCAAGTAAAACAAGTGGTATCGAGCTTAATCTGTCTCTTAAATTCATTACCATAATAATTATTATTAATCCCATAATTAAAGAACTTATTGTGATTAATCCTACCTTATCTATTATATCCTTTATAATAAAGCCCTTTTCTAGTTTTATTATGCTTCTAAATAAAAGCATCGAAGTTACTGCCATAGCTATAACTGAAGCTAAGGCTATGCCCATTATTCCAATATATCTGGATAAGATTATACAAAAGGTTATATTAATTATAACTCCTATAACTCCATTTATTGTAGTAACCTTAGTTTTTCCCATAGAAAATAAAGTTGAGTTTAATACATCTCTTATTCCTGTGAAAAATATTCCAAATGCATATCCAAATAATGCAGGGCTTGTAATTTGAACAGCATGCTCGTCAAATGCTCCTCTTGCATAAGCGATTCTTATTATATCCACATTAAATATAGCAATTCCAATAGTAATAGGTATTAATAATATAGCCAAAAATAAAATTGATTTTTTTAACATATTAATAAATCCGATTTTATCGTTATTATTTCTCATGTTTGCCATGAGAGGATAAACAATGCTGGTAATTGATGTTGTAATAATAGCATTAATAAAAACTATCAGCTTTTGAGCATAATCCAATGCTGAAACTGACCCAGCTGGAAAGTTAAAAGCAATAGATTTATCAACTACCATGTTTAGTGAATTAGCTCCTGCTCCAATAACTACTGGAATTATTAATATTACAATAGCTCTCAATCTTTCGTCTTTTAAATTAATAAAAAACTTATATTTATATCCATGAGTAACTAATGATGGTACTTGAACAGCTACTCTAAAGAAATTTCCTATTACATTTGCTATGGTTAATCCTAAAATATCGTAATTTTTAAAGAATAATAAATATAATATCATAGGTAAATTAAAAAACAAACCCAATATGGATGGAATCACAAAATCTTCATTTACTTGTAATAATGCTGTAAAACACGCATTAACTGATAAAAATAATATGTTTAAAAGGGTAATTCTCAATAAACCAATGGCAATTAATGCTGTTTTTTCTGATGGCCCAAATAAATATACTATTTCCTTTGAAAAAATACTAGTTATAAGGAAAATAATCAGCGACACAGTAAAAAGTATATTTATCACATTATTTGCGAACTCGTACATTTCATTTTTACCTTTATTAGCTTTTATTTTACTAAGTGTTGGTAAAAAGGCAGTTGATATTGCAAGTCCAACTAAAGTAAATATTGTTTCTGGTACTGATACAGCTATATTATAAGCATCCGTATAAACGCCTGCTCCAAAATTCTTTCCAATGAGCATATCACGGACAAATCCTAAAAATCTACTTATTAATGATACTATCATTATTATAAATGTAGATTTAATTAAACTACTTCCCTGTTTCATTTTATCACCTATTTATTTTCATGTGTTATTTTGTAATATTAAATTATTTATTCCTATATTTTAATACAATTAATAAAAATTTAGGTATAGCTATTAGCCTTTTTATTCTAAATGGTTCTTTTATAACCCTATATAGCCATTCAAGGCCTAAAGATATCATCCATTTCGGCGCTCTCTTAAGCTCACCTGCAAATATATCAAATACTCCTCCAACTCCCATGAATATGTGTGTTTTTGTCTTATACATAATTTTTTCTATAAATATCTCCTGTCTTGGAGAACCCATTGCTACAAATATTGCCCATGGATTGCATTTACTTATATCTTCAATTATATCATTACAATTATTTAAATCAAAAAAACCATTATGAGTTCCTGATACCTTTAAGTTTGGAAATTCCATTTTTATGTTTTCCACACACTTATTAAGAACTTCTTCCCTTGCTCCTAATAAGTAAATTGATCGTCTCTCCAAATTTGCTTTATTTAAAACTTCTCTAACTACATCTATTCCAGCAATTTTCTCTTTAACAGGATTTTTTATAAGTTTTGATGCAATAACAGTTCCAACTCCATCTGGTATTATTATAGAATCCTTATTATTAAAATTTTCTTTAAGAATAGAATTATTTAGTCCATTAAATAAAACCTCTGGATTTCCAGATATTATATTTACTTTTTCAAAATTATCTATATAATTCATTAATGCACTTTTATCTTTATTAAAAATTTCAAAATCAAGTATTTTAGTAAACATGTTATCTCCTATTTATCAACTCTATTTAGCATTTGATCTATTTCTATAACAATTTCATCCTCTGGAGCCAGCTTTTTAGCAATATCTAGATGAAGTTTTGCCTGCTCTTTATCCCCTAGGTTAATATAACACATTACAATATTCGTACAAATCTCTACTTCTTTAGATGCTTCAAAGGCTTTTCTAAAATATTTTATTGCCTCTTCATACTCTCCAATACATGCATAGTTCATTCCAAGCTCATTTACTGTCTCAAGACTTCCAGATTCAATTTCAAGACTCTTGCTTAAGTAATAAATAGCTTTATTGTAATTTTCAATTCTTCTATAGGCAACTCCTAAATAATAATAAACTAAAGGATTTTCTTTAAACTCTTCACCTAATGGAAGTAATAAATCAATTGCCTTTTTAGGTTCATCCTTTAAACATTCAACAGCTTTTTCAAAATGACTTACATTAGTAATATCGGTTATTATTTGTTCAATTTCAGGTGTTCTTTTTCCACCTTTATTTATGTATTCATTTATTTCCACTTCTGCACCTTTATAATCACCGTTATCTTTAAGTATTAAAGAATTGTAAAGATAAGGTTCTGGTGATTTTTCAAATTTTTCTTTGCATTCATCAATATCCTCTAACATTAATTCAGCAAAGCTTGAATCTTTTTCTCTTATTGTTTCTCCTACAGATAATAGTTTTACTAGTATATCTTCTTCTTTTGTATATCTATAGTATCCTTTTAGCAAAATATAAGCATCCTCTAATCTATCTTTCTTTATCCTATCTGCAATAAGACTTTTTACACATTCTTCTGAATCTGGAATATAAGAAAGAATTGTTCCATAATCATCAATATATCTTACATTTTTATCTGCACCAAAAGTAATAAACATACCTTCAACAAAATAATATATAGGTAAATTACTTAACTTTATTTCATCATTTACATTGCTTACAACATATTCAGCACTTATAGGCATATATAAATCATCATTTTTAAATTCTACATCACTCGGTATATTAAGATTTCGTTTAAAACCTTCTTCATTAATTTCTAAAAATAATAATTTACTTAATTTATCTTTATACATTGTCTTGTAATTATTCATACTACACCCCTGGAAAGCAGTTAACAGTTAGCAGGTAACAGTTAACAGTTTTTATTAGATTTTCTTTATAAATTATAGCTAACTATAAATTATAGTTAACATTTAACACTAAACAATTTACAAAGAAAGCTTAAGCTTTCTTTATAAATATCAATTTTTTCAAAGTCCGCAGGACTTTGTTCCTTAACTGTCAATTGTTCACTGTTAATTGTTAATTAAGGAAACTCGACTCACATTCGTTCGCTGAGTAAGTGATTCACACCAAATCACAGATTTGGGTTCTCTACTTAAGGAAACTCGACTCACATTCGTTCGCTGAGTAAGTGATTCACACCAAATCACAGATTTGGGTTCTCTACTTAAGGAAACTCGACTCACATTCGTTCGCTGAGTAAGTGATTCACACCAAATCAC